>NZ_CP035310.1:900000-1030000 GCF_004114695.1 Erythrobacter sp. HKB08
ACTCTAACTTGACCGGTGGGCCACCCTGATGGGGCAGGTCAGTGATGAAGGTCTTCTCCGTCTGATGGATCAAGCCGAAGGTCAGATTGAACGCTTCCGCTCGGAATGCTTGGCATCTGGCCGGTGTGCGCCTGAGCCGAAGGCTTGGCACGCTCTATTCAAAACTATCACCAAAGGGTTTTCGCGAGAGGAGTGGCCGCCGCTGCCATTGATCTTGGGTGCTTCCGAGGCATCTCCACAATCAAAACTGGATCGATTGATCGAGCATTTGGAATGGGCAGGATCGCGAAACAAAACCACTGAAGCCTTCGACTTTCTCGCGGCTTTGACCGATCAAGATTGGCAGACTGCGAAGAAGGAGAACTGGCACTCGACGAGCTATTGGGTCCTCGATGAAAAGGATGAGGCGGAATAATGGCCGTGCTAGCAGAAGCCATTTCGGTGATCATTCGGGCTGATCGGCTCCTCGCTGCTTTTGACGGTGATTGGGACGCCTTCAAGGGGATCGTGCCGAACGCAACGCTATGTGCCGATGGAGAGATCGCGAGGGTAGGTTTCATGTCCCCAGCCGAAGTGGAAGCATTCTGCAATCGGCTTGAAACAGTCGGCCTAGTCTACCGTGCTTCAGAGGTGGCAGTCGACTTCACGGTAGCCGATCAACAACGCGGCCTGATGTACCCAACCCCTTGGCTGGAATGTGGGAAGATCCCTTGGCAAGGAAGAGAGGAGCAGATGATCACGGCTTGTAGGCTGAAAGGCAGCGAGGTGCAGCAGGTGGTTATGCCTGACGGCTGGGAATGGGAAGGCTCGCTCTCTCAGGATTTTTTGTTTCTGCAAACTGGTCGGGATCCAGGGGGGCAATCCAACTGATGGGCAGAGGGAGCTATAGTGGCGGATCAACGATTATCGGTCCTCACAGCAAGGGTTGGTTCTCGAAATCGAATGGCCCTGAGGAGCCGCTGCCACAGGAAGTGCTCGATCAGATCGAGGCCAAACGCGACAAACGTAAGGCTGAGAAGAAGCGCAAGAAAATCGCCGCAAAGAAGGCAGGGAAGCTCAGCGCCAGAGAGCGCGCGGAAGAAAAGGCGGCTCGCGATCGCGCCAAGGCGGCAGCTAGCGATGTGACCGTGGAGGTTCGCAGAACCCGAAAGGTTCAGCAAATCAAGAAGGTGTGAAGGTGCGCTGATGGCTTGACCTGCCCCCAGAGAAGTGAGCCACACTGAGAGTTAGGATTTCGGCTATTTGCGGCTTGTGACCTGCCCCATCAGGGTGGCCCACCGGTCAAGTCAGAGTTCCGGCGGTTATGTTCGCCCTGCTGGGCGGCCTGAAGCGTAGCGTAAGGCAGTCCTGCAGGGCGAGGCAAAATCGTTTGTGGTGATGGCGGCTTTTGGCGCTTCCTAAGCCGATATCGGCAGCAAAAGATGGCTTTCCCAAGCGACAAGCAATGAACGCCGCCTCTCTAGTCGATCTGATCGCTGATAAGCTCCAACAACCCCAGCATCGACATGGTGGCCTAACGCCCCTTCCTTGACCTCAAAGGCGGCATCAGTTTGCTCCTCAGCCCACGTGCGAAACGTAGTTCTGAAGCCGTGTGGTCTGGCCTCGTATCCTTCTCTCTTCATGAAAGTCGACATAGCCATATCGGAGATTGGCTTGCCGCGCAGCGCTGGGAAAAGATACTTATTCGGCGAGCGTTCCCTTGCGATGTCGACTATTGCGATTGCTTCCGCGCTTAGTGGCACGCGATGCTCGCGCCCAGTCTTCGTGCGCTCGGGTGTGAGCTTCCAAACGCCATCCTCAAACTCATTGATGGTAGCGAGGCGAACTTCGCTGGTCCTGGCGGCAGTGAGGATGAGGAAACGCAAGGCTAGTGCCGCGGTATGCTCCTGATCGCAAAGCCAACGATAGAACTTTGGCGCATCGGCGTATGGCATCGATGGTATGTGCTCAGTCTTGTGCCGCTGTTTGCCGAGAAGAGCCCTTGCTTTCATAGTTGCCTGCAGATCGACTTCGAGCCCTAACGCAGCTGCGTACTTGAGCGTTTGCCCGATGTGCCCGAGTGACTTGCGAGCGGTCTCCGCTTTGCTGTGCCAAAGCGGCTCCAGTGTCTTCTTGATCATGTGCTGGTCAATGTCCTCGACCGGGATGTTGCCGATCTTGGGCAGAACATGGTTTTCAAGGAGGCCGAGCCAGCGTTTGACGGCGTTGGCATTCTTGAGTTCGGCCTTCTTGGCCTCGAAACAGCCTCGCGCCGCCTCTGCAAGCGTCACGACGTTCGGGGCTTGGCGCTGCTTCGCCCGCTCCACAATCGGGTCTAGGCCGTCGCGAACCGCTTTTCGGGCTTCAGCAGCCCTCTCACGCGCTTCTGCGATTGATACGTCGGGCCAGGAACCCAAACCCATCTCACGCCGCTTGCCACGAATAACGAGACGGACAATCCACTTGCCAGCGCCCTTAGATCGCTTGATCAACCAGAGGCCTTGGCCATCAGCATATTTGCCTGCGTCAAGGTTTCTGGCCCGCATCTGAGTAAGCGCATTCAGCTTCACAGCCCACCTTTTCGCATTTTGGGACTCGAACATGAGAGCCTACCCAATAGTCCACCTTTTGACATGCGAAATTGTGAAAATCAATGTTCAGCTATGTTGGGGGTACTCCGCGCATAGCATTGTGAAATAACGAGAAAAAATGCCAATATGTTCAGCTATGTGAAAATCGCTGTGAGTCCTCTTCTGGGCACCATTTCAATGACAATCGAGACCCGCTCCACGCCTTGCCGCTACGGCATGGGGCGATAGCGTTTGCGTGGTTTACGCGGGGCCTCTCCATCAGCTACGACCCCTGCCGAGAGTCGCGGAAATCCGCGGTTTTGCAGCAATGGGACTAGGGAAATGGATCTCGATTTCACCGAAGAGGAAAAGGCCTTCCAGCAGGAAGTCCGCGAATTTCTGAAGGAAAAGCTGCCCGCGCGCCTTTCGGAAAAGGTGCGCACCGGCAAGCGCCTGACCAAGGAAGACATGGAGGAATGGCACGCCATCCTCAACGAGCGCGGCTGGCTGGCCAATCACTGGCCGGTCGAATGGGGCGGCACGGGCTGGAGCGTGATGGAGCGCTTCATCTTCGAAACCGAAAGCGCCATGGCGCATGCCCCGCGCATCGTGCCCTTCGGCATCTCGATGCTCGCGCCGGTGCTGATGAAATACGGCAGCGAGGAACAGTGCCGCCATTACCTGCCGCGCATCCTCGACGGGACCGACTGGTGGTGCCAGGGCTATAGCGAACCGGGCGCAGGTTCGGACCTCGCCAGCCTCAAGACCGAGGCAGTGCGCGAGGGCGATCACTACATCGTCAACGGCCAGAAGACCTGGACGACGCTCGGCCAGTATGCCGACTGGATCTTCTGCCTCGTGCGCACGAGCAAGGAAGGCAAGAAGCAGGAAGGCATCTCCTTCCTCCTGATTGACATGAAGACGCCGGGCATCGAAGTGCGCCCGATCAAGCTGCTCGATGGCGATTTCGAGGTGAACGAGGTCTTCTTCACCGATGTGAAGGTGCCGGTCGAGAACCTCGTGGGCGAAGAGAACAAGGGCTGGACCTACGCCAAGTACCTGCTGAGCTACGAGCGCACCAACATTGCCGGTGTCGGCATGTCGATGGCGCTGCTCGACCAGCTCAAGGAAGCGGCGCAGACCACCATTCGTAACGGCAAGCCGCTCGCCGATGACCCGTTCTTCGCGCAGCGCGTCGCCAAGCTCGAGATCGACCTCGAGAACATGAAAACGACCAACCTGCGCGTGCTCGACGCGGCGGGCGCGGGCCACACGCCGATGGCGGAAAGCTCGATGCTCAAGATCCGCGGCACCGAGATCCGCCAGGAAATCACCGACCTCTTCCGCCGCGCGGCGGGCCGCTATGCGCAGCCCTTCGTCAGCGAGGCGCTGGAGGAAGGCTTCAACGGCGAGCCGGTCGGCCCCGAATGGGCTGCGCCGGTTGCGGGTGCCTATTTCAACAATCGCAAGCTTTCGATCTTCGGCGGCTCCAACGAGGTGCAGCGCGAAATCATCACGAAGGCCAAGCTGGAGCTTTAACCGACATGGATTTCTCGATTGGTGAAGACCGGCAGATGCTGGTCGATTCGTTCTCGCGCTTTCTCGCCGACAAGGCGGGCTGGGAAGCGCGCAATGCCGCGATCGAAAGCGACGAAGGCTTCGACAAGGACGTGTGGCAGGGGCTCGCCGAACTCGGCGTGCTCGGCGCGCTGTTCGGCGAAGAGGCAGGCGGTTTCGGCGGCACGCCGTTCGATGTCGGCGTGGTGTTCGGCGAAGTGGGCCGCGCAATCGCTGTCGGTCCGTTTCTCGCGACGCTGATCGGCGGTCGTATCCTGGCCGATGCCGGCGATACCGACACGCTAGAAAACGTCATCGCGGGTGCGACCATGCTGACGTTCGCGCATGAGCCGGCGGTCAACGCAGACGGCAGCATTGCCGATGCGACGACAGCAAGCGCTTCGGGCGACGGCCACACGCTGACCGGCCGCAAGGGCGTGGTCGACTACCTCGGCGCGGCGGACCTCGCGGTCGTCACGGCAGAGCTGGATGGCCAGCTGGCGGCATTCCTCGTCGACCTGACTGCCTCGGGCGTCGAACGCCGCGATTATCCGCTGGTGGACGGCGGCACCGCAGGCGAGCTGGTGCTCGACGGTGCGCCGGGCAAGCTGCTGGCGCGCGATGCGAAGGCTTCGGTCGACGCGGCGCATGCCATGGGGCTGGTCGGCACGGTTTGGGAAGCGGTCGCGGTGATGGACGTGCTGCGCGACAGCACGATCGACTACCTCAAAACGCGCAAGCAGTTCGGCATCCCGATCGGCAAGTTCCAGGCGCTGCAGCACCGCATGGCGACCGTCGCGCTCGAGATCGAGCAGGCGCGCTCCGCGGCGATCAATGCGGCGGCCAATTTCGACAAGGGCGAGACGGCGCGCGACCGCTTCGGCTCGGCAGCGAAATATACCGTCGGCAAGACCGGACGCCTCGCTACCGAGGAAGCGATCCAGATGCATGGCGGCATCGGCATGACGTGGGAGCTGCCGCTGTCGCATTTCGCCAAGCGCCTGACCATGCTCGGCCACCTGCTTGGCGACGAGGACGAACACCTCGCGCGCTTCATGGAGCTGTCGAAGGCGGCTTAATTTAGGGCTGCTCGGCCGGCACTGGCGGAGGCGCCGGTGCCGGCGGCAGGTCGCCGCGCGGATCGCTCTGCTCGAACACGACGACCGGCGGAGGCGCAGGCGGCGACGCTTGTCGCCAACCGGTCGATATGGCAAGTGCGAGGGCCGGGGCGCCGAGCAGGAGGAAGCAGCCGAGCACGACGCGCAGGCTTTCCTTCACCGGAAAACGCCCCGTCAGCATCAGCAGGCCGATGGTCGCTACGGCGAGGACACACAGGATCGTCGCCGTACTGCCCAGCAACGTGCCGTTGATCCATCCGATCGCGCTGCCGAGCGGGCTGCCGCCGCGCGCGTCGAACAGGCTGGCCGAGGCGAGTACTTCGGTCATTCGCGCACCAGCACCTGTGCAACCCTGCGCTTGCCGGCGACGCGCTCGAGCTGGACGAACACGTCGATGCTCTCGCGCACGTAATGGCGCACATCGTCGCGTGACAGCGTCGATCCTGCCTGCAGGACGAGCAGGGCGAGCTGTTCGATCGCGCGTTGCGGCGTGTCGGCATGGATCGAGGTCATCGAGCCGGGATGGCCGGTGTTCACTGCGCGCAGGAAGGTGAAAGCCTCCCGCCCGCGCAATTCGCCCAGGATGATGCGATCGGGGCGAAGGCGCAGCGCGGCTATCAGCAAGTCCTCGGCCGTGACGGCCGCTTCCGAAAGTTCGCCGCGTGCAGCAATCAGGCCCACCGCGTTCTCGTGCCGAAGCTTCAGTTCCTCGGTATCCTCGATCAGGACGAGGCGCTCCTCCTGCGGGATCTCGGCGAGGAGGGAATTGAGGAAAGTCGTCTTACCGCTCGAAGTGCCGCCGGCGACGATGATGTTCTGCCGGTTCGCCACTGCACTGCGCAGGTAATCCGCCGCCTCGCGGCCGCCCAGCGCGCGGTGCCGGCTCTCCGTTTCGAGCGCCGCTTCGCCGCCTTCGAGCGAAGCAAAGGCGTCGGCTTCATCCCAGTCGGCAAGCGAGAGATCGGCCGATACATGCTTGCGGATTGCGAAAGCATGGCCACTGCGTGTCGCGGGCGGGGCGCAGATCTGGACGCGCGAACCGTCCGGCAGGCTTGCAGCGAGCAGCGGCTGGGCGCGGCTGATCCCTTGCGACGACTGGGCTGCGATCTGCTTTGCGAGGCGCGAGAGGCGCTTCTCGTCCAGCGCCTTTTCCGTGTGCCGCTCGACCTTGCCGCCGAGGCTCTCGATCCAGATTTCGCCGGGCCGGTTGATCCAGATGTCGGTGACGTCCTCGCGCGCGAGATAGGGCGCGAGCGGCGCAAGGAAGCTGTCGAGATAGTAGCCCGCTTCCACCTCAGCCATCGACGGTCGAGAAGTCGAGATCGCGCGCGACGAAGACGGAAACGCTCGTCCCGTGGCGCACCTTGAGCGTCGGGAGGACGCGATTGCCGTCCTGCACCTGCACGTTCTGGGTGCTGCCGGGCAGGGCGACGATGACCCCGTCGGTCGCCTCGCTGGTCGCGATGCCGACGCCTATGTCGAGCACCGACTGGAGGACAGCTCCGCCGAAGCGTTGCCAGAACTTCGTATCGACATCGCCCTTGATGCCTGCGCGGCCGAGCGGGTCGGATGCCGGGGAATCGAGGGCGATCGTCACCCCGTCCGGGCGAATCAGACGCGTCCAGCGCACCCGTGCCCGTTTCTGCCCGGGTTGCAGGTCCGCCTCGTATTCCCCGTAGAGCCTGCTGCCGCGCTGGATGAGCACGCGGCTACCGTCGAAACCGCGCACGTCGAGTTGCACCAGGGCGCGCACGCCGCCGGGGCGGGTGGAATCGAGCGCGGTCTCGAGGACTGCGGGTATCACCGTGCCCTTGGGAATGGTGTAGCCGGGATTGCTGAACCGGTTCGCCGTGACGCGGCCTGTCTCGGTCGAGATGGCCTGGGTGACCTGGTCGCCCGAGCCGAATGTGCGGTCGAATACGACGGAAGGCGGAGGCGGTGCCGGCTGGAAGCTCGGCGGGGGAGGCAGGCTCTCGACGGCGGAAGACGACGGGGGCGGCAAGGGCTCGGCCCGTTGCAAGCGGATCGGCGCAGCTGCGATCGGCGGCCTGGCCTGCCGCGCGATGGGAGGGGGCGGCGCAAGGTCGAACCGACCGGGCACTGCGAGCGGCGCGGGTGAAGAAATGCGTCCGCCGGCAATGCCCCTTTCGGGCTGCAGCATGGGTGACTGATCGGCCGTGCGGCTGGCATTCATCGCCATGAAGATGCCGATCGAACCAAGCAGGGCGACCAGCAGGAACGCGTAGAGGCCGAGATTGCCCGGCTTGTCTGCAGCGACCACGGGCAGGCCGTCGTCCTTGGGTGTTGCGGTGTCAGCCATCGACCTGCTCCGGACGTTCGTTGCGGCGTGCGGTCGCCTTCTCCTTGTCGATCCGGAAGACGAGGCGTTGCCACACGCGGTCGATCACGAACACGTCGCCGCGCATGTGTCCGTTGACGACCTGTTCGTCACCGGTCGGCCCGATGGCGAACACCGCGGGCAGCGGCTGGTCGGGCGCGAATTCGATGCGGGTCACCCGGCCGTCGTCGCTGATCCTGCTGGGGCGCACCTCGCGGTCGCCGCGCACCCGGTAGCGCCAGGTCTCACCCGTCGGTTCGGGTTCGGCGAGCATGGCAGGCTGCTCGGCAGCGAGGCCGTTTGCTGCTGCGCCATAGTCGAAGCGCACGAGGTATGCTGCCATCAGGTCGCTGCTCGTGCGCAAGGAAAACTCGTAGGTGCGCGTCGCGGTCTCGACCCGCAGGTTTCCGGTTGCACCATCCGCGAGCGGGCGGATTTGCAGGCCATCGCCTTCGGCGGAAACATTGACCTGGAAATAGGGCGTATTGTCCGAAGTAATCCGCTCGATCTGCTCGCCCGGTTCGAGCAGGACAGTCAGCGTCGTCATCGGCAGGGCGGTCAGGATGACCGGTTCGCCCGGCGTCCACTGGACCGACTGGATGCGTGGGTTTTCCGCAGCCGGGACCGGGCTCACCTGCGCGGCGAGCGGCGACAGGCCGGCGAGGCACATGGGCAGGATGGCGAGCGCGATCCTCACTGTGCCGGCGCGCTTTCGGCTGCCGGGCGCGGGGTGAGGTGGCGCACGGCGGTCGGGGCTTCGACCGGCTCGGGCATGGTTTCCGCGTCGCGGCGATAGCGCGTTACCTGGAAGCCGAGCGGATTGAGCAGGCGGTCATCCTCGCTCATCGCATCATTGGTGAATTGGTAGCTGATCACCGCGGCCCAGTATTGCGGCGGTTGCGGCTGGGCGCCCGGATCGGTCCGCTGCGTGGTGAAGCGCACGAGTGCCGAATTGGCCGAGAGCGAAGAGATGCTCATGATCTCGGTCTCGATCGTGCCGCCCGACGGCATGTAGGCGAGCGGACTTTCGGGGTCCGAAGCGAGCATCTGGCGCTGGTAGCGCTGGCGCGCCTCGCCCGTGCTCCACAGCGAAACCTTGCGATAGTCGCGCTGCACGCTGTCGCCGTCGAAGCCTTCGCGCGAATGGATATATTGCGCGAGGAAAGAGCGGGTCAGTGCGGTATCGGGCGCAACGACCGCCTCGTCGAGCGGGGCGAGCGTTTCGACATTGCCGGTCTGGCGATCGACCAGCAGCGTATAGGGTTCGACCTGCTTGAGCGGCAGCATGATGACGATCGCGATTGCCAGCAGCGCGGCGATGGCGAGCGAAACGCTGGCAACGATCCACGCGACGCGGCGCGATTTTTCGAGGTCTTCGGTCACGCTGGTCGCCCAGCTGTCGCGGACCTCGTATGGCTCGTCGAGGAAGTCTTCGTGCGCGTTCATTTCAAATCATCCCTCCGGCGCGATGCAATCGATCCGCGATAGGCGGACCTGCGCCAGCTCGTCCCAATCCTGTCGATAGTCGCCGATGCCGCCGCGCTCCCGCTACCCGTGGCAGGAGCGGACGCCTGCCGGTCGCGGTCCGCCGCCGAAGCGGTCGAAAAGCCCGGGGACATACGGCCGGGCGCGTAGCCACGCTGCGAGGTGACGATCCGCTCGACGCTTTCCGCCGTTCGCTCAGCACGCGAAGCGGTCGGGGCAAGCGCAGCGGGCGCAGGCTGCAGCGTGGTGAACTGGTTCGTGCTTGTCGAGGATTGCAGGATCGGAAGCGAGGGCCAGCCGCGCGAGAAGGCGACCTTGCCGAGCAGCCAGATCATCCCGAACTTCACCAGCGTGAAGGCGAGCGCCATGGCGAAAATCTCGATCGGGGCGGATGGCGCGGCGTAGCCCAGCGCGCGGATGCGCAGCGCGTCGGCCAGCCAAGGCTCGACCATGGCAAGCTCGACCGCCAGCACGATGGTGAGGCCGATCGAGCCGATTACCACCAGCACCAGCCCCTTGACCCAACCGGCGAAAATCCCGCGCGTCGCATCGAACAGCAGCAGCGCCGCAGCCAGCGGGGCGAGGGCAAGCAAGAGCCCGCCGAGAATGCGTAAGAGCCCGAGCGAGCCGACGGTGCCCGCCAGGTAGAGCAGGCGCGCATAGCCGAATGCCGCATCGTCCTGCAGTGCGGACCCGGCGAAAGTCGGGCCGAGCGAACCACCCGCAAGGGAGGTGTTGTCTCCGCGGCCCGTTCCGACCTCGATCAGCCCGCTCAGCGTGTTGTCGACACCCTGTAGCCGGTCGACGAAGCCCGCCCCGGTCGCCGGAAGCGAAGAGGTGACTAGCGATCCGGCGATCTCTGCCGGCCCGAGCAATACGACATTGTAGATGAGCGTGCGGAAAGCGGGCCATGAAAAGGCCAGTGCCAACACGATGCCGACTTTCACCGCATCCAGCACCACGTCGCGTGCTCCCGGCGTCGGCCCGAACAGCAGCCTCACGCCATAAAGGGCGACGAACAGGGTCAGCATGCCGGCCATGAAGGTCGATGCCGCGCCGCCGGGCTCGCCGAGCGCCGCGTAGCCATAGCTGCCGAGCAATTGCGCCTGGCAATCGATATGCGCGAGGGTTCGCGATAGGAACTGGTCGCCGGTTATGATTGCGGGGCAGGCCATGGATCAGGCGGCCCTCTCGATCAGCGGGGCGAGCCAGGCTTCCGGATCGGTGCCCATCTTGGCCGAAATCTCGTCGAACAGGCGCACCGTGCTTTCGCGGCCCGACAGGATGGTCAGCAAATCGTTCTCGCCCGTCAGGTCGAGCCGGGCGACGACGCTGTCCTTGCCGTGCCGGATCAGGAAGCAGTGCGAATTGTCGGGCAGGGTGCGCACCAGGTCGAATTCGTGGCGGGAAAGGCCGAAACCGTTGATGTAATCCTCGGCGCGGGCCTTAGGATTGATCATGAAGATCTGCGTCGCGGCCTGTTCGAGGATCGCGCTTGCAATGCGGCTTTCAAGAGCGTCCTGCGCGCTCTGGGTGGCGAAGCCGACGATGCCGTTGCGTTTACGGATCGTCTTTTCCCAATCCTTCAGCCGCTGGACGAAGATGTCGTCGTCGAGTGCCTTCCACCCTTCGTCGATCACGATGACCGCCGGGCTTCCGTCGAGCCGTTCGTCCACGCGGTGGAAGAAGTAGAGCATGGCCGGGGTCCGGGCTGCCGGATCGTCGAGGATCGCGGTCATGTCGAAACCGACGGTCATCTCGGACAGGTCGGTCGTGTCCTGTGCATTGTCGAACAGCCAGGCCCGCTCGCCTTCGCCCCACCACGGGGCCATGCGGGCGTAGAGGTCGTCGCTGCGAGGCCGGTCGCTCCCGCGGAAAAGCTCGACGAGATAGCGCAGGCGGCGGCGCTTCATCGGCTGCTCGAAATTGGTCGCGACGGCATCGCGCAGCATGTCCATCTCGCTCGGGCCGACATCGCCCGCCAGCACTGCCAGCCAGTCGAGCAGGAATGCGCGGTTTTCGGCCGTGTCCTCGAGCTGGAGGGGGTTGAGGCCCGACGGCTGGCCGGGCGAGAGCCGGTCGTAGCGCCCGCCGATAGCGCGAATGAACAGCTCCGCGCCGCGATCCTTGTCGAACAGGATCGTGCGCGGTGCGAACTTCTGCGCCTGGGCGAGCAGGAAGTTGAGCAGCACCGTCTTGCCCGAGCCGGAAGGCCCGATGACGGTGAAATTGCCGAGATCGCCCTGGTGGAAATTGAAGAAATAAGGCCCGGCGGCAGTCGTCTCGAACAGGGTGACGGCATCCCCCCAGTGATTGCCGTGCGCGCGCCCGACCGGGAAATTGTGCAGCGAGGCGAAGCTTGCGAAATTGGTCGTAGAGACCAGTCCGCGCCGGCCGATATATCGGAAGTTCGCGGGGAACTGCGCCCAGTAGGTCGGCTCGAGCGCGATATCCTCGCGCACGCCGGTAATGCCGAGATCGGCCATCAGCGCGATGACTTCGGCAACATGCGAATTGAGCGTTTCGAGGCTCTCGGCATGGACCGCGATCGTCGTGTGATGCTCGCCGAAGCCTGCGCGTCCGGCGGCGACTTCGTCCTTCGCCGCTGCAAGTTCGTCGCGCAGCGAAAATGCCTCGTCCTCGGCCGATTGCATGCGCCGCAGCACCAGGTTCATGCGCGATAGCGCCTCGCGCCGTTCGACAAGTGCGAAGCTCTGGCTGATGTCGATCTCGAACGGCAGGCGCGACAGCTCGTCGAACATGCCGGGCATGGTTCGCCCCGGCCAGTCCTTGATCGAGACGAGGGCGCTGAAATTGCGCTTCAGGTGGCCCGAAGGCGCCAGCTCGACCGCGTCGCGCCCGAAGCTGATACGCCGCGCAGGTACGTGCAGGCCGAGATCGCCATGCGGGATCTGGACGGGTCGCATGTCGTGATTGAACAGGTAGGAGAGGAATTCGAGCGGTTCCGACCGGCGGCCCTCGGGGGTCTCGTAAACCTCCAGCACGCGCGGCTCGTACTGGCCCAGCGCTGCAACCAGCGCATCGACCGCGTTGCCGAGCGCGTGCCGGTCCGCAGCGATCCGTGCTGCATTGGTATCGGTCTTGCGGCCCAACCAGCCCTGCACGCGGTCGGCAATGCCGACCTTTCCCTGCAACGGGCGCCTTACGATGGTGAGGAACAGCTCGTTCACATAGAGCTGCTTTGCATCGAAGCGCCCGCGCCAGCGCTCGTCGAGTTTCGCTGCGAAACCATCGCCCTCGTCGGGCGAGAGCGACACGGCAGCCGAGCGCCGCACGAGGTGATGGTAGACCGCAAAGCGCGAGCTCGAAAGCGTGCGCAGCATCGCGTCGCGCAGTTCGGCGCGGTAATTCAGCTCGTCGCTGTCGGCGGTCTCGAACATCAGGCCGCCGAGCCGGATGGTCTGCATCAGCATGCCATCGCGCGTTTCGATCGTGCGTTCGTCGATATGCCGCGCATAGGGCAGGTGCTGCCCGGCAGGGGCCTCGCGGGCGATCGCCCTCTTGTCGCGGGTCAGGGGCGGTAGGAGTTGCATCGCCACAACGCGTGATTCTTGACCCGCGGGCAGTAGCGCACGCGTGTCAGCCAGAGATCGATGATGCGCGGCTCGCGCACGCACAGGATCATGCCGATGCCATGGATGAGCAGGGCAGCGAGGATGACCCACCAGCTTTTCAGGATCAGGAAAAGCTCCGCCGTGACGATAAGATTCACGACGAAATAGCTGTAGGTAACGCCGGCAAACATCTGCGGCCGCGTCAGCCCGGTAAACAAAATGTCCTGGCGCAGAGATTCTGCCATAGAATCGCGCTTGCCTCCCCATCCCAGCAAACGGGGCATGGGACCGCATTTCCGTAACAATTGCAACCGCGTTGCCGGTCGAAATCAGTCGCGCGTTAGCCTTGTCGCATGGCGGCACACATAAATGTGCGCGGCCCGCGAGGGGCAATTTCGCCAATGATGGGAGAGAAATGGTGCGGTCGAGAAGACTCGAACTTCCACGGGTTATTCACCCACAACGACCTCAACGTTGCGCGTCTACCAGTTCCGCCACGACCGCACTCGAGGGTTAGCGGGACGAGAGCCGTCCCGCTCGGTAGGAGCGCGCCACTAGCAAAGCGATATTGACTCGGCAAGCGCCTGTTTGCGCAGTTGCGAGAAATAATTCGGGACGCGCGCGATCTTCGGCGCTAGCGCTCGCCCTTCCAGCCGATCTCGGCATATTTCGCCGACTTGGGAATATTGGTCGCCGCCTCGTTGATCGTCAGGCTCTCGCCCGGTGCCAGCGTGTCCTGCGGCGGCATGACGATCCAGTCGTAGACCTTGCGCTCGCGCTGGTCGCGCATGACGATCAGGATCGGCGGTACGCGCACCGTCTCGCGCCCGACATTGGTGATGGTGCCGCTCGCGCCGAAGAATTCGGTCCCGTTGGGAAGCGTGCGGCGGTCCTGCTGGTCGGCCGGGAAGTCGAGCACGAGATCGGGCTGCTCCGGCCCGAACAGCGGGCGGCTGACCGGCACCCAGTCTGGGAAGCCGTAATAGCTGACTGCGACGACCGTGCCGGTCGCGACCAGCGCAAAGACGGCTGCCGCAGCGGTCCAGATCTTGAGCGGGTTGCGGCGACCGCGGAAGGGCGGCTCGTATTCGAACTGCGAAACCTCGTCGTAGTCCTCTTCCGGCGGCGGGGCCGGCTGCGTCTCGACGACTGAGGGAACGGGCTCCGGCTCGGCCTCGACCGGCTCGTCCCTTTCGGGCGCTGCGATCGGAGGCGGCGGATGCGGTGCGTCGTCTACCGCCTCTTCGGCCTGCTCGTTCGCGGCCGGTTCCTCGACAGGAGCCGGTGCTGGTGCAGGCGGCGGAGGAGGAGGGGGCGGAGGAGGAGGGCTGGCTTCGGCC
Source organism: Erythrobacter sp. HKB08 (assembly GCF_004114695.1). Classification (NCBI taxonomy): domain Bacteria; kingdom Pseudomonadati; phylum Pseudomonadota; class Alphaproteobacteria; order Sphingomonadales; family Erythrobacteraceae; genus Erythrobacter; species Erythrobacter sp. HKB08. Next base: position 913,963 of record NZ_CP035310.1, read on the forward strand.
GTGCGCTGCACGCCGTCGAACCCTGGGCGCGCGCTGGGCGAAGGCGCTGCCTTGGCCGTTTCGGGCGCGGAAATTTCCGGACCGTCCTGGAACCAGCTGTGCCGGCATTTGGCGCAGCGCACGGTGCGGCCTTCCACGCCGATGGCACTGTCGGGAACGACGTAGCGCGTCGAACAGGCGGGGCAGGCGATAATCATCGTGACCGAAGTTCTTACGTTCCCGCGACTTGTGCAACAAGGCTTGCAGGCTGTGGGCAGCCGCGACAGTGGCTTTTTTCCACATGGAAGGACCGCTATAGGCCCGCAACGATGCTAATTACCGGCCAATCGAGCCCGTTTTCGGGGGCGCCGTCATGACCGGCCCTGACGGCGAGGTCGTCACATTCGACAATGTCGGCTTGCGATACGGCCCGGATCGCGAGGTGTTGAGCGACGTCTCCTTCACGCTTTTTCCCGGCAGTTTCTACTTCCTCACCGGCGCGAGCGGCGCGGGCAAGACCTCGCTCCTGAAGATGCTCTACCTTGCGCAGCGCCCGTCGCGCGGCGCGATCCGCATGTTCGGGACCGACGTCATCACCCTGCCGCGCAAGAAGCTGCCGGCCTATCGCCGCCGCCTCGGCGTCGTATTCCAGGATTTCCGCCTCGTCCCGCACCTGTCGGCGTTCGACAATGTCGCACTGCCGCTGCGTGTCTCGGGCGTGCGCGAGAGCGATCTCGCCAAGCCGGTCGCCGACATGCTCGACTGGGTCGGCCTGTCGCACCGGCTCGATTCGAAACCTGCAACTCTGTCCGGCGGTGAACAGCAGCGCGTCGCCATCGCCCGCGCGGTGATCGGGCGGCCCGACATGCTGGTGGCCGACGAGCCGACCGGTAACGTCGATCCCGACATGGCGCTGAAGCTGCTGCGCCTGTTCGAGGCGCTCAACCGGCTGGGGACGACCGTGGTGGTCGCGACCCACGATGTGCACTTGCTCAAGAAAGTGCCGGAATCGCTCATCATGCGGCTCGACAAGGGGCGGCTGTCCGACCCGACCGGCGCGCTGCGCTACCCGCCGCGACCGATGACGCAGGGGCGCAGCGCATGAAGAAGCCGCCGACCGTCGGCCGCTCGATCGTGCGCGGTTTCTCGCGCTTCGGCGGCCAGCGGGCCGCCCAGCTCGTCCCGCAAGCGCGGCTCGCAGGGCCGATGCCGTGGGTCATCGCGATCATGGTAGCGCTCGTCGTCGTCGCTGCGGCGGGCGGGCTGGCCCTGAGCAATATCGCGGGCACTGCGCGCGCCGAGCTTGCCGGCGGCGCGACCGTCCAGATCCTCGAAGCCTCGCCGGAGCTGCGCGAGCGGCAGGCTGCCATCGCCATCGCCTCACTCGAAGCGGACCCGGCAGTCGCCTCGACCCGCCGCGTGCCCGACGAGGAACTCGATGCGCTGCTCGAACCCTGGCTCGGCGTTGGGGTCGACAACGAAACCGTGCCGGTCCCCGCATTGATCGACGTGCGCCTGGCAGGTCCGGCGACGCAGGATGTGCTCGACCGGCTGCAACGCGATTTGGCGGAGCGCGCGCCCGATGCGCGGATCGATGCACAGGCAAGCTGGCTCGGCCCGGTATTCGACGCGATCGCCTCGCTGCAATATCTCGCACTCGCGCTGGTCGTGTTGTTGGCGCTGACAAGCGTCGCGGCAGTGTGGCTCGCAGCCCGCAGCGCGCTCGGCGGCAATTTCCCGACGATCGAGGTTGTGCACATGCTGGGCGGCACGGATGCGCAGATCGCACGTATTTTCGAGCGCTCGATCGGCTTCGACGCGACGCTCGGCGGGGCTGTCGGCCTTGCTGCCGGAGCGGGCGCGGTGCTGCTGCTCGGCAGGCAATTCGATGCGCTCGGTTCGGGCATGATGGCGGGCGGCGCCCTCGGCATGGTCGATTGGGCGATCATCATCGCGATCCCCTTCGCTGCCATCGCCATCGCCATGATCACCGCGCGGCTGACCGTGCTCCTCGCGCTGAGGCGGATCCTGTGATGCGGCGTTTCCTTGCAGGCCTGGCAGTCGTGTGGTTCCTCGGCTTCCTGTGGTTCACCATCTGGCTGCCCGGTCCGCTCGACGCGAAGACCGGCGATGCGGCCATCGTGCCGACCGGCGCGGCTGGCCGTATCGAGCGCGGGCTCGAACTGCTCGACCAGGGCAAGGTCGAGGCGCTGCTCGTCACCGGCGTCGATCCCGAGGTGAAGCCGGGCGAATTCGCCGCGCAGTTCGAGGTTTCCGAGCAGCAGATGGAATGCTGCGTAACGCTCGGTTCGATGGCGGTCGATACGCGCGGCAATGCGACCGAAACGGCGGAATGGGTCGAGGGACGCAAGCTCAAGTCGGTGCGCCTCGTGACGACCGACTGGCATATGCGCCGCGCCCGCGTGGAACTTCGCCGCGCGCTGCCCGACGACGTGGCGATCCGCAGCGATGCAGTGCCGTCGGAGCCTTCGCTGCGCATCCTCTTCCTCGAGTATCACAAGCTGCTCGCGACCTGGATTTTCGGGCTCTGGAGGGGCTGAGCGGCAATGACCCTCCTGCGCAATCTCCTCTACTATCCCGTTTTCTATATCGGCAGCCCGATCCTCGTGCTGATCGCGATGCCGATCATGTTCATCAACGCCGAGGCCTACCGCAAGTGGGTGCGCATCTGGGCGCGGTTCCATCACTGGTGCCTCAAGAACCTGCTCGGCATCCATATCGAGATGGAAGGCGGCCCGATCGAGGGGCCGGCGCTCTATGTCTTCAAGCACGAAAGCATGCTCGAGGCGCTCGATCTGCCGCGGATCTTCGAATACCCCGCGCCCTTCGCCAAGCAGGAGATGTTCGACCTGCCCGGCTGGGGGCTGGTGGCCGAGCGCTATGGCTGCGTGCCCGTCGCGCGCAACCAGGGGGCGAAGGCGCTGCGCAAGATGGTCGCGGCGGCGAGGGAGCGCTCGTCGCAAGGGCGCGAGCTGGTGCTGTTTCCGGAAGGTACGCGCATCCCGCATGGCACGGTTGCGCCGCTGAGGCCTGGGTTCGCGGGGCTCTACAAGCTGCTCCACCTGCCGATTGTGCCGGTCGCGGTGAACTCGGGGCCGCTCTACCATCGCTGGATCAAGCAGCCCGGGACGATCACCTACAAGTTCGGCGAGACGATCCCGCCCGGCCTGCCGCGCGCCGAGGTCGAGAAGAAGGTCGAGCAGGCGCTCAACGCGCTCAACAGCTGATCAGTGATCCTTGCGCCCGAAGTCGGGCCGCGCATCATCCTGCCCTTCCTCGATGATCGAACGCCGGATCGCGCGGGTGCGGCTGAAGAGCTCGTGCAGCTTCTCGCCATCGCCATTGCGGATCGCGCGCTGGAGGGCCGAGAGATCCTCGTTGAAGCGCCCGAGCACTTCGAGCACCGCATCGCGATTGTTGAGGAAGACATCGCGCCACATCACCGGATCGGACGCGGCAATGCGCGTGAAATCGCGGAAACCGCCGGCGGAATACTTGATCACCTCGCCGCGCGTCACATCCTCGAGGTCGGAGGCGGTCCCGACGATGGTATAGGCGATGAGGTGCGGGATGTGGCTCGTCACAGCGAGGACGAGGTCGTGATGCTCGGCATCCATGATCTCGACCTTCGCGCCGAGACCTTCCCAGAACTGCGTGAGTTTGGCGACGGCATCGGAGGGCGCATCCTCCTGCGGTGTGAGGATGCACCAGCGGTGGCTGAACAGGCTGGCGAACCCGGCATCCGGCCCGCTTTGCTCGGTACCGGCAACCGGGTGGGCCGGGATGATGGTGTGATCGGGCAGGGCCGCGGCCAAGGCCTCGCCGACCGATTGCTTCGACGAGCCGACATCGGTCACCACCGCACCGGCAGGCAGGCTGCCGGCGAAATCGCGCGCCGCATCGGCCATTGCGCCGACGGGCACGCAGAGGATGACGAGATCGGCATCAGCGACAGCCTCGCTGGCGGTTTCCTTGACGGAATCGACCAAGCCGAGCTGTGCAGCGCGCTCGCGGGTCTTGGGATCGGCATCGTAGCCCGTCGTGGTGCAGCCGGTCAGGTTCTCGCGGATCGCAAGGCCGAGCGAGCCGCCGAGCAGGCCGAGGCCGATGATCGCAACGCGCTCGAAACTCATCCCGCCTGCTCCGCTTGCTCGCGGATGATCGCGGCGATCGCGTCCATCTGCTCGCGCGTGCCGATGGTGATGCGCAGCGCATGGGGCAGCCCCTGTCCCGGCAGATGCCGCACGGCATAGCCGCCGTCGGCCAGTGCCTGCAGCGCAGTCTCGGCCGAAAGCGCGCCTTCGAACAGGACAAGCAGGAAGTTCGCCTTGCTCGGCACCGTGCGGATGCCGTGATTGCCGAGCGCATCCATCGCCTCGGCAAAGCGCTGCAATTCGGCGGCATTATGCTCGCGCGAATGTTCGACGAATGACTGGTCGCCGCAGGCCGCTTTTGCCGCCGCCTGCCCGTGGTTGGTCACGTTGAACGGCCCGCGAATGCGGTTGAGCGCATCGACGATATGCGGCGCGCCGGTGCCCCAGCCGATCCGCTCGCCGGCAAGCCCGTAGATCTTGGAGAAGGTCCGGGTGACGAGCACGTTCTCGTGGGCGGCGGCGAGTTCGAGGCCTCCGTCGTCCTCCGCCGCCGTGAGATACTCGCCATAGGCCTGGTCGAGCACGAACAGCACTTCGCGCGGGAGGCCGGCATGGAGGCGCGCAATCTCCTCGCGCGGCAGGTAGGTTCCGGTCGGATTGTTCGGATTGGCGAGGAACACCACCCGCGTCCGGTCGGTGACGGCTGCGAGCAGCGCATCCACATCCATGGAGTAGTCGCGGTCCTCCGCCTCGACCGGCGTCGCGCCGCAGCGGCGCGCAGCGATGTCGTAGACCGAGAAGCTGTAGCGCGAGAACAGCACTTCATCGCCCGGCCCGGCATAGGCCTGCGCGGCAAGGTTGAGCAGTTCGTCCGAGCCCGTCCCGCAGACGATCCGCGCCGGATCGACGCCGTGCAGTTCGCCGATCGCCGCGCGCAGGGCAGTCGCATCGGGATCGGGGTAGAGCGCCGGATGGCGGGCCTCTGCCATTGCAGCCAGCGCCGCCTCGCTGCAGCCGAGCGGGTTCTCGTTGGCGGAAAGCTTCACGAGCTCGCGCCCGTCGCTCGCCTTGGCCTTGCCCGGCACATAGGCATGAATGCCCTCGATCCAGGGCTTTATGGTCGGCCGGTTGTTGTGCGGTTCGTCTGCCATCGTGGGTTTCAGGCCATAAAGAAATACAGCCCTTCGACAAGTTCGGGGCGAGCGGATAGAGAAGCTTTCCCTAGACCCGTTCGCGCGGGACCTGTCGATGCACTCTTGTTTCGTGTGACCCAAGGCCAGATTTGAGCACGCCCTTCCAGACCCTCTCGCTTCCGACCGACCTGCCGCTCGACAGCGGACAGGTGCTTTCGGGCGTGCAGATCGCTTACGAGACCTATGGCGAGCTGGCGGGCGACAAGTCGAACGCGATCCTCATCTGCCATGCGCTGACGGGCGACCAGTATGTCGCGAGCACCCATCCGGTGACCGGCAAGCCGGGCTGGTGGGAACGCATGGTCGGACCCGGAAAGCCGATCGACACCGATCGCTACCACGTGATCTGCGCCAATGTGATCGGCAGTTGCATGGGCTCGACCGGCCCGGCGAGCGCGGCTGCGGATGGCGCGCCCTATGCGATGCGCTTCCCGGTCATCACCATTCGCGACATGGTCCGCGGGCTCGTCGCGCTGCTCGATGCGCTCGGGATCGAACGGCTCCATGCCGTGGTCGGCGGATCGATGGGCGGGATGCAGGCATTGAGCCTCGCGGCCAACTGGCCCGAGCGCGCCGAGCGCGTTCTCGCCATCGCGACGACCGCTCGCCACTCGGCACAGAACATTGCTTTCCACGAAGTAGGGCGGCAGGCGATTATGGCCGACCCGAACTGGCAGGGCGGGGACTATTACGGCGGCGAAAGTGCGCCCGATGCCGGCCTCGCGGTTGCGCGCATGGCGGCGCACATCACCTACCTGTCCGAGGAAGGGCTGACCGAGAAATTCGGTCGCCGCTTGCAGGACCGCGAGGAAAAGACATTCGGCTTCGATGCGGATTTCCAGGTCGAGAGCTACCTGCGCTACCAGGGCAGCGGCTTCACCCGGCGCTTCGATGCGAACAGCTACCTCTATATCACCCGCGCGATGGATTATTTCGACATTGCCGAAGAGCACGCCAAGGACGGGCAGGAAGGCAAGCTTGCGGATGCCTTCGCCGGCACGAAGGCGCGCTTCTGCGTGGTCAGCTTCGACAGCGACTGGCTCTACCCGACTTCGGAGAGCCGCCATGTCGTCCACGCTCTCAATGCCGCCGGCGCGCCGGTCAGCTTCGTCGAACTGTCCGCACCGTTCGGGCATGACAGCTTCCTGCTCGATGTCCCCGCGCTCGACCGGGTGGTGAAGGGTTTCCTCGATGGGTGACGCATTGCGCCCCGATCTCGCGGTGATCGCCGCCCATGTGCCGCAAGGCGCGCGCGTGCTCGATGTCGGCTGCGGCGACGGGGTGCTGCTCGCCACCTTGCGCGACGAGAAGGGCGTCGATGCGCGCGGGATCGAGATCGATCCGGTATGCGTCGAGCGCTGCGTCGCGCGCGGGCTGTCGGTGGTGCAGGGCGATGCTGACAAGGACCTGACCTTCTATCCCGACGGCGCGTTCGACGTCGCGATCCTCAGCCAGACACTGCAGACCGCCGCGCGGCCCGACCACATGCTGCGCGAACTGCTGCGCGTCGGCAGCCGCGCCTTCGTCAGCTTCCCCAATTTCGCCTACTGGCGCATGCGCTGGGCGCTGATGAGCAAGGGTCGCATGCCGGTGACGCGTCATCTGCCGGTCAGTTGGTACGAGACGCAGAACATCCACCACGTGACGGTGAAGGACTTCGAACAGCTCGCCGCCGACCTCGGCATCGTGATCGAGAACCGCTGGTTCTTCACTCGCGAGCACGAAGTCGCGAAGGGCGGCGCCAACTGGCGCGCGGAATATGCACTGTTCGAAGTGAGCGGGCGCTAGGCCTTCAACCGCTCCACATGCCACGCGACATGGTCGGCCATGAAGGTCGAGATGAAGTAATAGGAGTGGTCGTAACCCTCCTGCATGCGGATTTCCGGCTGCATGCCCGCTGCCTCGCATACCTCGACGAGGCGGTGGGTCTGGAGCTGTTCGTCGAGGAAGTTGTCCGCCGTTCCCTGGTCGACGAGGATGTGGTCGTGCCGCGCACCATCCTCGATCAGGGCGACGGCGTCGTATTCGCGCCAGCTCGCCCGGTCATCGCCGAGGTAGCGCCCCAAGGCTTTCTCGCCCCAGGGAACCTGGCTCGGCGCGACGATCGGGCTGAAGGCGCTGATCGACCGGAAGCGTTCGGGATTTCGCAGCCCGATCGTCAGCGCACCGTGGCCGCCCATCGAATGGCCGGTGATCGACTGCCGGGTCATATCGAGCGGGAAATTCTCGGCAACCAGTTCGGGTAGCTCGCGCTCGATATAGCTGCGCATGCGGTAGTGCTTGCGCCACGGCTCGCGCGTCGCATCGACATAAAAGCCAGCGCCCTTGCCGAAATCGTATTCGTCCGCCGCGTCGGGAACATCGTCACCGCGAGGGGATGTGTCTGGCGCGATGAAGGCGACGCCCGCCTCTTCGCAGGCGCGTCTGAACTCGCCCTTCTCGGTGACATTGGCATGCGTGCAGGTGAGGCCCGAAAGGTACCAGATCAGCGGGACGGGCCGGTCCTCCTCCATCGGCGGGAGGAAGAGCGAGAAGGTCATCTCGCAACCGGTCTCTTTCGAGCGGTGCTTGTAGACACCCTGCGTGCCGCCATGGGCCCTGTTTTCGCTGACGGTTTCGATGGCGGTTTCGATGGTCATTCCTCGTCCTTGGTCGGGATGGGTGCGACAAGCGCGTCGTGACCCCAATGTTCGAGCAGGCGCAAAGTGTCCGCGCCCGAAAGGCCGATGGTGGCCGTGTTGCGCAGGGGATGGACGTTGACGCGCCCGGCTTCCGCCAGTCCCCGGTCGATGACGACCGTGATGCTGCCCGGTTCGGCATTGATCATCGCGAGCGGGGTCACCGAACCGGGCGAGATGCCGATCAGCCGCTCCATGTCTTCCGCCTTGCCGAAGCTCACGCGCTTGCACCCGATCGCTTGGGGCAGGGCTTTCAGGTCGACGCGGATTTCGGCCGGCACGGTGACCAGCCAGAAGTCGCCGCCTGCATCCTTCAGGAACAGGTTCTTGGTGTGCTCGCCGGGGATGTGGGCCTTGAGGTCGCGGCTTTCATCGACGGTGAAGACCGCCGGGTGCTCATGCGCCTCGAAGGAAATCGAAAGCGCGGCGAGATCCGCCATCAGGCCGTCCTCGCCGCGCATTCCCGGATCAGCCCATGCGGTGCAGCGCGCAGAGCTTGTTGCCGTCGGGATCGCGCAGGTAGGCAAGGTACATGCCCGAGCCCGGGCGCTCGCCGGGCGGGTCTTCGATGGCCGTGCCGCCCGCTTCGACGCCCGCGGCGTGCCATGCATCGGCCTGCTCCGGGGTCATCGCGAAACCGATGGTGCAGCCATTGCCCGCAGTCGCCGGCTTGCCGTCAATCGGCTGGGTCACGAGGAACGCGCCGCCATTGTGGAGGTACATCAGGCGGCCCTTGTCATCGACGATGGCTTCCTTGCCGCCGATCGCCTTGAAGGTCGCATCGTAGAACTTTTTCGAACGCTCGATGTCGTTCGAGCCGACCATCATGTGACTGTACATAGTTCTCTCCCTTAGGTTTCGATTCGCCACCTTAGGCGCGGCGGCAGGCGGTGCAAGCGCTCAGATATCGACTGCCACCTTCGCCGTCGCGTGGTCGCCCGAATTGGGTGTGCCCTCGGTGTCCATCACGAACAGTTTCGCTTCGCCGCGCGGTGCGCGGGGCCGGTGCTCGGTGCCCTTCGGCACGACGATCATCTCGCCGGGCGAGAGCTTTTCGGTCCGGTCGCGGAAGTCGATTTCAAGCTCGCCCTCGATGACCAGGAACAGCTCGTCCGTATCGGGGTGGCTGTGCCAGTGGTAATCACCTTCGACCTTGCACAGGCGAACCTCGTTCCCGTTGAAGCGCGCCGCAATGCGCGGAGCCCATTGCTCGGTAAACTGGCCGAACTTGTCGGCGAGGTTGACCTTGGCGCCCATCAATAGACGACGACGCTGCGGATGCTCTCGCCGGCGTGCATCAAATCGAAGCCCTTGTTGATTTCATCGAGGGTGAGGACGTGCGTGATCATCGGGTCGATCTCGATCTTGCCGTCCATGTACCAGTCGACGATCTTGGGCACGTCGGTCCGGCCCTTGGCTCCGCCGAACGCGGTCCCGCGCCAGTTGCGCCCGGTCACGAGCTGGAACGGACGGGTGGAGATTTCCTTGCCCGCCTCGGCCACGCCGATGATGATCGAGGTGCCCCAGCCCTTGTGGCAGCATTCGAGCGCGTCGCGCATCACGTCGGTGTTGCCGGTGCAGTCGAAGCTGTAGTCCGCCCCGCCGTCGAGCATGTTGACCAGCGTTTCGACGACGCTGCCGACATCCTTGGGATTGACGAAGTCGGTCATGCCGAACTTGCGACCCCATTCTTCCTTGTCGGGATTGATGTCGACGCCGACGATGCGGTCGGCCCCGGCCATCTTCGCACCCTGGATCACGTTGAGGCCGATCCCGCCGAGGCCGAAGACGACCACGTTGTCGCCCGGGCGAACGTCGGCGGTATTGACCACTGCGCCGACGCCGGTGGTTACGCCGCAGCCGATGTAGCAGCTGGTCTTGAACGGCGCGTCCTCGCGGATCTTGGCGACGGCGATCTCGGGCAGGACGGTGAAGTTCGAGAAGGTCGAGCAGCCCATGTAGTGGTAGATCGTCTGCCCCTTGTAGGAAAAGCGGCTCGTCCCGTCGGGCATGAGGCCCTTGCCCTGCGTTTCGCGGATAGCGCTGCACAGGTTGGTCTTGCCCGAGAGGCACATCTTACACTGGCGACATTCGGGGGTGTAGAGCGGGATGACATGGTCGTCCGGCTTCACGCTGGTCACGCCTGCGCCGACTTCGCGGATGATCCCTGCGCCTTCATGGCCGAGGATGCTCGGGAAGATGCCTTCGCTGTCGAGACCGTCGAGCGTGTAGGCGTCGGTATGGCAGATACCGGTCGCCATGATCTCCACCAGCACCTCGCCCTCTTTCGGTCCCTCGAGGTCCAGTTCGACGATCTCGAGCGGCTTCTTGGCTTCGAAGGCGACGGCGGCGCGGGTTTTCATGGACTGAATTCTCCTGTCGAATCTGCGGGCGCACCATTGCTCTGCCGACGCTCACATGGCCAGTGTTTCTTTTGCGCCCGCAGGAATGGGGGGAAGGGCGAATACCGGCTGCTGGTCGTGAACCTCGAAAACCGCGAAGTGCTTTCCGCCGAGACTGTCGAGCCGGTCCCGGTCGGGTGATGCATTCCGCTTGGTTTCCATACGGCTTGGTCTAATCAGGGCGAATGAGTCGCAATCCTTTCTTCCGATCGTTGCTCGCCGCCTTCACGGTGCTGACGGGCGCCGCCTCAACCGCAGCCTGTGCGCAGGACAGCTCCGCCCACCCGGCTGTTGAGGAATTCGTCGAATGGCAGGCAGCGAACGAACTGCCCGCAGCCTTCATCGAAACGACCGGTCCGGCGCCGGAGACCCGCGGCGGGAACAGGATCGGCGGGCAGGTCTGGCTGCCCGAGGGCACCGAGTGGCCGGTTGCGAGAGACGGCAAGCCGATGACCTTCCTTGCGCAGATCGACTTCGCCGAACTCCCGCCTCTGCCCGACTACCCGGCCAGCGGCGTGCTGCAGTTCTTCATCGGGCGCGACGACCTCTACGGCGCGAATTTCGAGCAGCCGGAAATGGGCGATTTCAAGGTGCTGTGGCATGAGAATTTCACTGCGGAAGGTCGTTACGAAACCGGGCCGCAGTCGCAGCAAGGCAAGTACGACGACTTTTCACCGCTCTACGAGGCCGCTTCGAGGCGCGGCGTAGGCTTCAAGGCCGTTGCCGCCCCGCACCGTCCGTCGATCGACAGCTGGCTGACCGAACGCGACAAGGATCGCTTGCCCGCGTCGGACGACAGCGCGGCATGGGATGCGATCTACGAGCATGAAAACGCACAGGCCGGGCCAACCGACTTTGGTGTGTCGCACATTGGCGGGCATCCGGAGTTCACCCAGTCGGACTGGCGCGCGAACGCACCCTACCAAGACGTCGACCGCGTATTGCTGAACCTGTGGAGCATGGACGAGGCCGGCCTGATGTGGGGCGACAGCGGGCAGGGGCAGTTCACCATCCGGCGCGAAGACCTGCTGAAACGCGATTTCAGCAAGGTGTTCTACCAGTGGGACTGCTACTGACCGGCGAAGCGGCCGCCAGCCATGCTTGGCTCTCCCTCGCTGCTGGGCTACTCCTGCGCTGAGGCGAGGGAAGGGAGAGTTCCATGCCGCGACTGAAACAGGCCGGGCGCGAGGCGGGTAATCCCTATGCCGACCGGATTTTCGACCTTCTGTTCGGCGACCGCGATCCGATTGCCGAACCGGGCACGGCAACGGGGACGCCGGGCAATTGGTGGACGGTGTTCAACATCGTCCCCGATGCGTTTCGCCATACGACCGAAGGCTTCCAGTTCTACCGCTCGCCCGAGCGAAAGCTCGACCCAAGGCTGCGCGAGCTGGGGCAGACCCGGGCCGGGTTTTCGGTCGGTTCGCAATTCGTCTTCTCCCAGCACTGCAAGGCCAGCCGCGATGCCGGGCTGAGCGAGGAGCAGGTGAGCGCCATTCCGCATTGGGCCGTGGCCGATTGCTTCAGCCCCATCGAGCGCGCGGTCCTCGCCTACACCGATGCGCTGGTGCTGCAACACGGACGGGTGCCGGACGGCGTATTCGCGGTGCTGCAAGAGCATTTGTCGGACGAGGAAATCCTCGAGCTCACCTACATCACGGCGACTTACATGATGCATGCCGTGATGACCCGCGCGCTGCGCCTGGAATACGACGATGTAGACGAGCGGGTGGTCGAAGTGCCTGCCCCGACGGACGGCGGCTCGGGCGATGTCATGAGCATGGTCGACAGGAAGGACGACGAACGATGAGCTATCACCATCTCGCTCTTGCCGCGAAGGACATGAAGGCGACCCACGAATTCTACGAAGGCGTGATGGGGTTCGAACTGGTCAAGGTGGAAGTCGCCCCGGTGATCACCGGCGGATGGGGCAAGCATTTCTTCTACCGGATCGACGGTGACGACAGCCGCTTCATCGCCTTCTGGGAACTGCGCGACACGCCGAATTCCGAGGACTACATCTTCGACCTGAACAAGGCCGCCAACCTGCCGCCGATGACCAACCACTACTCGTTCGCGGTCGATAGCGACGAGGAACTGGCGCAGTGGCGCGAGCGCTGGCGCGAAGCAGGTCTCAAGGTGTTCGAGATCGACCACAACTGGTGCAAGTCGATCTACACCACCGACCCGAGCGGCAATGCGGTCGAGTTCTGCCTGACCACGGGAGAATTCACTCCGGCCGACAGGGAACGCGCGCTGGCGGCGCTGGACGAGACCGAATTCAATCCCTCCCCGGCGCCTGCCTATATGAAAATGTGGGAGCCGGTGGACGCCTAGCCTTCAGGCCGGGGCGCCCGTTTGGCCCGGCCTCATCCCTCGTGGACGGTCTTGGGCACCATGCAGGCCATGACGCCTTCCGGGCCGTCCTCGCTGCCGTGGCCCGACCATTTCACCCCGCCGAAGGGCGCATCGACGGCCGACACGCTGCCGGTGTTGAGCGCGAGCATGCCTGCCTCGATCTCGGCCGCGAGGCGGCGGCGGCGCGCCGGGTCGCTCGTCCAGGCATGGGCGGCAAGGCCATAGGGCAGGCGGTTCGCTTCCTCGATCATCGCATCCTCGCCGCTCATCGGGTTGAGGATCGCGACCGGGCCGAACGGTTCCTCGTTCATGATCTCGGCATCGAGCGGCACTTCCGACAGGACGGTCGGCTGGTGGAAATAGCCCTGGTTGCCGATCCGCTCGCCGCCGGTGAGCAGTTTCGCGCCCCTGTCCTTCGCATTGGCGATCTTCGACTGGATGCCGTCGACGCCGCGCGCATTGGCCATCGGACCCATCTGCACGCCGTCCTCGAAGCCGTTGCCGACCTTCACCGCCTCGGCCCGTTCGACGAAACCGTCGCGGAATTTCTCGAACACGTCTTCCTGGATCAGGAAGCGCGTCGGGCTGACGCAGACCTGGCCTGCGTTGCGATATTTGTTCGCGGCCATCGTGTTGAGCGCCTTCTCGACATCGGCATCGTCGAACACCAGCACCGGGCCATGGCCGCCGAGCTCCATGGTCGTGACCTTGAGGTCTTCCGCCGCGAGCTTGGACAGGTGCTTGCCGACTGCGGTCGAGCCGGTGAATGTCACCTTGCGGATGATGGGCGAGCCGAGCAGGTGGCGGCTGACCTCGTCCGGCACACCGAAGACGCATTGGACCGCATCGCCGGGCACGCCCGCATCGAGCATGGCCTGAACCAGCGCGATGCCCGCAGCCGGGGTCTCCTCGCTCGGCTTGACGATGACCGAGCAACCCGCGGCAAGCGCGCCGCCGATCTTGCGCATGACATTGATTGCCGGGAAGTTCCAGGCGGAAAAGCCTGCGACCGGACCGACCGGATGGTACTGGACTTCGACCCGGCTACCCTCGGGCCGGACCAGCGTGCGGCCATAGAGGCGCTTGCACTCTCCCGCGTAGAATTCGAGCAGCATCGCGCAGTACATCGTCTCGCCGATTGCTTCCTTGACCGGCTTGCCCTGTTCGAGCGTCAGCAGTTGCCCGATGTCGGACGCGCGCTCGCGGATCAGTTGGGCGGCCTTGAGCAGGGTCGATGCACGCTCGTCCGCCGACTTGCGGCGCCAGGTGTCGAAGCCCGATTTCGCATTGGCGAGCGCATCGTCGAGGTCGCTTGCCGTTGCCTTGGGAAGCTGGCCGATCACCTCCTCGGTAGCCGGGTCGACCACTTCGATCGTCTCGCGTCCCTCGGTGATCTTTTCCCCGCCGATGAGCAGGTTGAGCGTCGTGTAATTGGCCATGCCGGCATTCCCCTGGCTTGATAGTCGATTGTTCAGCTTGTCCCAGCTAGGGGAGTTTGCATGACGTTCAACCCGCGCCTCGCCTTTTCGCTCTTTCCTGCCCTGCTGCTCGCCCAGTCGCCGCTTGCAGCGCAGGTTCCGCAGCTGAACCTCGAACAGCAGACCGCGCTGAAGTGTTCCGCTGCTTTCGCGATCGTTGCCGACGGGCAGGCGCGCGGAAATGCCGAGGCACAGGCCTGGCCCGCGATGGCGGATCGCGGGCGCGAATTTTTCGTCCGCAGCTCGGCGCGCATCATGGACGAAACGGGCATGAACCGTGACCAGATCAGCGCGGCCCTTTCCGCCGAGGCGCAGAAGCTGTGGGACGAGGGCACTATCGAGCGCGTCATGCCGGGCTGCCTCATGCTGCTCGACGCTTCCGGTATCTGATTTTCACCGCATCGCGCTGTTTGTCCGCCACAATCTGTGTGGACGCGCGGGCTGCCATGCTGCATGAGCAAGTTCCATGTGGCGCCTCTACCAATTCCCGCTCTGTCCCTTCAGCCGCAAGGTGCGCCTGCTGCTGAGCGAGAAGGGCGTCGGCTATGAGCTGTGGCGCGAAAATCCGTGGGACAATCGCGACGAGTTCTGGGCGCTGAACCCGGCAGGCCGCACGCCCGTCCTCCACGATCCCGAACGCAAGATCACCCTGTGCGACAGCCGGGCGATCTGCGAATATTTCGAAGAGACGGTCGACAAGGCGCCGATGATCAACGGCACCAATTCGAACCGCGCGGAAATCCGCCGGCTGGTCGCCCTGTTCGACGAGAATTTCTTCGGCGACGTCACCGCCCCGCTGCTGCACGAACGCATGAAGAAGCGCCTGATCCTGCGCCAGCCGCCGGATTCGCGCGTGCTGCGCGAGGCGATGAAGCTCGCTCACGGCCATCTCGACTACATCGACTGGCTGATCGACAACCGCACCTGGCTGGCCGGCGCGACCATGAGCCTCGCCGACCTTGCCGCCGCCGCCCAGATTTCGGTCGCCGATTACCTTGGCGGTATCGACTGGTCGGGGCACGAGCAGTCCAAGGGCTGGTACGCGGTCTTCAAGAGCCGCCCGAGTTTCCGTCCGCTCTTGTCGGAGCGCATGGAGGTCATCCAGCCGCCGAGCCACTACGCGCAGGTCGACGCCTAGTCGCGAGGGGCTTTGCGATCAGGGTGGCGGACCCCATATTCCGGTCGAAGGAGATCCCCCATGTCCGATGCGAAATCCGTCACCGACAATGAATGGCGCGACAAGCTGACCCCCGAGCAGTTCCACATCCTGCGCGAAAAAGGGACCGAGCGCGCGTTCACCGGCAAGTACGACAAGTTCTACGAGGACGGCGAATATTACTGCGCCGGCTGCGGCCACAAGCTGTTCGAGAGCGAGGACAAGTACAATTCCGGCTGCGGCTGGCCCGCCTTTACCGCGCCTGCGGAAGGCGACGCGCTCGAAGAGCATCGCGATACGTCTTTCGGCATGATCCGGACCGAGGTCACCTGCTCGAACTGCGGTGGGCATCTCGGCCACGTGTTTCCCGACGGACCTCCCGAAGCGGGCGGCCTGCGTTATTGCATCAACAGCGCGGCACTCGATTTCGAAGCGGAGGACAAGTGAGCGAATTGCCGTTCACGCCGGGTTACACTTCGCCTATGCACCCAAGGGCCTGATCGATGCGCCACGGATTTCGGCGCCAGCTGAATCAAGGGTGGATGGTGAAGAGAGGAAGCCGGCGGAACGCCGCCGCAAACCGTAAACCGAAAAAGGTCAAGCAGAAGCCGTCCGGCGTGAAGCTGTGGATGCGCCGCTTCGTCGTATGGGGCGGGACGCTGGCGCTGATCGGCGTGCTGTTCCTCGGCCTGGCGGTCGGCTTCGCCGCGCAGAGCCTGCCGAGTTTCTCCGAACTGAAGGCGACGCAGAACGCGCAGACCATCGTCGTGCGCGCGCGCGACGGGACCGAAATCGTCGAACTCGGGCCGAGCTACGGCAAATGGGTCGACGGCGACGAAATCCCGCAGGTGATGAAGGATGCGATGATCTCGGTCGAGGATCGCCGCTTCCACTCGCATTTCGGCGTCGATCCGATCGGCCTCGTCCGCGCGGTCTGGGTCGCGGCGACGGGTAACGGGCGCGTCTCGGCTACCTCGACGATTTCGCAGCAGCTTGCGCGCAACCTGTTCCTCAACTCCAACCGCACGGTCGACCGCAAGATGCGCGAAGCCGTGCTGGCGATGGCGCTCGAATGGAAGTTCTCCAAGGACGAGATCCTCGAGCTCTACCTCAACAAGGTCTATTTCGGCGGCGGCGCCTACGGCATCGACAGCGCGAGCCGGAAATTCTTCAGCCACCCGGCGACCGAGCTTTCGACCGGCGAGGCCGCGATCATCGCAGGCCTGGTGAAAGCGCCGAGCCGCTATTCCCCGACCGCCGACGTGCAGGCCGCAGTCGACCGCGCACAGGTCGTCCTGCGCCTGATGAAGGAACAGGGCCGGATCGATCCGGGCGTTTCGGTCGATCCTTCGGCAGTCCAGCTGAAGGAAGAGCGTGGGCAGAACTCGGTGCGCTATTTCACCGACTGGGCGCTGCCGCAGCTCGACCTGCTGCTGCCCGAAACCTTCGAGCCGATCGAAGTGTGGACCACCATCGACATCGGCATGCAGCGCGCGGCCGAAACCGCCATCAGCTCCCACACACCGGGCGGCGCGCAGGGCGCGCTGGTCAGCGTCGATCGCGACGGGGCGATCCTCGCGATGATCGGCGGGACCGACTACGTCGAAACCAATTACAACCGCGCGACCGACGCCGTGCGCCAGCCGGGTTCGAGCTGGAAGCTGTTCGTCTACATGGCCGCGCTCGAAGCGGGCTACACGCCGGAATCGAGCGTGCGCGACGTGCCGGTCACCATCGACGGCTGGAGCCCGCGCAACTCGGGCGGCAATTACGCCGGCGAAATCGACGTGCGCACGGCCTTCGCCTATTCGAAGAACACCGTCGCGGCACAGCTCGGCTACGAAGTCGGCTTCGGCACGGTCGCCAGCATGGCGCGCCGCTTCGGCATTACCACCCCGGTCTCGACCTATCCCTCAATGGTGCTGGGCACCTCCGAGACGCGCCTGATCGACATGACACGCGCCTTCGCGGCGGTTTCCGCAGGCGGGCGCTCGGTAGAGCCCTACGGCATCGTCAAGGTCACCACCGCGAGCGGCGAGACCATTTACGAGCACCAGAAGTCGCGCAGTTCGCAGCTGGTGCCGGAATATGTCGCTGCCGGGATCACCGACCTGCTGCAATCGGCCGTCGCCACCGGTACGGGCCGCGCCGCGCAGATCGGGCGTCCGGTCGCCGGCAAGACGGGCACGACGAGCTCGAACAAGGACGGCTATTTCGTCGGCTTCTCCTCAGGCATCACCACCGGCGTGTGGATGGGCCGCGACGACAACAAGGCTGTCGGCGGATTGCAGGGCGGTCGCGCCCCGGCGCAGGCCTTCGCCGCCTACATGCGCTTTGCGGTGAAGGATCGTCCGATCGAGAAGTTCAACACCGACGTGCAGCTTCCCGAATGGCAACTGGAACCCGACGACGAGTTCTATTTCGGCGATCCGGAAGACTATTACTACATCGACGAGCAGGGGAACCTGATCGAGCCGGGTGCGCCCTCGACCCCGCGTCCGGGACAGGGAGAAGGTCCATTCCCGATCGAGGGGCAGGACGAGGGCGACGTGATGGATCGTCCGCGCAGCAGGCCCGCGCAGGGCGGCGGCGAAGGCTCGCAAGCGGCGAGCGACGATTTCCTCGACCGCGCCACCGGGGGCGATCAACCGGCGCCGCCGCGGCCGCCGGTCCGGGTGCTGCGGCCCAGCCCGTCGCCGCCTCCTCAACCGCAGCGCTAGAGGCTCCACGAAAGAAGAAGGGCCGCTCCCCGAGGTGGGAAGCGGTCCTTTCCTTTGGCTCGGTGAGCGCCGGTCCTAGCGGATGCGAACCGCGCGGTAGACCGGATTGCCGCCCGCCCGCTGGAAGCGCAGCAGGACCGCTTCGCGCCCCGCAGCTTCCGCCTCGCGGATCGCCATTTCGAGGTCTGCAATGCTGCTGAGCGGCTGGTAGTTCGCCGTGAGGATGATGTCGCGGCGGCGCAGGCCCTTGCGAGCCGCGTCCGAGTTCGGATCGACACCTGCGACGGCGAGGCCGCTCGTATCGGCACCGGCACCGAGCTGGCGCGCGATCTGCGGGTTCATTTCGACGACCTGCAGGCCGAGCTTCTCGAACACGACATTGTCGGCGTCCATGTTCTCCGGCAGGTCCTGGTCTTGGCTGTCCTGGTTGAACATCTGGCTTCGAGCCAGCTCTTCCTCGGTCGGGCGCTTGCCTACGACGACATTGACCGTGCGGCTCTGGCCGTTGCGGATCAGTTCGATCGGGATGCGCGTGCCCGGCTTGATGTTGGCGACGAGGAACGACAGCGTCTGGTCGCGCGTGACGGTCTGGCCGTTGACGCTGGTGACGATGTCGCCCGGCTCGATACCGGCATCGTCGGCAGCCTCGTCGGGAACGACGATCTGCACCAGTTCGCCGCGGTTCTTCGGCAGGCCGAGCGAGTCGGCGAGGTCGTCGCTGACCGGCTCGATGCTGACGCCGAGGTATCCGCGCTCGATCGCTTCACCGACCTTGAGCTGCTCGACGATCGGGGCGGCGACTTCTGCCGGAATGGCGAAGCCGATGCCCACGCTCGCGCCGGTCGGCGAGAAGATGGCGTTGTTGATGCCGATCACATTGCCCTGCATGTCGAACAGCGGGCCGCCCGAGTTGCCCCGGTTGATGCTGGCGTCGGTCTGGATGTAGCGGTCGTAAGCGCCGCCACCGGTGTTGCGCAGGACCGAGGATACGATCCCCGAAGTCACCGTGCCGCCGAGGCCGAAGGGGTTGCCGATCGCGACCACCCAGTCACCCGTGCGGGCCTGCGTGGAATCGCCGAATTTCACGAAGGGAAAGGCTTCGCGTCGGCTGATCTTCAACACCGCGAGGTCGGACGCGGCATCCGCGCCGACCAGTTCAGCTTCGTATTCGCGCCCGTCGGCGAGAGTGACGGTGATTTCCTCGACCGTGCCGCGACCGTTCGGGCTCACGACGTGGTTGTTGGTCACGACATAGCCGTCAGCCGAAATGATGAAGCCCGAGCCGAGCGACTGCGCCTCGCGCGTCTGCGGCTGCTGGGGCTGCTGGCGGCGGAAAAGCTGGCCGAGCGGCGAACCGGCGAAGGGGTTGGTGTTCACCTCGACGCGCTGGCGGGTCGAGATGTTGACCACTGCGGGCTGCAACTGCTCGGTGAGGTCGGCGAAACTCGCCGGGGCACCGGCGCGCGGCACGACATTGGTCATGCGGCTGTCGTCGTTCTGCGCCACCTGGGCGCCGGCGGGATGGCCGGTCACCAGGGTGATGGCTGCGCCACCAACCAGCAGCGCCGAAGTCAATCCATAAGCGTATCGCACAGGCTTCACGTCCTCTAGTTCCTCTTCCATAGCATATACGGTCTACAGGCGCATAAAGACGCCTTGGGTTCCCGACCGAATACGGGCCAATTGGCCTGAATGCCGATTGAACGGCGATGTTGTCCGTCGAACCGTGTGGGCACCTCGTCCACGGGTCCCCTTCGGCCCGATCAGCGCCTGCCGCGGAACTGCCTCAGATATTCGTTGTCCGGCGACAGGATGAAATTGCTCTCCGCCCCGTCCTCGCGCTGGGCGAAGGTCGCATCATAGCTCTGCATGGCGCGGTAGAAATCGTAGAACTGCGGATCCTGGCCGAACGACTGCGCATAGGTGCGCGCTGCCGAGGCGTCGGCTTCTGCCCGGATGATGCGCGCGTCGCGTTCACCCTCTGCACGGATGGTCGCAGCTTCGCGCTCGCGATCGGTTTCCATCCGGCGGAAGGCGGATTCGAGCGGCGTGCCTTCGGGCAGGTCGGTCCGCATGATCCGCACGTCGATCACCTGCGCGCCGTATTCGCGCGCCTGGCGGTCGAGATTGTTGCGGATGTTGGTCATCGCCGTGCCGCGCTCTGCCGTCAGCATTGCCTGGAAGGTACGGCGGCCGAGTTCCTGGCGCAGCACCGAGTTGAGGATCGGTTCGAGCTGGCGGCGCAGGTTCTCGGTCGTCTGCGCGCGCTGCACCATGCGAACCGGGTCGATGATGCGGAAGCGGGCGTAGGCGTTGACGAGCAGGCGCTGCTGGTCGCTCGAAAGGACCTGCTGGTCGGTCATCTCGAGATCCATGACGCGCTTGTCGATCCGCACGACATTGTCGAGCAGCGGGATGCGGTACCACACGCCCGCGCCGGTGCTGCCGAAGCCCTGGTCGGGCTTGAAGCGGTTGACCACGGTGACGGGTTCACCACCGCGCAGGATCACGACCTGTTCTTCCTCGGAGACGACGAACAGGGTCGAAAGCACCGCGATGATCAGCGCGACGACCGCGATGATGGTGAGCTTGTGATTTTCCCAGACGGTCTGCATCGATTACTGTCCTTCGGCCGGAGCGGCAGGCGTTGCGCTGCTGCTGCGCGCACGGCGCTGGATTTCGGGTAGCGGGAGATAGGGCGTCACGCCGTCGGCCTCGACAATCGTCTTGTCGGTCTGGCTGAGGATGCGCTCCATCGTCTCGTAATAGAGGCGCTGGCGGGTCACCTCGGGTGCGAGGCGGTATTCCTGGTAGACCCGGTCGAACGCCTCGGCTTCACCGCTGGCGAGGTTGAGGACGCGCTGCGCATAGGCGCGGGCGCGGTTGCGCGCCGCGTCAGCGTCCTGCTCGGCTGCGGAGACGTCCTTGAACGCCTCGACCACGCGGGTCGGCGGGTCGGTCTTGTCGATTTCGACACCCTGCACCTGGATACCGGCGCGATAGGCATCGAGGATCGCCTGCATGCGGGTGCGCACGCGCTCTTCGATTTCCGCACGGCCCTGGCCCGAGAACGTCTCGTCCAGCGTCTTCTCGGCGACCGAGGCGCGCATCGCGGCTTCGGCCACTTCGCGAACCGTTTCGATCGGTTCGGCGAGCTGGAACTTGAAGTTGCTCAGGTCCTTGATGTTGAAGCGGATGATGTAGGACAGGTTCACCAGGTTCTGGTCGCCCGTCAGGATCAGCTTTTCCTCGCCGTCGGCGGGGAAGGTCAGCTGGCGAACGTTCTGCACGTTCTCGATCTGCACGGTTTCGAGCGGCCACGGCATGGTGACCTTGATGCCCGGCTGGAGCGTGCGGCTGTAGGAACCGAGCGTCTTGACGACGCCTTCCTCGCCCGCCTCGACCTGGTGGACCATGGTCGTCAGCAGGCCGAGCGAAACGAGGCCGACCACGAATACGGGGAACCAGCTCTTGCCACCGGGGCGCTTGGGCAGGCGGAAATTCGGACCGCCCGGGCCACCGCGCCGCGGGCCTTCCGGGCCGCGATTCTTGAAAATGTCCTCGATATTGGCCGAGCGCCGGTCATCGCCGCTGCTCGGTGGCAGCCACGGATTCTTCGGCCCTTTCGGCTTGTCGGACGGCGGCTGGTCGCCGCTGCCTTCGTTGTTCTCTCCGTCGCCGGGGTTGCCACCCCACGGGCTCTTGCCTGCCATCGCGAGACCGAACCTCTCTTTAAACCCACGCAATGTGTCCATGACCCCTTTATAGGTGTCGATTGTTGGAAAAACAGGGGTTGTGGCAGCGAAATTGCTGCTAGGACCGGCGGCGATGGACGAAGAGGCTCTCAAGGCGCGCCTGCCGGCCTCGATCGCGGCGCGCGTACAATCTGCAAGGCTGACCAATGGCACCGCGACGCTGGTGCTCGACGTGACCGGCTGCGACGAGACCACTCGCAATGGGCTCGAAGCGGCTGCGCGAGAGATTCTCGGCGAAATCGAAGGCGTCGAGGACGTGCGCATCGCGATGACCGCCGACCGCGTGCAACGCCGGATCATCGCGATCGGTTCGGGCAAGGGCGGCGTCGGCAAGTCGACGCTGACGACGAATCTCGCGGTCGCGCTGCAGAAGCTCGGCCGCAAGGTCGGACTGGTCGATGCCGATATCTATGGCCCCTCGCAGCCGACGCTGCTCGATACAAAGGGTGCCAAGCCCGAAGCGCGGGACGACAAGCTGGTGCCGGTGCAAAGCCCGCTCGGCATTCCGATGCTCTCAATGGGGCACCTCGTCGAACCGGGCCGTGCACTCGCCTGGCGCGGGCCGATGGCGGGCAATGCGATGGGCCAGCTGATCGACGCGCATTGGGGTGATGCCGAGCTGATCCTCGTCGACCTGCCGCCGGGCACTGGCGATGTGCAACTCTCCATGCTTCAGAAGCACAAGCCCGCTGGCGCGGTGATCGTCTCCACACCGCAGGACCTTGCGCTGATCGATGCGCAGCGCGCGGCGAACCTGTTCGACGGCGGCAAGGTGCCGATCATCGGGCTGGTCGAGAACATGTCGGGCTATGCCTGCCCGCATTGCGGGGAAATCAGCCACCCCTTCGGCGAAGGCGGCGTGCAGGCCGCGGCGGAAGGCACGGGCATTCCCTTCCTCGGCCGCATCCCGCTGGCGATGGCAATCCGCGAGGCAAGCGACGCTGGCAATCCGCCTGCTGCAGGCGAGGGCGAGGAGGCCCAGCCATTCATGGCGATCGCGCAGCGTATCGTCGAATGGCTCGACACGCCGCAGTCCGGGAACGAGGGCTGAGATGAAGGTCAGCCGGCGCGGGCTCCTGATCGGTTCCGCTGTCGGCGGCGGCCTGCTGGTCGCCTGGTATCTTTCGCCGCGCGAATTTCCCAACCCGCTGCCCCCGGTCAATGGCGAGCATGCGTTCGATGCCTGGCTACGCATTGCCGAGGACGGCGTGGTCACCGTCGCCGTGCCGCAGCTTGAAATGGGACAGGGCGTGACGACGATCCTCCCGCAGGTCGTCGCTCATGAACTAGGCGCGGACTGGCGGCAGGTCGCTGTCGAGCCCGCGCCGCCGAGCGGGGCCTATGCAAACGTCCCGCTCGCAGCGAAGTGGTCGGCGCTGTGGATGCCGCGCTTCCCGGACCTCGCGAACGACCCCGACGGCTACTTCGCGACGCGCTTCGCGCAGGACAGGCGCTTCGCTGCGACGGCAGAGGGAACCTCGCTTGCCGCCTACGAGCAGGCCTGCCGCGAAGCGGGCGCAAGCGCGCGGGCCATGCTGGCGCAGGAAGCGGCCGATCGCTGGGATGTCGCGTGGGAAGAATGCGCTGTCGAAAACGGCCGCGTAACCCATGGCGAGAAGTCATTCACTTTCGGCGAACTGGCCGCAGGTGCTGCCGAACAGAGCGCGCCCGATCCGCCGCCGCTGCGCCCCGAATTGCTGGCCGAGCGTCCCATTCCGGGCGAGGCCGATGCGCCGACCGCATTCCCGCGCCTCGATTTGCCGAGCAAGGTCGACGGCACCTACCTGTTCGCAGGCGACGTCCGCCTGCCGGACATGGTCTATGCCGCGATCAAGCATGGCCCGATGGGGCGGCATAGCGAGCTCACATCCTATTCGGTCGATGCGGTCGCGGGCATTCGCAATCTCGTGGGCGTGGTCGAGGGCAACAATTGGCTCGCCGCCGTCGCAACCGACTGGTGGAGCGCGGACAAGGCGGTCGAGGCGATGACCCCGCGCTGGCGGGTCGATGGCATGGTCGACACGCTCGCGATCGACCAGGCGCTCGAAGCAAAGCTGCAGAGCAGCCCGTCGCACCGCGTCGAAGAGCGCGGCGAGGGCGATGCGCTGATGGAAAAGCCCGATGTCGCCATCCGCTACGAAGTCGCGCCCGCGCATCACGGGACGCTCGAGACGACCAGCGTGACCGCGCGCTTCGCCAACGGGCGGCTCGAACTGTGGCTCGCTTCGCAAGCTCCCGAATTCGCGCGTGTCGCCGCTGCCAAGGCGGTCGGCATTTCTGAAGAGGATGTCATTCTCTATCCCATGCCCGCCGGCGGCAGTTTCGACCGGCGGCTGGAGCATGACCACGCGATCGAGGCAGCGCTGATTGCGCGCGAAATCGGCCGGCCGGTGCAGCTCGTCTGGTCGCGCTGGCAGGAACAGCTTGCTTCACTACCGCGCACGCCCGCGGTTGCCATGATGACGGCGCGCGTTCCGCATGGCGGCAATGGCATCATCGACACGATGCGCGCCCGGATCGCGGTCCCATCGACGACGCGCGAGTTCGGAGCCCGCCTGTTCGACAACCGCACGCGCCGCGCTGCCATGGCGCAGGCGGCGGACGAGCCGGACCCGCTGGCGGTCGAAGGTGCGCTGCCCTTCTACGGCATCCCCAACGCGGCGGTCGATCACGTGCCGGTGAACATCCCGCTGCCGACGGGGCGGATGCGCGGCAATTCGCACGGCTACACCGCCTTCTTCGTCGAAAGCTTCCTCGACGAGATTGCGCGCGACAACAACCGCGAGCCCCTGTCCTACCGCATCGAAATGCTCGGGCAGGACGCGCGCATGGTGGCCTGCCTCCAGCAAGCCGCCCGCCTCGCCCAGTGGGACGGAGGCATCGACCAGAGCGGGCAGGGGCTTGCGTGTCACCGCATGGGAACTGCCGAGACCGGCGGGCGCATCGCGTGCATCGCCACCGCCCGGCGGGACAGCGGCGGCGTGCGGGTGACGAAGATTTCCGCAGCAGTCGATATCGGCCGGATCGTCAATCTCGACATTGCGCGCCAGCAGATCGAAGGCGGGCTGATCTTCGGCCTCGGCATCGCGGTCGGTGCACCTGCCGCCTATTTCGAAGGCCTGCCGCTCGCCCAGCGTCTCAGCCAGCTCGACCTGCCGCTGCTGTCCGATTGCCCCGAGATCGAAGTCGATTTCATGACCAGCGAGGCGGAACCCTTCGATCCGGGCGAGCTGGGCGCAGCGGTTGTCGCGCCGGCCATCGCCAATGCACTTTTCTCTGCAACCGGTCTTCGATTCCGGCGTTTGCCCCTCATATCGGAGGGCCTATGACCTGGCAGACACAAAAGCTTCCCGGCGATCACCCGCCGGTAAAAAGCGGGCGCGTCGGCGTCCTGGTGACCAATCTCGGAACGCCCGATGCGCCCGACGCCAAGTCGGTGCGGCGCTACCTGGCGGAGTTCCTGTCCGACCGCCGCGTGGTCGAAATCCCGCCCATCGCCTGGCAGCCGATCCTGCGCGGCATCATCCTCAACACGCGCCCGAAGAAGAGCGCGCACGCCTATAGCCAGGTGTGGACCGAGGAGGGCTCGCCGCTCGCGGTCATCACGCGGCAGCAGGCGGAAGGGCTGCAGGCGCGCCTCGGCGATGACGTGCTGGTGCGCTGGGCGATGCGCTACGGAACACCCGCCATCGGCGACGTAGTTCAGGAAATGCGCGACGAGGGCTGCGACCGCATCCTGTTCGCGCCGCTCTATCCGCAATATTCGGGCGCCACGACGGCAACCGCTGTGGACAAGCTTGCGGAAAAGCTGGGGGCGATGCGTTGGCAACCCGCCGTGCGCACGCTGCCGCCCTATCACGACGATCCGACCTATATCGATGCACTCGCGGCCGACCTCTCGCGCCAGCTCGAAGCGCTCGATTTCGAGCCGGAGGTGCTGCTGCTGAGCTTCCACGGGGTGCCGCAGCGCACGCTCGAGCAGGGCGATCCCTATCATTGCCACTGCTGCAAGACCGCCCGCCTGCTCGAAGCTGCGATGAACCGGCCGAACCTGCGTTTCGTGACGACCTTCCAGTCGCGCTTCGGCCCTGCGAAGTGGCTCGAGCCTGCTACCGATGCGACGATCGAGGCCGAGGCGGGCAAGGGCACGAAGCGGATGGCCGTCGCCATGCCGGGCTTTTCGGCGGACTGCCTCGAAACGCTCGAGGAGATCGCGCTGGGCGGGAAAGAGAGCTTCATGGAAGCCGGCGGCGAACGCTTCGCCGCGCTCTCCTGCCTCAATGCGAGCGAGCCGGGAATGGACATGCTCGAAAGCATGGTCAGGCGCGAATTGTCCGGCTGGATTTAGCGTAAGAGTTTACTTACACTGTGGTCAGTAAGGAGCTTTCCCATGGCCACGCTAGCCCCGCACCATCCCGCCGAAACGGCGCCGACCCACTGGACCGAAGGCAACCCCTCGGACGATGCACTTGCCCATATCCCGGGTGAGGGCGGCTGGCCGCTGGTCGGCAATACCTTCAAGATGCTGGCCGACCCGCACGCCTTCACGCGCCGCATGGTCGAGACCTATGGACGGGTCTACAAATCGAAGGCATTCGGCGGCTGGAACGTCGCGCTGATCGGTGCCGACGCGAACGAGCTGGTGCTGTTCAACCGCGACAAGATCTTCTCGAACGAGCAGGGCTGGGGTCCGGTGCTCGACCAGCTGTTCCCGCGCGGGCTGATGCTGATGGACTTCGACCATCACCGTGCCGATCGCCGCGCGCTCTCGATCGCTTTCAAGCCGGAGCCGATGCGTCACTATTCCGGCGCTCTCAACCGCGGGATCGCGGGCCGTGTCGCCGAGTGGGCAAACACCCAGATGCTGTTCTATCCGGCGATCAAGAAGCTGACGCTGGACCTCGCCGCCGACAGCTTCATCGGCATTCCGTGGGGACCGGAAGCGGACCGCATCAACGAGGCATTCGTCTACATGGTGCAGGCCTCGGTCGCGCCGATCCGCAAGCCGCTTCCGGGCACGCTGATGCGCAAGGGAGTGAAGGGCCGCGAGTTCCTCGTCGACTATTTCACCAAGGAAACCCACCGCCGCCGCGCAGAGGGCGGCGGACAGGACATGTTCAGCCAGTTCGCCACCGCCGAATATGACGATGGCTCGCTGATGCCGATCGATGAGGTGGTCGATCACATGAACTTCCTGATGATGGCCGCGCACGATACGATCACCTCGAGCGCGACCTCGCTGATCTATTATCTCGCGGCCTATCCCGAGTGGCAGGAGAAAATCCGCCAGGAAATCATCTCGGTGACCGGAGGCCTCGGTTCCGACGGCAAGCCGCGCGACCTGTCCTACGACGACCTCGGCAAGCTCGACCTGACCGAAATGGCATTCAAGGAAGCGCTGCGGATGATCCCGCCGGTTCCCTCGATGCCGCGCCGCGCGCTCAAGAGCTTCGAGTTCGGCGGCTATCACATCCCTGCCGGGACGCCGTGCGGGATCAATTTGTACTACGTCCACCACGATGAAAAACACTGGGACGATCCCTTCACCTTCGACCCGATGCGATTCACGCCGGACAAGGTGAAGGCGCGCCACAAATATGCATGGGTGCCTTTCGGCGGAGGCGCGCACATGTGCCTCGGCCTGCACTTCGCCTACATGCAGGTGAAGATCCTGCTGGCGCAGCTCCTGCCGCAGTACGAAATCACCATCGAGGAAGGCTACGACCCGGCGTGGAAACCGTGGCCGATCCCCCAGCCCAAGGATGGGCTGAAAGTGACGTTCAAAAAGATCTGAGAACCGTCTCGGGCGGCGAAACGGACAGCCTGATCAGAAATCCCAGGCGATGCCGTCCTTGACCCAGTCGCCGTAGCGCGTCGGGCTCTTCTCGCGCGGCTCGTCCTTGTCGGGATCGACCGCCTTCGGTTCGGGCGGGGGCTCGTTCGTCCAGTGAGCGGGCTTCTCGAACGACTTTGCGGCCCTCGATTTCTCGGTGCTTTTCTCGGTCTTGTTCGTGTCCTTGGTCATATGAAGGAAATGCGCGGGCTGGCGGAAGGTTTCAAGCGCGTCTAGGCGCATTGCGATGACCGAAACCGAAGGACTTCCCGCGCGGCGCGCCGCGTTGCAGATGCTCGATGCCGTGCTCCACCGGGGCGAGACGCTCGAACAGGCGGAGCGCAATGCCGTACGTCGCCTGCGCAGCCCGGCGGACAAGGCGCTCGCGATTGCGATCACCAACGAGGCGCTGCGCTGGCTGACCGATCTCGATGCGCTGATCGACAGCGCGACGCGCAAGGTCCTGCCGGCCGATGCCAAGGCACGTTCGGTCCTGCGCATCATGCTGGCGCAGAAGCTGCGGCTCGAGACACCGGCTCACGCCGTGATCGCAACGGGCCTGCCGCTCTTGACGGGCGGGCCACGCAGGCTTGCGCACGGCGTGTTCTCGACGCTTGACAAGCAGGACGTTGCGCTGCCCGAAGCACCGACACTGCCCGAAGCCGTCCGCGAACGTTGGGGCGCGATGGCGCCGGATATTGCAACCGGGCTTGCCAAGCCGCCGCCCCTAGACCTCTCGCTCAAGGACGCTGCGCGCACTGCCTCGCTCGCTGCCGAGACGGGCGCGGGCAGCTTTGCGCCCGGACACCTGCGCCTGCCGCGTGGCACGCCGGTCGACCGCATTCCGGGTTTCGGCGAGGGCGAATGGTGGGTGCAGGACATCGCCGCATCCATCCCGGCGCGTTTGCTAGGCCCGGGCGAGGGGCGCAGTGTGCTCGACCTGTGCGCCGCGCCGGGCGGCAAGACGCTGCAGCTCGCGGCGGCGGGCTGGCAAGTCACAGCGCTCGACAAGAGCGGGCGGCGGATCGAGCGGCTGCGCGACAATTTGCGCCGTACCGGGCTGGAGGCGGAAACCGTCAAAGCCGATGCGCTGACCTACACGCCGGCCAAGCAGTTCGACGCAATCCTGCTCGATGCGCCGTGCAGCGCGACCGGTACCTGCCGCCGGCATCCCGACGTGCTGCACCGTATCGGCGAGCGCCAGATTGCCGAGCTTGCCGAATTGCAGGAAGCGCTATTGAAGAAAGCCGCCGAATGGCTGCCTTCGGGCGGGACACTGATCTATGCGGTGTGTTCGCTGGAGCGGGCAGAGGGCGAGGAGCAGGCCGCGAAACTGGGGCTCGAACCCTATCCCATCACCGCCGGGGAACTTCCCGCAGGCTTGCAACCGACCTCGGAAGGCTGGCTGCGCACCCATCCGGGCATGCTGTCCGATGCGGGCGGGCTCGACGGCTTCTTCGTCGCGCGCTGGCGCAAGGCCTAGTGGATTTCGAGCTGGATGTAGCTGCAGTCCCGACCGGCCTGTGACACGGTCAGATACATGTAATTGAGGTCGCGGTTGTTGAGGTCGACCCTGAAGGGTGAGCCGATCTCGACATAGTGGACGAACCGGCAATCGCCCCCGGCGATGATGACTCCGGGGTCCTTTTCATACAGCGCCGCGAATTGCCGCGCACATTCGGCGAGGTGCGTCGCGTTCACGTGATCGCCCGAACCGGTCAGGTGGCGCGAGGCCGGTGGCAGGCCGTTCTCCGCAGTAATCAGCCCGGTCGCGCTCGGTTTGGCGTCATCGGTGAGGCGCGAAATCAGCGAATATTCGCCGTCGGGAACACCGGTTTCGGATCGCGGCGCGTAGTCCAGCGTGGGCGCCGGGCCATTCTTCCCGACATCGCTCTTTGCGCCAGCGCGCCAGCCTTCGAAGTCGCGGGTGCGGAAGACGACGCCCTTGCCGCACAGGTCGCAAAGCTCGCCGCCGTCCTCGTCCCACAACATGATCTCGAAAGCGTCGTCGCCTTTCAGCTCGATATTCGAGATGCGGCCGCGCGCGGCATGCTTGGTTGCAGTCGGGCGCGTATGCCAATTGTCCCAGGTGAGTGCGGACCAGCGCGTCGGGTCGAGCGTGCCGCGCGCGAGCGCTCCGCCGATGCTGACCCAGAAGCATTGCGTCTGGATCACGATCGGGTGGTACGGCGGCAGTTCCAGCCAGGGCCATGCCTCGACATCCTGCGAGCAGGTGAACTCTACCGTTCCGTCCGGGGCGACGACCGGGTCCGCGATATAGGAAATGTCCGTCGGGATCGGCATGGCGCGATCGTGTCACCGACACGCGCGCGGCGCAATCCCTTCGGACCGTTTCCGATCAGTCGCTTTTGACCTTGTTCTGGAAGCTCTTGCGCAGCTTCATCAGCTTGGGCGGGATGACGGCGAGGCAGTAGGGGTTCCGCTGGCCTTCGCCTTCCCAGTATTCCTGGTGGTAATCCTCGGCCGGATACCACTGCGCGGGGCCTTCGATGGTCGTCACGGCCTTGCCGCCGTTCTCGGCGTTCCAGCGCGCGATGGCCGCTTCCGCCTCGGTGCGCTGGTCGTCGCCAAGCGGGAAGATCGCGCTGCGATACTGCGTGCCGACGTCGTTGCCCTGCCGGTTGAGCTGGGTCGGGTCGTGCGTGCCCATGAAGACGTCGTAGATTTCCGGCAGGCTGATGACCTCGGGATCGAATGTCACCCGGATCGCCTCGGCATGGCCGGTATCGCCGCTGCAGACCTGCTTGTAGGTTGGATCGGCAACGGTCCCGCCGATATAGCCGCTCTCGACCCCGCTCACGCCGACCACGTCGCGGAACACCGCTTCGGTGCACCAGAAACAGCCGCCTGCAATGATCGCCTGCTGGGTATTGTTCATCGATTGCTCCATCGTTTCGGAACCCGATGTAGGAACAGGCGGTTCGCTTGTCATCGGCTCGCTTGTCATCGCGGGCCAAACCCTTATTGCTCGGGCACACAGTTTTACTTGGGAGAAAATCCGATGCGCACCCTGATCGCTGCAACTGCAGCCAGTCTCGCTCTTGCCGCCGCGCCGGCATCCGCCGACAACCACAAGCAGATGGACCATTCCAAGCACGCCGGGATGGATCATTCGAAGCACGATACCGCGATGTTCATGAAGCATCATGGCGAGGCACTGTCGGCTGCGATCAACCATCCCTCGCGCGCCGAGGATCGGGCTCGCGACCAGTATCGCCACCCGGCCGAAACGCTCGCCTTCTTCCACGTCGCGCCGCACATGACGGTCGGCGAATATGCGCCCGGCGGCGGCTGGTATTCGCGCCTGCTGGGCCATTATCTCGGCGGCGAGGGCAAGCTCGTCGGAATCTATGCCAACCCGCTGACCGCGACCGCCGACGAGGAGCGCCGCGAGCGCCTGCGTGCAAGCGCCGCCGGGTTCGGTGACGAGGTTGCCGGTTACACGGGCCTTACGGCAGACAACTTCTCCGGTATCACGCTGGAATCCATCTCCGACGAGCAGCGCGGATCGCTCGATCGCATCCTCGTCATTCGCGGGCTGCACGGCATCACCCGTAGCGGCATTGCCGATACCGAAATTCGTGCGATGCGCGAACTGCTCAAGGATGACGGCATGCTCGGCATCGTGCAGCACCGCGCAAAGGCCGATGCCCCCTTCAGCTACGTCGACGGCAGCCGCGGCTACCTTCGGCAGAACGATGTCATCAAGTTCATGGAAATCAACGGTTTCGAACTGGTCGGGACGAGCGAGATCAACGCCAACCCGATGGATACCGCGGACCACGAGCGCGGGGTCTGGGAAATGCCGCCGGTCCAGGCGACCAAGCGCGCCGACCTTGCCGACAAGGGCGAGAGCGACCGCATGACGCTGCTGTTCAAGAAGCGTCCGTAAGACTATGGGCGGCGGCGACATGACCGCTTCACGCAACATAACCGTCGCCGCCCTGCAGCTCGCGCTCGCCGCCAGGGACGAGAGCGAGAATATCGATGCCGTCGCCCAGCTCGTCGAGAAAGCGGCGGGCGAGGGGGCGCAGATCATCCTCCCGCCCGAGCTGTTTTCCGGCGAGTATTTCTGCCGCGAGGAAGAGGAAGAACTGTTCGCGCTGGCGCGTCCGACCGCCGAGCATCCGAGCGTGATCGCGATGCGCAAGCTGGCGAGGTCGCTCAAGGTTGCGATCCCGACCAGCTTCTTCGAGCGCGATGGGCATCACTATTACAACACGCTCGCCATGATCGATGCCGATGGCGAGATCATGGGCACCTATCGCAAGAGCCATATTCCCGACGGTCCCGGCTACGAGGAGAAGTACTACTTCCGGCCGGGGAACGACGGGTTCAAGGTGTGGGACGTTTTCGGCGCGCGCATCGGTGTCGGGATCTGCTGGGACCAGTGGTATCCCGAATGCGCGCGCGTCATGGCGCTGATGGGCGCCGAATTGCTCTTCTACCCGACCGCAATCGGCTCCGAACCCTATGACGCCGACCTCGATACGAGCCGCATGTGGCGCCGCGCGATGCAGGGGCATTCGGTCTCGAACTGCATGCCGGTGATCGCCTCCAACCGCATCGGGCACGAGGGGCCGGAAGACCGCGCGCAAAGCTTCTACGGCCACAGTTTCATTTCCAACGAATGGGGCGATCTCGTCGCCGAATTCGGCGCGAAGGAAGAGGGTGTGCTGGTTGCGACGCTCGATCTCGGCCAGGCGGCCAAGCACCGCGCCGGCATGGGCTTCTTCCGCGACCGCCGCCCGCAGCTTTACGGGCGCATCTGCGAAGACATTTGAGCCGCGAGGTCTATCTCCTCGCGCTTGGCTCCAACCGGCGCCACCATCGCCATGGCGACCCGCAGCGGATCGTCCGGCAGGCGGTGGTGGAACTGGCAGAGCTTGGCGATATCGCCGCGCTTTCGCCGATCATCGCGAGCGATCCCGTCGGCCCGTCCGACCGGCGCTTCGCCAACGCAGCGGCGCTTCTCCACACCGATCTCGACCCGCGCGAGCTATTGGGCGAGCTCAAGCGCATCGAGCGCTCGTTCGGCCGCAGGCGCGGGCCGCGCTGGGGCGCGCGGGTGATCGACCTCGATATCGTGCTGTGGTCGGGCGGCGTCGTGGCCGAGCCGGACCTGATGATCCCGCATCTCGAATTGCATCGCCGCGACTTCGTGCTGGGGCCGGCCAAGGCCATCGCACCGCGCTGGCGCGACCCGATTTCGGGCCTCACCATCCGGCAACTGGATGCACGCTTGACCAAGCGCCGCCGCGCCCCTAGGTGACGCCCCGCACACCGCGAAGGCATCCGGCCCGAGCGTCACTGTGGGCCCTTAGCTCAGTCGGTAGAGCAACTGACTTTTAATCAGTAGGTCGCAGGTTCGACCCCTGCAGGGCTCACCACCCCTCCCGCGAAAATCACAGCTTGAGCTGGCCGGTCTTCATCGCTTCGTAGACCGCCTCGCCGCGCGAATGGACGGCGAGCTTGCGGTAGATCGACTTTACGTGATTGCCCACGGTGAGCGGCGAAATGCCGAGGCTGCGCGCGGCTTCCTTGTAGCTCTGCCCCTTGGCGAAGAGTTCGAGCAATTCCACCTCGCGCGGGGTCAGGCCCGCATCCTCGCCCTCGACCTGTTCCATGGTCGGGACCTTTTCCTTGCGCAGGCGGTCGAGCAGGTAGACCGCGGCGGCGGCAGAGACCGGTGCGCCGCCATTCAGCGTCGCCTCGATCCCGTCGAGGATTTGCGACACGCTCGAATCCTTGAGCAGGTATCCATCGGCGCCCGAGCGGATTGCGGTGACGACAGTCTCGCGGTCGCCGAAGCTCGTAACGATGAGGATCTTGGTGTCGCTCGTCTCGCGGATTTCGGGGATGAAATCGAGCCCGCTGCCATCGGGCAGGCCTATGTCGAGCAGGACCAGATCGGGCTTCTGCGCGAGGATTTCGCGCGCCTTGGCGAGATTGGGGGCGACTCCGGCCAGGTCGAGACCGTCCTCGTCGCTGACGATCTCGATGAAATGCTCGCGCACGTTCGGATCGTCCTCGACGATGGCAATGCGGTGATGCCAGTCCCTGGTGTTCTCGGTCATCGCGTCAGTCTTCCGGATACGCTCGATGTGCGGTCTTGCCCGCATGCATGGTAGCCGAGGGCATCGCCAAGCACCAAAGCCGCAAATGTGGCATCCGGAGAGGGAGGCGCGTCATGCGGCAGCCTTCCTATCGGAGGCCTCTTCGGCAGGGTAGGGCGGGATGGAAACGCGCACGCTGCCGCCTCCGGTCTCCGGCGTACCATAGTCGATTTCCGCGCCGATCGAGCGGGCGCGCACGCGCATGTTCTCAAGCCCATGCCCGCTCCGCCCGGCGCGTCCACCTTGGGCGATGCCTTTGCCGTCGTCGGTGACGCAGATGCACAGCCAGTCGCGGCGTTCGGGGCAAGGCTCGAGCATGACCGCGATCGTCGTTCCGCCCGAGTGCTTGAGCGCATTGGTGACGGCCTCCTGCAGGATGCGGAACAATTGCAGCGTCTTGCGCGGCGGATAGTCGGGCAATGCGCCTGCCAGGCGATTGACCCAGACGAACTTGAAGCCTGCATCCTCGATGCGCGGCTGCAACCGGTTGCGATAGCTGGCGAGGGCGGAGTCGAGCGATTCCCCGACCGAATCCATCGAATCGATCATCAGCCGCATCTCGTCGATCACCTGCTGCAGCCCTTCGGCCACGCGGTCCGGTTCTGCCTTCCCGCGGCGGGCGGCGAGCAGCATGCTCATCAGCTGGCTGCCGAGGCCGTCGTGCATGTCGCGCATGATGCGCTGGCGTTCCTCGCCGAATGCCTGCTGGCGCACGAAGCGCTTCTCGCGCTCGTGCGCTTCGGCCAGTTCCGCCTCGCGCAGGTCGAGCTTGGCCTGGAGCAGGCGGTTGATCTCGTTCGACGAGCGGAAGAGGTGGAACCGCCGCGCGAAGAAGGCGACGGCGAGCGCCAGGATCAGTACCGGCTGCGAGCCGGGAAGCACGCCGACATTCGTGTCGTGCACCCACGTATTGTAGAGGAACCATCCGATCAGCGTTGCAAGCAGGATCATCACGGCGGCCTCCCACACGCGGTCTTCGGCCGGATTGCGCAGGAAGTGCCACACCAGCCGCCCGATGGTCGCGACCACGAAGACGAGGCCGAGCTGGTCGAGCACCTCTTCCGACACGGTGAAGGCATCGATCGGCTGGCTGACGAGCATGAACCACCCGATGATCGCCGCTCCGATTCCGAAGAGGGCGAGGATCGCCTCGCGGAAGAAGCGCAGCGGCTTTTCGGTCCAGGCATCCACGAAGACCGGCCAGCAGGCGGACATGAACAGGAAAATGATCGAATAAGCCGCGCCGCGCTCGAAGCCCTGTAGCGGGAAGTCGATCCAACGATAGAACAGCGCATGCAGCGCCCAGCTGAGCGTCAGCAGGAAAAGCCATGCCGGGATTGCCCTCTCGCTTGCGCGCAGGGCGGCAAAGCCGACCAGCAGGGCGAGGGTGAAGGTGACCCCGATCATGGTGTTGCGCCAGTCGTTGAAGAGGAAATCGGTCCAGCTGAACGCGGCCTCGATCGCCTCGTATTCCCCGAGCAGTGGCGGCGGGATATCGGCCTCGCGCGGGAGGTCGAAGATGATGATGCTGTCGAGCGTGTTCGTGCCTTCGCGCAGGAAGACGGGCGCGACCTGCATGATGCGCTTTTGCGAACCGTTGTAGGTCAGCGCGCCGAATTCCGCCGAGCCGGGGGTCGCGAAGACCTCGCCATTGACGACGTAGCGGATGTGATCGCCCGAAGCGTTGTCGAGCAGGGCGAGGCCGGAAGGCGGCACCTCGTCCAGCTCGAAAGTGATGCGGGTCGCGTAGACGCCCTTCTCGAACATGCGCAGCGAGGGATCGAACGGCTCGAATTCCGCTCCTGCCAGCCCTGCCTTGTCGGGCGTCGCAAGTGCTGCCTGCTGCACGTCCTGCAATTCGACGAAAGCCGGGCGCTCTTCCGGCCGCCAGCGCACCATGTTGGGATAGAAGACGAGCCAGTAGGCCGCCTGTACAGCGAGGACGGCGAGCAGCAGTTTGGTCCACGGATGGGCGGCGACCCTCGCCAGCGTTCCACCCGCGCCCCGCGACATGCGCGCGTTTGCTTCCTCGACCATCAAGCGCCTCCTTTGGCGCGACCGGTGGACCAAAAGCGCCGTGGCCGCGCCATGCCATATTCATGGCAGGCTTTCCGGCCCGTGCAAGCAGCGGGGTCGTGCAAATTCAGCGATTTGCGGCTGCGGGGCGAGCTATTTCACGTTCTCGCAGGCGATGCGCGTGGTGCTGTGCGAACTGCGACGCACACCGCCACCTTCGAGCTTGAGCAGGGTGAAATCATACAGGTTGCAATGGTCCGGATTGCGCGGATTGCGCGCCGCGATCGCGGCATCGTGCGTGCGCCCGATGATCCGCCCGACACTGTCGCGTTTGACGCCCCAGCCTCCGCGCGGATTGATCTTGAGGATTTCCCAGTCGATCCCGCTGGTACCCCATGCCGTGCGGAACATCGCGACGAGTGCAGGGTCGTTTTTCGTCGCAGGCGGCATGCTCACACTCGCGGCCTTGGCCAGCGCCGCCTGCTCGAGCGCATTTCCGGCCCCTTCGCGCGAACCGTATCGCGCGAGTTCCGCGCCGACCTTCTGATGCGCGGCGCGGTAGGTCGCATCGTCGGGAAAGATCATCGTTGCAGCATAGAGCGCGGTCTCGATCGCGAGCATTTCGTTGTAGATCAGCGTCGGCATGTTGGGATTGCTTCCGGCATTGCGCGCCATGCGGGTGGCGGCCCAGTCGATCTCGTGATCGACCCTGCCGGCAGTCCGGTCGAAGGCCTGCTTCATCTGCATGCGGTTCGACTGCTGCATCTGCGGCGGCACACCGGCATAGCCGTTCGCCGCGATCCTTTCCGCCGCCGAGCGGATTTCGCCGACTTCCCGGTCGATCCGCTCGCCGTCCCAGTTGGAATCGATCGTCGTCGTCAGCTTCATGACATCCTGCATGTAGGCGTTGGTGTCGTTGCCGCCGCTGCGCTGCATGACGGCAGGCTGCTGGTTCGAGTTTCGCTGCGTGCGCGCTGCTTCACCGCCGCCGGATGGCAGCTTCACCGAGGGGACCTTCGGCACGCGCGGCAGCTTGGGAAAGCCCTGCGCGGCGGCGAAGCCGGGCGCGACAAGGGCCGAACAGGCGAGCGCGGCAAGCGCGATTCTGGAAAATGGCATGGTAGTCTCCCGTCATTGAATTTGCGGGAGATTTTCGCTGCGGCAGGCGTATGCGCCAATGCCATGGCTATGCCATGCCATTGCCTGCCACAGATCTGGCGGGCGGTCAGTTCGCTTCGGGCAGGCCTGCCTTGCGGAACAGGGCGAAGCCGATGAACTCGGCCTTGCGGCCCATCACCAGCCGGTTGAAGACAAGCGCCGCAATGACCGAGGTAACCAGTGTCACGACCATGAAGTCGATGTAGTGCATCGCGACCAGCCCGGCCGGCTGGAGCCAGAAGCTGAAACCGCCGTAGAGCGCGACGCCCCAGACAACGCCCGCGATGGCCGCCGGTGCGCCGACATTGCGGAACAGCAGCCCCGCGATGAAGGCCGAGAGGATCGGCATCGACAGCAGGCCGTTCAATTGCTGGAGCAGGTTGATGATGCTCTCCGCCGTCATGAACATCGGGACGAGCATGATCGCGAGGATGGTCGCCAGCACGCTCATTACGGCACCGAGCTTCCAGTGGTTCTCGACCTCGCCGACATATTGCTCGTGGAAGTCGACCGAATAGAGCGCGACGGTGGAATTGAGCACTGCGCTGAAAGTCGTGATGACCGCCGCAGCGACCATCGCGGCAAATGCGCCCGACAGCCAGGCGGGAAGGACCTCGGCGACGAGCATGCCGTATGCCCGGTCGCCCACATCGCCGAACAGCTGGTAGGCGACGACGCCCGGTAGCACGACGATCGGCGGAACGATCAGGATGCGGATGAGCGCGGCGGCAAACACGCCCTTGCGCGCTTCCTTCACCGTCGGGGCGGCCATGGCGCGCTGGGTGATGTTCTGGTTGGTCGACCAGTAGAACACCTGGATGAAGATCATGCCGGTAAACAGCGTGTGGAACGGGATCGGGCTGTCGCTCGCCCCGACCATTGTCAGCCGCTCGGCAGGCACGTTCGACAGGTCGAAATCGACTGCGGCGAGGGCGAGGAAGACGATCAGCAATGCAAGCCCGAGGATGCCGATGCCCGAGTAGGTGTCCATCACCGCGACGGCCCTTAGTCCGCCGAAGATCGTATAGGCCGCACCGATGACCGCGAGGATCGCGGAGAAGACGATCAGCGGTATCTGCGCACCGAACAGCGACTGCAGGAACAACCCGCCCGAATAAAGCGCAGCGGGCAGGTAGATGAGGATATTGCCGAACAGGAACAGGCCCGAAATCAGCGTGCGTATCGAGCGCCCGCCATATCGCCGCTCGAGCAGTTCGGTCACCGTCGTACAGTTGTATCGGTAGTAGAGCGGCACGAAGACGAAAGCGAGGATCATCAGCCCGACGAAACCGGCGATTTCCCACCACGCGAGCAGCAGCATCTGGTTACCGTTCATGCCGACGAGCTGGTCGGTCGACAGGTTCGTCAGCGTGATCGCGCCCGCGACGAAAACCCAGCTCAGCCCCTTGCCGGCGAGGTAGACGTCCTGCTCCGACCCGTCGTGCCGCTTCGCCTGCCGCACATTGAGCCAGGTGAGCAGGCCGACCAGCGCGGTCAGGCCCAGGCATACCGCCAGTTGCACGGCATTG
Source organism: Erythrobacter sp. HKB08 (assembly GCF_004114695.1). Taxonomy (NCBI): domain Bacteria; kingdom Pseudomonadati; phylum Pseudomonadota; class Alphaproteobacteria; order Sphingomonadales; family Erythrobacteraceae; genus Erythrobacter; species Erythrobacter sp. HKB08. Next base: position 952,470 of record NZ_CP035310.1, read on the forward strand.
CCGTATTGCGCGCTGTCTCCGAACACCCTCGCGATCCCCTCTATCTCTTGCCTGCCAACAGCTAGCCGCTTGTCTTGCCGCTGCCAATTGGCGCATGGCGGGCGATGCACCGATTGGAGAGCGCGATGCGTCTGGGCTGCTGCTATTTCCCCGAACACTGGCCTCAGGATATCTGGGCCGAGGATGCGCGCCGGATGAAAGAGGCGGGTCTCTCGCTCGTGCGGATCGGCGAGTTCGCCTGGAGCCGTATCGAACCCGAGCCGGGCCGTTTCGACTGGGGCTGGCTCGATCGCGCGATCGATGCGCTGCACGGGGCGGGGCTGGAGGTCATGCTCTGCACGCCGACCGCGACGCCGCCCAAGTGGCTGGTCGACCGCATGCCCGACATGATCGCGCTCGATGCAGCGGGTCGCCCGCGCGGTTTCGGATCGCGGCGGCACTATTGCTTCAGCCATGCAGGATACGCGCAGGAGGCGGCGAGGATCACCCGCGCAGTTGCCGGGCGATATGGCGACCATCCCGCCGTCGTCTCGTGGCAGACCGACAACGAATACGGCTGCCACGATACGGTAGAGAGCTTCTCGCCCGCCGCGCGCGATGCATTCCGCGCGTGGTGCGGAGCGCGCTACGGCAGCGTGGATGCGCTCAACGAGGCGTGGGGCAATGTGTTCTGGAGCATGGAGTACCGCTCCTTCGACGAGATCGAGCTACCCAACCTCACCGTCACCGAGGCGAACCCGGCCCACTGGCTCGCCTTCAGGCGATTTTCGTCCGACCAGGTGATGGCGTTCAACGCGGCGCAGGTGGAAATCCTGCGCGAATTGTCGCCCGGGCGCGACGTGACCCACAACGCGATGGGCTTCTTCACCCAGTTCGACCACCACGACCTCGGCGCGCAGCTCGATGTCATCACGTGGGACAGCTACCCGCTCGGCTTCCTCGACGTCTTCCCGTTCTCGCCGCAAGACAAACTCGCCTACGCGCGGCAGGGCCATCCGGACATCGCCGCCTTCCACCACGATCTCTATCGCGGTTGCACGGAAGGCGGGCGCTGGGGCGTGATCGAGCAGCAGCCCGGGCCGGTGAACTGGGCGCACCACAATCCCGCGCCGCTGCCGGGCATGGTGCGCCTGTGGACGATGGAGGCAATGGCGCATGGGGCGGAAGTCGTCAGCTATTTCCGCTGGCGGCAATTTCCCAAGGCACAGGAGCAGATGCACGCCGGCTTGCTCAGGCCCGACAGCGAGGCTGCGCCTGGGCTAGGCGAGGCAACGCAGGCAGCGCGCGACATTTCCGCGCTTGGCGAGATCGGCGGGTCGGTGAAACAGGTCGCGCTGCTGTTTTCTTACGACAGTGAGTGGGTGACGCTGACCCAGCCGCAAGGGCGCGGATGTTCTGCGCTCTGGGCGGCGTTCTCAGCCTATTCCGCGCTCAGGCAGATGGGGCTGAATGTCGACATCGTGCGGCCCGGAACCCCGCTCGACGGATATGCGATGGCGGTAGTCCCGTGTCTTCCGATCGTGAGCGATGCCGCGCTGGCGAGCCTCGAGGCATTCGAGGGTCAGGTCGTAATCGGCCCACGCAGCGGCAGCCGCGACGAGGACTTCGCCATTCCCGACGGCCTCGCGCCGGGCAAGCTGCGCACGGTGTTCGAAGGCAGGGTCGCGCTCAGCGAGACGCTGCCGCCGGGCGTCGAGCATGCGGGCGAGGGCTGGGTTGTCACCCGCTGGCTCGACCGGATCGAAAGCGAGGCTGAGAGCGAGCTGGCAGCCTGCGACGGAACGGTCGCGTGCTGGAAGTCGGGAAGGGTGCGTTACTGCGCCGGATGGATGGAGGGCTCACTCGCCGCCGAGGTGTTGGGGCGCGCCACACGCGATGCCGGCCTCGAGACAATCGACCTGCCGGAAGGCATGCGCCTCCGCCGGACCGCGAACCACTGCTTCGCGTTCAACTATTCCGCCGAAGGGCGCGAACTTCCTGCCGAAGTTTCAGGCGAGGCGGTAATCGGCTCGCGAGTGCTGGAACCCGCCGGCTATGCCGCGCTGCGCTTGTCGAGCCACTGAGCGAGCTTCACCCCGCCGGTGATCAGGAACGGCACCAGCACGATGCTGAGCACGACCTTGGCGATGACCTGTCCGAGCATGAGGTTCGCGATCGGGAACAGGCCGTAGAAGGCGAGGAAGATGAAGATTACCGAATCGATCGCCTGGCTCAAAGCCGAAGCGACCGCACCGCGCACCATCAGGCCGAAAGTGCTGCCTTCGCCGTTGCCGCGCAGCTTGGAGAAGATCCACACGTTGAGCAGCAGCGAGACGAGATAGGCGGCCGGGCCGGCAGCCCACACGCGCCAGACGGTTGCATGGACCCGCTCGAATGCAGCAAGGTCGTCCGCGCGCCCTTCGAGCATCTCGGTCGATGCGGGCAGGTTGAGCACAAGCTGCATGAGGAGCGAGGCGATCAGCAGCGGCACGAAGCCCCACCAAACGATGCGGCTGGCGACTTTCTCACCGTAGAGCTGGGCGACGGTGCTCGAGATCACGACCAGCAGGAGGAAGGCGAAAATGCCCGCTTCCACGGCGAGGTCGGTCGGCGGCAATTGCACCTGCTTGAACGCGAGCACGCCCGCCAGGACGGTCATCCCGCCATACAGCAGCATGTAGACGAACAGGCCGCGCGGCATGGCTGCTGCGGCGAGGTATTGGGCGTTCCGGGGCGTATTGTCGTGCTCGGTCATGGAGGGTGACTATGGCGAGACGGGCGAAAAGGAAAGTGGCGCCGCGACTCTAATCTGTGGGCGGGTGTTTGACTGTGCGCGCGCAAAAGGCGAAGGCAGGTCAACAGATTCGGTTACGAAAGAAACCATGCATCCCATCCTAGCAAGCCTGCTCGGCATCGTGGCGATCCTCGGCATCGCATTCCTGCTGTCCAACGCGAAGACCAAGATCAACTTGCGTATCGTCGGCGCCGCATTCGCGCTCCAGGCGCTGATGGCGCTGCTGGTCCTGCGAACGCCGTGGGGCGTGAAGGCGATCCAGGGCCTGTCGAACGGCGTAATCGCGCTGCTCGACTATTCCAAGGCGGGCATCACCGCGATCTTCGGGCCGATGGATGCGAACCCCTTCACGAACACCTTCGTGATCGCGGCGCTTCCGGTCATCATCTTCTTCGCCGCGCTGGTCTCGATCCTCTACCACTGGGGCATCATGCAGCGGCTGGTGAAGTGGGTCGGTGGTGCGATCGGCTGGATCACCGGCATCAGCCGGGTCGAGGCGCTGGGCAGCGCCGCCAACATCTTCGTCGGGCAGTCGGAAAGCCCGCTGGTCGTGCGCCCCTATCTCGCCTCGCTCCCGCCGTCGCGCCTGTTCACGCTGATGTGCGTCGGCATGGCGGGTGTCGCAGGCACGATCCTTGCCGCATATGCGAGCTTCATCGGCGCAGACGCAGTGCCGTTCCTGCTCGCCGCAGCCTTCATGTCCGCCCCCGGCGGTATCCTGATGGCGAAGATCATCATGCCTGACGATGGCGATTATTCGGACATCGTCGGCGACGTGAACCTGCCGGAAGCGCGCATCAGCTCCGAAGGCCCGGCTGCACTCACCGAAGGCGGCAAGGCGCATGAGGTCGAAGTCGCGGAGACTTTCGAGGAAGGCCACCGGCCCGCCAATGTGATCGAAGCAGCCGCGCAGGGCACGCAGACCGGTGTGAAGCTGGCCGTTGCGGTCGGTGCGATGGTGATGGTCTTCGTCGCCCTCGTCGCGCTGGCCAACGGCATCCTCGGCGGGATCGGCGGCTGGTTCGGTTACCCCGATCTCAGCTTCCAGCAAATCCTCGGCTACGTCTTCGCGCCGATCATGTACCTCATCGGCATCGCCGACTGGGAGCAGGCGCAAGTCGCCGGCGGCCTGTTCGGCACCAAGATCGTGCTCAACGAATTCGTCGCCTTCATCGAGCTCGGCCAGCTCGAGGGCCTGACCGAACGCAGCCGCGCCATCGTGACTTTCGCACTGTGCGGCTTTGCGAACTTCTCTTCCATCGCCATCCAGATGGCTGTAACGGGCGGACTTGCGCCAAATCAAAGACCGGTGATTGCAAAGCTGGGATTACGCGCGCTCGCCGCAGGCTCGCTCGCCAACCTGATGAGCGCTGCATTGGCGGGCCTGTTCCTACCGCTTTGACGCCCCTTACGCTAAGATAAAGACCATGACCGACATCGCATCCGTATCCATCGCGCGTCCGCTCGATGACGTGGCCGACGAACTCGGCCGCAGCTTTTCCGAATTCGGCTTCGCCGTCATCCGCGACCACGGCATCCCTGCCGAGCTGATCGCCAAGGCCGAAGAGCTTTCCAAGCAGTTCTTCGCCCTGCCGGAAGACGTGAAACGCAAGTATCACATCCCCGGGGGCGGCGGCGCGCGGGGCTACACGCCGTTCGGCACCGAGAAGGCGAAGGATGCCAAGGTCCACGACCTCAAGGAATTCTGGCACATCGGCCGCAGCCTCGCCGAAGGCCACGAGCTGTCGGAATACATGCAGCCCAACGTGTGGCCCGAAGAGTTGCCCGAGTTCCGCGAGACCTTCCTCGCGCTTTACAGAGCGTTCGAGGAAGCGGGCGACCGCGTGCTGCGCGCGATTGCGATCCACCTCGGTCTCGAGGAAGATTTCTTCGTCCCGACCGTGAAGGACGGCAACTCGGTCATGCGCCTGCTGCGCTACCCGCCGCTCGAAGGCGAGGAAGCCGAAGGCGCGATCCGCGCCGCCGCGCATGGCGACATCAACACGATCACCCTGCTCCTCGGTGCCGAGGAAGCGGGCCTCGAACTGCTGACCAAGCAGGGCGAGTGGAAGGCCGTCGACGTGCCCGAGGGCGCGCTGGTCATCAATGTCGGCGACATGCTCGACCGGCTGACCAACGGCAAGCTTCGTTCGACGACACACCGCGTAGTTAATCCGCGCGGCGAAGCGGCCTACCGAGCGCGCTATTCGATGCCGTTCTTCCTGCATTTCCGGCCGGATTACGTGATCGAAACGCTGCCTTCCTGCGACGACGGAAACGCGCCGGAGCCGATCTCGAGCCACGAGTTCCTCCTCCAGCGCCTGCGCGAGATCAACCTGGCCTGATTCGGTCCCTCCGGGCGGAGACTTCCTCCCGGGGCAAATTGATTCGTGCCTGTTGCATTGCAGCAACAGTGCTAAATCACTGATTTGTCACATTTAATCGGTATGTGACCTGCCTGTGCATAAGAATCGGGCCGGATGTCATTGTCTGGTCACAAAATGTCCTTTTGCGCGTCACTTATCGAACCTATCGGGCCGTCATCCGCAACCCGACCGTTTCACTCGAGCACCAAACAGGGACTGTCTCACTCATGAAACTCAAATATCTCCTGGCAGCGAGCGTTGTCAGCCTGTCGGCGACCACCATGGTCGCGGCTCCGGCTGCCGCGCAGCAGATCACCTCTGGCATCGAAGGCCAGGTAACCACCACCACCGGCGAAGCGATCTCCGGCGCAACGGTCACCGTGACCGACACGCGTACCGGCCAGACCCGCACGCTGACCACCGGCACTGACGGCAACTTCCGCGTCAGCTCGCTGGTCCCCGGCGGTCCCTACACCATCACGGTTACGGCAGGCGGCTACGAAGGCCAGTCGGTCGAAGGCCAGTTCATCAACATCTCGGGTAACACCGACTTCACCTTCGAGCTGTCCGACGCGACTGCCGGTGCAGCTGCCGAGAACTTCATCGTCGTCACCGGCGAGCGCGCCAACGTGCAGCAGCTCGCTGTCGGCCCGGGCACCGCGTTCGGCGAGCAGACACTCGAGAACTTCCCGAGCCTGACCCGCGACGTTCGCGACATTATCCGCCTCGACCCGCGTGTCAGCCTCGAGCGTGACAACGAAGTCGACCGTATCTCGTGCCTCGGCGGTAACGACCGTTCGAACACCTTCACCGTCGACGGTATCGTCCAGGCCGACGTGTTCGGCCTCAACGGCACGCCGTTCGCAGCGCGTAACGCACTGCCGCTTCCCTACGACGTGGTTCGCGAAACCTCGGTCGAGTTTGCTCCGTTCGACGTCGAGTACTCGGACTTCACCGGCTGTCTCGTGAACGTCGTCACCAAGTCGGGTACCAACCAGTTCCACGGTTCGGCGTTCTTCACGCTGCGTAACTCGGACCTGCGCGGCGACTCGCTCGACGGCAATGCCGACATCGTTTCCGAATTCGAAGAGAAGCGCTGGGGTGCGACCCTGGGCGGCCCGATCATCCCCGATCGCGTCTTCTTCTATGCCGGTTACGAAGAAACCGACCTTGGCGATGCCAACGAGTTCGGCCCGGCCGGCGGCGGTTTCGCCAACGAAGCCGACTTCGTCACCCAGGCGCAGTTCGACCGTTTCGCGCAGATCGCGCGTGACGTTTACGGCCAGGATGTCGGCGGCTACCCGCGCACCCTGCCGGAATCGAGCGTCCGTTACTTCGGCCGTATCGACGCCTACATCAGCGACGACCACCGTCTCGAAGCGACCTACCAGCGCCTCGAAGAAACCAATGTCGAGAGCGACACGGGCGGCCAGAACCTGACCGGCCTCAACTCGTTCGAGGACGAAGGTACGGTTTCGGACTACTACTCGGTCCGTCTCTACAGCGACTGGAGCGACACGATCTCGACCGAGCTGCGCCTGAGCCGCGCAGAAGTCGGCGACGTCCAGGGCCCGGTCGGTTTCGGCGAAGCACAGTCGGACAACCCGACCGTGCGTCTTGCAGTCGGCGTCGAGCCGGTTGCTGGCCAGACCACGCAGAACGGCATCCTCAGCACCGGCCCGGGCATCTTCCGCTCGGCCAACGCGCTGAACACCACGGTCGACCAGGCGAAGTTCCAGATGAACATCGACGCCGGTTCGGGCCACCTGTTCAAGATCGGTGCCGAAATCAACGACCTAGAAGTCTACAACCTGTTCGCCATCAACGCGACCGGTACGCTGTTCTTCCGCAACCTTGACGATTTCGAGAACGGCATCGTTGCTTCGGGCGGCTTCTCCAGCGTCTTCGCTGGCGCTGACGACCTGATCGGCGGCGGTCTCGGCGGCGGTGTCATTTCCGCTACCCCGACCGGTGACATCAACGAAGCGGCTGCAACCTTCAACCGCACCATCTACTCGGTCTATGCACAGGACGAGTGGCAGGCCACCGACCAGCTCTCGCTGACCGCCGGTCTCCGCGTCCAGTTCTACGACGGTGATGCGCCGCGTGCGAACCCGCAGTTCCTCAACCGTTACGGCTTCACGAACGCCAACCCGTTCAGCAAGCTCGACCCGGTCCTGCTGCCGCGCTTCTCGGCCACTTACGAGTTCGACAACTCCGGCTTCTTCAGCAACTCGCGACTGACCGGCGGTGTCGGCATCTTCGCGGGCGGCGACCCGGTGGTGTACTTCTCGAACGCCTTCTCGAACAACGGCTTCTCGACCGGTGAAGGTTCGACCTTCGACGGCGAGTGCGCCGGCCTGCTCGACGGCAACGGCAACTTCGACGTCGTCACCAACGGTTCGTTCACGGGCTTCCCGACCTGCGCGATCACCGCAGGCTCGAACCAGGCTGCTGCGGGTCTCGCCGACACGCAGTCGACCGACCCGGACTTCGACGTCCCGACGGCGGTTCGTGCGAACCTCGGTTTCCAGAGCGACTTCGGTACGGAAACCGGCTTCTTCAGCGACTGGCGCCTGAACCTCGACTACATCTACACGCGGTTCAACGACACGCTGAACTTCGTCGATCTGTCGCAGGCTCCGGACCCGAGCCGTGGCCTCAACGGCTTCACCGTCGATGGTCGCCCGATCTACCGTGCGATCGATCCGTCGAACACCGGTTGTGACGCGACCCTCGAAGGCACCGGCGGCACCCCGCCGGTCTGGACTAATCTTTCGCCGGCGTGCTTCAACACCCGCCGCGACGACGAAATCCAGCTGACCAACGGCCCGAGCTACGAAAGCCACGCGGCGTCGATCCTGCTGTCGAAGAACTTCCGCAGCGGTATCTTCACCGAGGGCGGCAATGCCGGCCTGCGCTTCGGCTACGCCTACACGAACTCGAAGAACAACCGGAACGTCGGTTCGTCGACCGCTACCTCGTCCTTCGACGTGACCGCGGCCTTCGATCGCCAGAACCCGGCCATCTCGACTTCGAACTACGAGACCCGCCACAACTTCACCGCGTCGTTCTACCTTCGCGAGGAGTTCTTCGGCGACTACGGCACCACCTTCGGCATGTACTTCCGTGCACGTGAAGGCCGTCCGTACAGCCTGACCTTCGATGGTGGTGGCGTCTTCAACGACAGCTCGTCGGGTTCGGACAACGCCCTGCTCTACATCCCGTCGGGCCCGGCCGATCCGAACGTTTCGCCGCTGTCGGACGCTGCCGCGGTTGCTTCGCTGCTCGACTACCTGAACAACAGCGATGTGGCCTCGCAGTGCGACATCGACTTCGGTGAGAGCATCGAGCGTAACTCGTGCCGCAACGACTGGTCGTTCGACCTCGACCTGCGCTTCAGCCAGGAACTGCCGTTCCTCGGTAGCGTGACCGGCCTGGTCGACGATCGCATCGAGCTGTTCGCCGACTTCGACAACTTCCTCAACTTCATCGACGACGGCGCAAACATCACCCGTTTCCGCACCGAGTTCCTCGATCTGGTTGACGGCGGCGTCGATAACCAGGGTCGCTACATCATCCGCGGCTTCAACCCGGACGACCGCGAGTTCATCTCGACCTCGAGCTCGATCTGGCGCATCCAGGTCGGCGTCCGCTACGAGTTCTAATCGAACCCGAGCGGTACACGGTACCAGACAGGCGGCGGTCCCTTCGGGGGCCGCCGTTTGCTTTTGGGGGGCGCGGCGTCTGGCTTCAGGCTGCGTCGAGCAGTTCCTCGGCAAGCCGGTTGCGGACCTTGAAAGATACGTCGGCCTTGAGCGCGCGTTCGAGCGCCCCGGCTTTCTCGCCAAGGTCATCTTCGCCGAACATACCGGCGGTCCCGGCAAGCTTGTGAACCGTCCGGGCCAGCTCCTCCGCTAGCTCGCCCTCCAGCCGGTCCTGCCTCAAGGCAGCCGCTACCGCTTCAAGCGCTTCCGTCCGGCGCATCTGCCAGCGTTCTTCCAGCGTCGGCTCGGCACCCTCGGTGCGCTGCTTTTCAATCGGTGTCGTTTCTTCCGGCGTGGCCGCACGTTCGACGATCCGCGTCCGTAACCAGCGCTGCAGGGTCGCGACCAGGTCCTTGAACTGCAGCGGTTTGGCGAGATGGGCCTGCATCCCGCTGTCGAGCGCGGCCCTGATATCGTCTTCATAGGCATTGGCGGTCAGCGCCACGATCGGCAGTTCGTCGGCTCCAATCCCCAGCTCGCGCACCGTGCGCGTCGCGGTGTAGCCGTCGCATTCGGGCATCTGCACATCCATCAGGACCAGTTGGTATGGCTCCCCTTGCGCCTTGGCCGACATGATCGCGCCGACCGCCTGTTGGCCGTCCTCGACGATATCGGCAGGCAGGCCGCAGCGTTCGAGCATGGTCGAGATGAGGATACGGTTGATGTCGTGATCCTCGGCCAGCAGCACGCGCGAGCCGCCCAGCAGCTCGATAGTCTCTTCGTGGCGCGGGAAATCCGGCAGCCCGTTCTCGCCTGCCTCGGCGGCGAGCAAGGGGATTTCCAGCCGGAAGCGCGAGCCTTCTCCCTCGGTGCTGCTTGCAACGAGCGAGCCGTCGAGCAGCTGCGCCAGCCGCCGGCTGATCGACAGGCCGAGCCCGGTGCCGCCATATCTGCGCGAGACATTGTTGTCGGCCTGCTCGAACGGATTGAAGATCGATTCCAGCCGGTCCTCCGCAATGCCGATGCCACTGTCGCATACGGTTACCGCGAGCATCCCGCCGGCTTCCTCCGCGACGATCCGCACGGCACCCTCGTGAGTGAACTTGATCGCATTGCCGAGCAGGTTGAGCAGGATCTGCCGCAGGCGCAGTCCGTCGGACAGGATCACCTCCGGCAGTTCGTCCTCGAACGAGGTGGAAAGCGTGATGCCCTTCTCCTCCGCGCGGGCGGACTGGAGGGAAATGCAGCCTGCTACGAGGTGGCGCAGGTTCACTGGCTCGTGAGAAATGACGATCTCGCCCGCCTCGATTTTCGAGATATCGAGGATGTCGTTGAGCAGCAGCATCATGCTGCGTCCGGATTCCGACAGGAGCTCGGCATGGCGGCGCTGTTCGGCAGTCAGCTTGCTCGCAAGCAAGAGATCGACGAAGCCGAGCACGCCGTTCATCGGGGTGCGGATCTCGTGGCTCATGTTGGCGAGGAACTGCGACTTGGCGACTGCGGCATTTTCCGCATGGCGGCGCGCACGCACCAGCTTCTGTTCGAGGTTCACCCGTTCGGTGACGTCGCGGTAGCAGACAAGGATCGAATTGGGCTCACCGCTCTCGCTGTCGCGTACAAGCGCGCAATTGGCCTCGATAAAGACCGGTTCGCCGTCCTTGTCGTCGATCCTGCGGCGATAGGTCAGCCGCTCACGCTCCGATTCCGCATTGAGCAGGCGTTGCTGGAGCTTGCTGATCCGCTCCTGCTCATCGGGATGGACACGGTCGTCGGCGGTATTGCCGACGAAGCGCTCGACGGGCTGGTCGAGAACCTCCGCCACCGAGGCCGACGCGTAAGTGCACACGCCGTCCATGTCGTAGCGCATCAGAGCGTCGGACATGTTGTCGGCCAGCAGGGTGAGCTGCGCCTCGCTCGCCTCGAGCGCCCTGACCGTCTCCTTTTGCCGCCAGAGCAGCGCGGCAACGGGGAAACCCGTCGCGAAGGACGCTGCAAGGAACGCCTGCAGGACGACCAGCTGTGCCTGCAGGCTCCCGTCGACAAGCTGCATCGGTCCGCGCCCGTACCAGGTGCACGCGATTGCGATGACGCCCACTTTGAGAACCGAGAACGCCGTCCCCAGCGCACCGAGCCGGAAGGCGTGAACCAGCACGATGAGCGGGACGAGGAACAGCAGCGGGAAAGAGCTCTGAACGAAGACGAGGAAGGTGAGCGAGGTCCCCATGGCGGTTAGGATCAGCCACTCGAACACCTCTTGCCGCGATGGCAGGCGCGGGTCGCGCGCCGCATCGATGAAAACCATCAGCGTCGGCGCGATGATGATCATGCCAAGCCCGTCGGTCGCCATCCACTTTAGCCAGCCGAGGAGGAGAGAGCCTTCCGATGGGCCAAGCCCCGACATGGCAAAGGTTGCGGAAATCGACGGCGCAATGATGCCGGCAAGTCCGACGAAGCGCATCAGATCGCCCACGCGGCGCATATCGGGACTTTCCCCGATGAAACGCCTGGCGAGGAACAGCGATGCGACGATCTCGAGGCTGTTGGCGCTCGACAGGATCAGCGCGTTCCAGCCCGGGTCGCCAGTAAGCAGGTTCGCGCCGAAATTGCCTGCCCACATCGCGCCCAGAACCATCGGCTCATACCGCAGGGAAAACCGCAGGAGGCATGCGACCGCGATCGCATTGGGTATCCAGACCATCGCGATGCGGCCGCTGCCGCGCGTGAATTCGATCGACAAGTGCGCGAGCACACCGAACAGTGCGCCGACCGCCAGGGCAACGGCGGCTGCCTGTACGAGTGAAGCGAGTGGCGGAAACGAAAGCCCCGCCGGTCGATTGATTGCATGCATCGCCAGTCTCCTGGCGGTGCGCTATAGTTTCGGTGCCTCGGGAAATTGCAGCCGGGCACCTAGGGAGAAGCGCGTAGATTCAATGGTTTCCGGCGAAGGATATGCCAACCAGCGGCGCAAGCCGCGCATCGGCACGATCGTGCTGATCGTCCTGCTGCATATCGCGGCGATCTATGGGCTCGCGCGCGCTTTCGCGCCCGGTGCCGTGCAGACGGTCGAGCAGTCGGTCGTCGAGGCCTTCACCGTTACCGTGACCACCCGCGAATACGAGGAACCGCCCGAGCCCGAACCGGATGAAGGCGCGGCGGGCGATCCCGGTGAACGTGCGACCCCGAAACCGGTCACCGCGCCCACGCCCAAGGTCCCGCTGGAGCGTAATACGCCGGTTCCCCGCGCATCCTCGACCGGCGATGCAAACCGCTCCGGCGCACGCGAGAGCGGCGATGGTACCGGCGCGAGCGGACCGGGCGAGGGCACCGGTAGCGGGCGCGGAGGGGGCGGGCCGGGCGGCGGGATCGCGGTCAAGCCGTCGGTCGCTTCGGGCGAACTCAACACCGCCTCGGACTTTCCCGTTCCCGAAGGCGGCAGGGCAACGCGCTTCGGCAAGTCGGTCACCGTGGTCTTTACCGTCACGACCGACGGGCGCGCGCGCGATTGCTCAATTGCACGCAGCAGCGTCGATGCGGCAACCACTGCGCAAGTGTGCCCGCTGGTGCTGCAGAAGATCCGCTTCAACCCTGCTCGCACGGCCGACGGGACACCGGTCGAGGCACGCTACGGATACCGGGTGGATTTTCGCGAGCGCTAGGCGGATAATCGGGTGAACGATCAAGGGTAACGCAATGGCAAGGCTGTTGCGCTATGGCGGGAGGCTATGGGCTCGAGCATCCATCCGGTGATCCTGTGCGGCGGGAGCGGCACGCGGCTGTGGCCGCGTAGCCGTGCATCGCGCCCGAAGCCTTTCCTGCCGCTGGTCGGACATCGGACCTTGTTCGAGCAATCGCTCGACCGGGTGGCCAATCGCTCGGTCTTCGCTGCTCCGACGATCGTTGCAGGCAAGGCGCACCGCGAGCTCGTGCGCGAGCAATCGGGCGACGTCGAAGGCCTTGCCATGATCGAGGAGCCTTTCGGTCGTAACACCGCGCCCGCCATAGCGCTGGCAGCGCACCGTGCGGGCGAGGATGCCATCCTGCTGGTTTGCCCGAGCGACCATCACATCGCCGACGCGCCCGCGTTCGCGGCGGCAGCCGAAACCGCCGCCGCGCTGGCAGGCGAGGGCTGGCTGGTCGCATTCGGTATCGAGCCGACCCGGCCCGAGACTGGTTACGGCTACATCAAGCGCGGCGAGAATATCGGCGGCGGTTTCGCCATCGAACGCTTCGTCGAGAAGCCCGACGCCGCGCGTGCCGAGCAATTTCTCGCCGACGGCGGCTACAGCTGGAACGGGGGCATTTTCTGCTTCCGCGCCGGCACCTACCTCGAAGAACTGGCCCGACAGCGCCCCGATATGGCTGCTGCGGTCGAACGCTCCGTAGCTGGCGGCCAAGAGGCAGACGGCATCTTCCATCCCGACGCCGAAGCATTCGCTGCGATCGAAGGCGAGTCCATCGACTACGCCGTCATGGAAGGAACCGAACGGGCAGCGATGGTCCCCGTTTCGATGGGCTGGTCCGACATCGGCAACTGGCAGGCCCTGCGCGAAGCGCTCGACGCGGATGCGAATGGCAATGTCACGCGCGGCCGCAGCGAACTGGTCGATTGCCGCAACGTGATGGTCCAGTCCGACGGTCCGCGCGTTTCGGCCATCGGGATCGAGGATATCATCATCGTCGTCGACGGCGACGAGGTGCTGGTGACGACGGCCGACGGCGCGCAGGCGGTCGGCAAGCTTGCCGGGGCGAGCGGACAATGAGCGCCTGGCATCGTCTTCCGACCCGCGAGGTCGAAAAGGTGTGGGGCCGGCGGAACCTGCCGCAGCCTTTCGCTGCTGGTGCGGGCCAGCGTATCGGCGAGATCTGGTTCGAGCCGCTGCCACCCTGCGAAGGGCTGCTCGCCAAATATCTCTTCACCAGCGAAAAACTCTCGGTCCAGGTGCATCCCGGCGATGCCGATGCGCCCGAGGGGATGAGCGGCAAGGAAGAATGCTGGCTGGTTCTCGATGCCAAGCCGGGCGCGAAACTCGCCGTCGGCTTCGAGCGCGAGGTCGACCGGGAAACCATGCGCGCCGCCGCACTCGACGGGTCGATTGAAGGCATGCTGAGCTGGTTCGAGGTGAAGCGCGGCGATTTCTTCTACATCCCCGCCGGTACGGTTCATGCGATCGGGCCTGGTATCAGCCTCGTCGAAATCCAGCAGAACAGCGACATCACCTATCGCCTGTTCGATTACGGTCGCCCGCGCGAGTTGCATCTCGATGCAGCGCTCGCCGTGGCGGAGGGCTGTCCGCACGATGCGAGCCTTCGCTCGAAGCTGGACTTCGGGCAGTCGCGGCGCCTCGTCGATGGTCCCAAATTCAGCCTCGACTACGTCGTCGGCGGCGATGCGCCCGGCATTGCCGGACCATGCCTGGTCATGCCGCTGGCCGGTTCGGTCGCTGTCGGTTCGCAGGTGGTCGAGGCGGGCGATTGCGCGGCGCTCGACGACTTTGCCGATGCGGTCCTTGCGCCCGGCGCGAGTGCATTGGTCGCTGCCAGCCTCGCCTGACTTCGCGCCCCTTGCGTGAGGGGCGGCAAGCTCCCAAGTACGCGCGCATCCGACCTGCCAGTGGAGCCTGCGCCGTGATCGCCGAAACAATCCAGCTCGCCCTCGCGCCCGTCTTCCTGATGGTCGCCATCGCCAGCATCCTTAACATGCTCACCGTGCGCCTCGGCAGGGTGGTCGACCGCTCGCGCCAGCTTCAATCGCGGCACGGCGAGACCGAGGGCATGGCGCATGACCAGATCGTCGCCGAAATGCGCATCGTCGCGCGGCGGATCGACAGCATCAACCGGGCGATGCTGGTGCTGGTCCTGAGTGCAATGCTGATTGGGCTGACGGTGGTGGCACTGTTCTTCGACGCGCTGCTCGGCATCGAGCTGGCGATGGTCGCATCGGCGATCTTCGTCGCCGCGATCGCGCTGATGATGGCCGGGCTGTTCCTGTTCCTGCGCGAGACGCGCGAAGCCTCGGCTGCGCTGCGAATCCCGAAGACTTTCCTAGAACTCGACCGCGACCTCTAGTCGTCCTTGGGCGCCTCGAGCATCTTGGTGCCTTGTTCGCGGAAGCCCTTGGCGATGATCGGCTCGACGAAGCTCAGCATCATCGGCAGGTCGACTTCGAAAACCATTTGGTTGTCCTCGACATCGACGTGGCCCTGGATCGACTGACCCATCGCGCCGACCACGAGAGCCAGCCGGTCTTCGCTCACCCAGTCGCTTTCGACCGTCGCGCCGGGGAAGGGGATGTGATCGGTAATCTCGCCCGTGCGTTCACGCAGGCGGCGGCGGACTTCCTCGCGCGGCAGGCTGTGCGGGACCGCGACGCGCATTATTCTTTCTCCGTCGAGGTATTTTCGCCTTCGCCGTAGCGATAGTCGAGATAGCGGTGCTTGATCGCGAGGTCGTCGAGCGAACCTTCGGCGAGCTGCCGGGTCACGCTGTCGATTTCCCTGCTGATCTTCTGCAGGCTGTCGGTCAGCTGCTCGTCCGGAGTTGCACCGGCGCGCTTTTCGCCGCGCAGGTGGGCCGGGATCTTCTGGTAGCTGTCGACCGTCTCGGGCAGCACTTCGCCGACCAGCTTGCGCACCTCGCGAACAGCCGGGTGGTCCTGCGGCACGGTTTCGAGTTGGAGGCCAAGCGCATCGAGCTGCACGCCCATGTCGCTGATCACGTTCGCTGCGGGCGGCGGCAGGGCGGGGCGCTGGTGCTCGAGCCAGAGCTCGGTCCGGCCGACCATCTGGCGCGTATCGCCCTTGTTGATGTCGGAACGCGTCGGGACCTTCATGCGCGGGAAGGCACTGAAGGCGAAGACCGCCGCGACGATCGCGAAGAGCGTCATCAGCACGCCCCAGAAGCCGATCCCGTTGAGGATCAGGCCCGCAACGCTGGTCGCCGCGAGGATGCCGACGACCGCGATGGCGATGCGGGTCAGCTTGGCGACCATGTGCTTCATCTTGAGGTCGGCCGAGCCGCGCCCGATCGAGCCGGTGCGGCGATGTCGCCCGCCCGCGCGATTGTCGTCGCGCAGGGCCCTGCTTTCCTGGATGATGCGGTCGCTGTCTTTGGTCAGGTCGTTCATCAGCCTTCGATCGACAGGAGGGAGGATTCGCTGATCTGCTTGCTCGCCTGCGACTGGCCTTCGGCGCGGGCGATATAGCCCTTCGACTTCTCGACCTCACCGGACAGCGCTTCGACCGTCTGCTTCATCGAATCGAGCGCGCGCAGCTTGAACTCGTCGACCTCGTCCATCGTGTCGTAGATGTTCTGGAAAGCGCGCTGCAACGTCTCGAGCGGAATGGTGCTCGCCGCGGCCTGCTCGTGGATCTTGCCGGTCTGGTCGCGCAGCATCTGGCTGGTGGAATCGATGATGCCGGCCGTCGTGTCGTTGAGCGCGGTGATCTGCTGCAGGACGAGGCGCTGGTTGGTCATCGCCTCGCTGACGGTCACCGCCGTGCGCAGCGCGCCGACGGTCGTGGTGCTCGCACGGTCGACGCCCTTCACGAGCTCGACATTGTTCTTCTTGACGAGATCGAGTGCGAGATAGCCCTGCACGCTGACAGCCATCTGGGTCAGCAGGTCCTGCGTGCGCTGGCGGACGTAGAACAGCGCGGTTTCGCGCACCGCCTTGGCTTTCGCCGGATCGGTCGCATCGAGTTCGGCGGCTTTCTCTTCCAGCTTGGCATCGAGCGTCTTGGAGATGTGGATCATCTGCTCAAGATTGCCCATCGCTTCCCACAGCTTGGCGCGTTCGACATCGATCGCGGCATTGTCCATCAGCAGCTCGTCCTTGCCGTTGCCGAGCTTGTTGAGGATTTCCTGGATGTGGGTCTGCGCGCTCTGGTAGCTGCGGAAGTAGTTGTTCAGCCGGTTGCCGAACGGGATGATGCCGAGGAACTTGCGCGGGCCGGTGATCTTGCCGCGCTTCGACGGATCGAGGTCCTCGACCACGCGGCGCAGTTCGGAAAGGTTCGCACCGACGCCCTCGTCCTTGTCCATCGCGCGGATGGGGCGATCGAGGAAGCGGTTGGAATGGCCGGCAGCAGCCGCGATTTCCTTGCGGCCCATATTGGTCAGCTGGTCGACCTTCTTGCCGAATTCGGGCGAATTGGCGTCTTCGGCAACGAGATCTTCGACGAAACCGTCGACTTTCTCTTCCAGCTTGCTCTTCACCTCTTCGGACACCGGCACGAGACCCGCGGCCTTTTCCGGCGCGACGGTCGGAACCGGATCGGGCGGGGTCAGGTCGAAAGCGGTATCGGTTTCCGTCTTGGTGGTGGTGTTGGTGCTGGCCATCGTGTGCTCAATCTCCCGGCGGGACCATCCCGCTCCTGCTCGTTACTGTATTAGGTGCATAAGACACAAAAAACAAGCATTGCGCCCCCTTAAGCGCTGCGAGTCTCCGCTTTTTTTGTCGCTTGGCAAGCGCTAAAGCCCTCTCATCGAAGTTCGGGAGGCTATGATTTCGACGGACCAACCTGCAGCGCCGACCACGGTCGCACCCAATCGCTGGGCGTTCCTGCGCGTGGTCGTGAGCCTGCGCCTGTGGTGGCGTGAATCGGTCATCGGCACGGTCGACCAGCCCGCGGTCATCGAGAAGCGGCGCGAGGAATGCCTGCTCTCGGCGCGCTACCTGTTCATGACCGCCATGTCGGGCGGCATCGCCATCCTCGGCCTGCTGTTGTCGTCGCCGGCGGTGGTGATCGGCGCAATGCTTCTTTCGCCGCTAATGGGGCCGATCATCGGCCTCGGCTTCGCTCTGGCTGTGGGCGACTACCACTGGTTGAGGCAGGCAGCGGTTTCGCTCGCCTATGGCTCGATCATGGCCATCGCATTGTGCGCGCTGATCGTCTTCTTCTCGCCGCTCCAGACCGTGACCGAGGAAATCGCCTCGCGAACCCGGCCCAATCTGTTCGACCTGCTGGTCGCGATATTCTCCGCGCTTGCCGGTGCCTATGCGATGATCCGCGGGCGCGAGGGCACGATCGTCGGCGTGGCGATCGCGACCGCCTTGATGCCGCCGCTCGCCGTGGTCGGCTTCGGCCTGGCGACTTTCAACTGGACGGTCTTTTCCGGCGCGCTGCTGCTCTACATCACCAACCTTCTCGCGATCGCGCTCACCTCGTGGGCGATGGCGCGCTTCTACGGCTTCCGCTCGACGTTGTCGGAGCGCCAGACGCAGTTCCAGAACTTCAGCGTCATCGCGGTCTTTATCGCGCTCGCCATCCCGCTCGGCTTCTCGCTGCGCTCGATCGCGTGGGAAGCCAATGCACAGCGCATCATCCGCTCCGAGGTGATGGACCCGTTCGACGGGCGAGCGCGCATGTCGGATTTCCAGATCGCCTGGGAATCGGAGCCAATCGGCGTGTCCGCAACGGTCCTGACGCCCGTGCTGATCGAGAACGCCGAATCCCAGATCGCCTACGACCTCGAAGAGCAGCTCGGCCGTCCGGTCTCGCTGATCCTCACCCAGTACCAGGTCGGTACCAGCGCGAGCGCCGCCGAACAGGCGCAGCTCGCCGCGGCCCGCGCGCAGGAAGAGGCCGCAGCCGCCCGGGCCGACGAGCTTGCCGAACGCGTCGCGCTTATCGGCGGGGTCGAGCCGAAGGACGTGATCGTCGATCGCCAGCGTCGCCGCGTGATGGTGCGCGCTCGCGCCCTGCCGGGGGCGAGCCTTGCGACCTATGCGGAACTCGAGCGGCGCATCTCGGCGACCGAACCCGACTGGCAGGT
Organism: Erythrobacter sp. HKB08; assembly: GCF_004114695.1. NCBI lineage: Bacteria > Pseudomonadati > Pseudomonadota > Alphaproteobacteria > Sphingomonadales > Erythrobacteraceae > Erythrobacter > Erythrobacter sp. HKB08. Next base: position 971,090 of record NZ_CP035310.1, read on the forward strand.
CAATCTCGTCCCGCCGGTCGCCCGCATTCCGGCCTTCTCCTACGATGGTGAGGAATTCACCGAGGCCGAGGAAACCGCACTGACGCTCGCCGCATGGGCATCGGCGCGCAACGGCATGGGCCTCCGGGTCATCGGCCGCGGAGACGATCTGGAAAAGGTGCGCGCCGCCCTCGCCGAGAAGGGCGCAACCGATATCGTCGTCGTGGATCAGCGCGGACCCGTCCGGCTCGAATGGGTCGCGCCGGACGGTAGCTAGCTAGCCGGTCAGGCCGCTTCCATCAGCGGCAGCGGCTGGATCTCGCCTGCAAGGTAGAGGCGCTTGGCCTTGGCGCGGCTGAGCTTGCCCGACGAGGTGCGCGGCAGCGTGCGCGGCGGGACTAGCTCGACCACGCAGTTCATGCCGGTGACCGAGCGGACCTTGTCCTTGATCTGCTCGTGCAGGCGGACGCGTTCTTCCGGATCGGAAACGCGGCAATGCACCAGCACGGCAGGCGCTTCCTCGCCATTCTCGGTTTCGACCGAGAATGCGGCGATGTCGCCGTGGTTGAAGCCGGCAAGCTGCTCGACCGCCCACTCGATATCCTGCGGCCAGTGGTTCTTGCCGTTGATGATGATCATGTCCTTCGCGCGGCCGACGATGAACAGATAGCCATTGGCCATGTAGCCCATGTCGCCCGTGTCGAGCCAGCCGTCGACGAGGCATTCGTCGGTCGCTTCCTCGTTGCGGAAGTAGGAGTGCATGACGCTGGTCCCGCGGCACCAGACCTTGCCGATCTGGTGATCGCCCTTGACCTGGCCCTTCTCGCCGCGGATTTCGACGTCCATGCCGGGGATCGGCTTGCCGCAATTGACGATCGCGCGGTAGCGTGCCGGGCGCGACAGGTCGGCACGAGTGCCCGACAGGCGCTCTTCCTCAATGAGGTCGACCTGGATCCCTTCGCCCGGAGGCATGACGGTGACTGCGAGCGTCGCTTCGGCAAGGCCGTAGGAAGGGGTGAAGGCGCTGGCCTTGAAGCCCGCATCGGCAAAGGCGTTGACGAAGCTCTGCATGACGTCGGGTCGGATCATGTCCGCGCCGTTGCCAGCAATGCGCCAGCGCGACAGGTCGAACCGGTCGCCGACGTGGCTCTGGCTCGAGATGCGGCGGGCGCAGATGTCGTAGCCGAATGTCGGCGAATAGCTGAGCGTCGTGCCCTTGTTTCGGCTGATCAGGTCGAGCCATGCGAGCGGACGGCGCGCGAAATGCTCGGTCTTGATGTAGTCGATCGAGGCTTGGTTCGCGACGACCGACAGGAAGCAGCCGACGAGGCCCATGTCGTGGTACCACGGCAGCCAGCTGACCACGCGGTCGTTGGCGCGGAAGTCCATCGAGACCGAGTGACCCTGCAAATTGTGCAGCAGCGCTTCGTGCGTGACGGCGACGCCGGTCGGGAAGCGGGTCGAGCCGGAGGAATACTGCAGGTAGCAGATGTCTTCCGGGCTCGCCTCGGGCAGGTCGACATCGGGCGCCTCGCGCTCGGCGAAGCTTGCCCAGTCGATCCCTTCGCAGCCCTGGCGATCGGCGGCGGCCTTGGCCATTTCCGCAATCTCGGGCGGGTAGATCAGAACCTTGGGGTCCGAGCTTTCGAGCTGGACCGCGAGCTGGTCGATATAGCCTTCCTTGCCGCCGAAGCCGGTCGGCAGCGGCAGCGGTACCGGCCAGGCGCCCGCATAGACGCAGGCGCAGAACATGGCGGCGAATTCGGGGCAGGTTTCGGCGATGAGGGCGACGCGGTCGTCCTTGCCGATCCCCGAGGCCACCAGCCTGCGCGCCATGACCAGCGCATCGTCGCGCATCTGGCTGTAAGGGTACACGCGCTCCAGCGTTCCGCGCATGTCGTGAAAGTTCATGCCCTTTTCGCTGCGGGCGGCATATTCGATAGCTTCGTTGAAAGTCGCAAAATCGGACCTGCGACGCGGCAGGTCGCAATCATTCGGCGTCGGCGTGAGTGCGGCGTCGGTCATGATGTGTGTGGTAGGAACCCGTCCCTCTGGCGCGTGTTTTCGCGCCTGTGTTAATCCCCATCGACGGCGATTTTTCCGCCATCTTGTCTTCAAACTTTCCCATTTCATAAGGACTGTGGCACGAATATGGCCGATGGATGAGGTCGAACGCTCCCGACGGTCGCGCAATCGTATTCGCAAGCCCTTGAATCGCCAGCGTTTCGAGGATCTTGCGCTCTCCTATGTTGCAAGATTTTCCACCACTGCCGCCAAATTGGAGCGGTATTTGTTGAGAAAACTGCACGAAAGGGGCTGGGAAGACGAGGGCGAGCCGGGTGTTCCGGCCCTGGTCGAACGCTATGTCGAGCTCGGTTATGTCGATGACGAGCAGTTCGCCCGCAGCAAGGCCGGATCGCTCCTGCGGCGCGGGTATGGCGCGCGGCGGATCGGCGAGAGCCTGCGCGAGGCGGGCATCGGGGAGGCTATCCGCGAGCAGATGCAGCCGGACGAAGCACAGCGGCGCGAAGCGGTCGTCGCGCTGGTCCGCCGCCGCCGTTTCGGGCCCTTCTACCGCGAGGAGCTTGCACCCGACCGGCGCGAGAAACAGCTCGCGGCAATCGTGCGTGCCGGGCATTCCTTCGACCACGCACGTTTCGCCGTCGATGCGGGCAGCGAACAAGTGCTTGAAGAATGGTTGGAAGAGGCGCGCGAGGAACTAGAGTGAGCGCCATGAATACAATCATCCGATTCGCTGCCGGAGCTTTCGCGCTCGGCCTTATCGCCTGCTCGCCGCAGCAGGCTGCGGAAACCGCGCCGACCGAGGCGGCAGAGGCCAGCGTCCATCCGGTCTCGGGCCTGCAAATCGTCCCGCTGACGGTGACGAGCGGCGATACGGTGCATCGCTTCGACGTCGAAGTTGCCGCGACTTTCGAGGAGCAGCGCCAGGGGCTGATGTTCCGAACAGAACTGGGTCCGAACGAAGGGATGATCTTCCCGCGCAATCCGCCCGATCTCGCGAGTTTCTGGATGCGCAATACCCCGCTACCGCTCGACATTATCTTCGTCGGCACGGACGGCCGGATCATGAATATCGCGGCCGAAACGGTCCCCTATTCGCTCGAATCGGTTGCCGCCGAAGGGTTGACCAGCCTCGTGCTCGAAATCCCCGGCGGACGCGCTGCCGAACTGGGAATCGGGCCGGGCGACCTCGTCGAATACGAAGCCCCGGCCAATTAGCGTTTTGACGCTTGGCCAGCGGCGCGCATTGGGCTAATCGCGCGGCCATGAGTTTCCTCGGCAAGATCTTCACCTGGTGGAACGGCGCCACCATCGGCACCATGCTCTACAGCTGGCGCAAGGGCGAGCACGTCGGCACCGACGCGCAGGGCAACAAGTACTACCGCTCCAAGCCCAAGAAGGGCGAGCGTGAGCGTCGCTGGGTGATCTACGACGGCGCGAACGACGCCAGCCGCGTGCCGGCCGAATGGCATGGCTGGCTGCACGGCTCGTTCGACGACGTGCCGGAAAGCCACCTGCCGCCGCCCAAGATCTGGGAAGTCGACTACACGCCGAACGCGACCGGCACCGCGGATGCATACCGTCCGCAAGGTGCTCTCGAGCGCGGCGGCAAGCGTGCCCGCGCAGTGGGCGACTACGAAGCCTGGTCGCCGGACGCTTGAGCATGCACCGGGCGTCCCTGCGCCTGCTGACGGCTGCGACCGGTGCGCTGGCACTGGCGGCTTGCGGCAGCCAGTCGCCGCCCCCGGCCGATGCGCCGGAAACGGATATTCCCGAAGAGCTCCAGTCGGGCGCCGCGCCCGACCAGCCCGCTGCCGAAGCGGGCCTTGGCACGCCGATGGAAGAGCGGGTCGCGACGCTCGGCCTGCTCAACAAGCGCAACAACCTCACCGAAGACATCGAACTGCGCCCCGGCGAATCGCGCCGCATCGGCGATGTCATCATCCGCCTGTCGGCCTGCGAACGCACTGCGCCGTGGGAGATGCCGCAGGAAACCGGCGCGTTCGTCCAGGTCGTCGTGCGCGACAAGGTCGAGGACGAATGGCGGCGGATTTTCTCGGGCTGGATGTTCAAGCGCTCGCCGTCGCTGAACGTGGTCGAGCACCCGATCTACGACGTCTGGGTCAAGGACTGCGCAATGAGCTTCCCGGGCGAGGAAGACCCGTCGCCTTCGCGCCCCGCGCCGACCTCCGCGCCTGCGCCCGCAGCGGCTCCGTCGCCTGCGGCCTCGCCCAGCGAAGCGGCTTCCGACACCAACGAGGCGTAAGCTTCCGGCAGGCTCATGGCAGGCTTGCCGCCCGCTGCCGCCAGCCTTTCCAGATAGGCCTCCTGCGCGATCTCGATTGCGCCAAGCGAGGCGAGATGTTCGGTCATGAACTGGCAGTCGAGCAGCCGGTACCCGGCGCGCCGCATCAGCGCGACGAGCCAGGCGAGTGCGACCTTGCTGGCATTGTCCGCCCGGCTGAACATGCTCTCGCCGCAGAACACCTGGTCGAAGGCGACGCCGTAGAGCCCGCCGACAAGCTCTTCCCCTTCCCAGCATTCGATCGAATGCGCATGGCCGACCTCGTGCAGCTGGCGATAGCTCGCCGCGATGCGGTAGCTGATCCAGCTTTCCGGGTGCCCTTCGCGCGGCGCGGCGCACAGGCTGACGACATCGGTGAAGGCGCGATCGATCGTCACCCGGTAGGTGTCGCGGCGCAGCACCTTGCGCAGCGTCTTCGAGCAGCGGAATCCCTCGAGCGGCAGGATGGCCCTGTCGCGCGGTTCGACCCAGAAGATTTCCGGGTCGTCGCGCCCGTCCGACATCGGGAAGATGCCGCTGCGATAGGCGAGCAGGAGCGTCTCCGGCGGGATCAGGGGGAAGGGCGAGCCGTGCATGTCGCCTGTCCGCATACAAGAGTGCGCTGCACCGGCCTAGAGGCGCTTGCAAAGCGCGCGCGCCCGCTCTAGAGGCAGCGCTCCCGTGCAGGGGTGTAGCTCAGCTGGTAGAGCATCGGTCTCCAAAACCGAGGGCCACGGGTTCGAATCCTGTCACCCCTGCCATTTTCTCCCATTTCGATTTCCCGTCACCGGCCCCGCGATGCGCGGCCGGGAACCTGCGCGGCATTTCAGGCGTTTGGCGTGCTGGATGGAGGAAGAATCGAAATGGAGGCAAAGCCCATGTCGAGTATGTCTTTCCGTAGCAGCCGCCCGGACCGCTGGGTGGAACCGCGCCAGAGCATGGACCCGACGCAGCGCATGATGCGCCACGGTCCGGTCCAGCCGATGCACAAGCCGAGCTTCTTCGCCCGGCTCCTCGGCCTCGACTGACGCGGCAACAACGCCAAAACGAAAAGGGCCGGTCGCGCTGACCGGCCCTTTCCTTTTGTCGGTTGTGGAGGAGCCTAGTAATCCTCGGGCTCTTCCGGCGTTTCGGCGGTGTGCGTCGGGCCGGCATCCTTCTGCCCCTTGGCGAGCTTGAACACCACGCCGCTCAGCAGCGCGAGCGCCAGCAGGTTCGGCAGGGCCATCGCGGCATTCGAGATGTCGCCAAGGCGCCAGACCAGCTCGGACGGCTGGGCCGCACCGATGAAGATCACCAGGCACCACAGGACGCGCCACGCCATGTGCAGCTTCTTCTCGCCTTTACGGCTCGAACCCTTGATCCGGTCGTAGAGGAAGGTGATCGCCCGCTCCCCGTAGTAGGACCACGTCAGCAGCGTGGTGAAGACGAACAGGATCAGGGCGACCGACGCGACCAGCGTACCGATCGGCACGCCGCCGAGCGTCATCGGGAAGGCCGCGGCGAAGGCGCCGCTGGTCATCTCGAAGCCGACGCGGTCGGACTGCCATGCGTGCAGCACCGCTTCGCCGCCTGCGGTGAAGTCGCCGCGAACGGTCAGGATGACGAGCGCGGTCATGGTGCAGATGACGATGGTGTCGATGAAGGTGCCGAGCATTGCCATGCGGCCCTGCGTTTCCGGATCGTTGGTCTGCGCGACCGCGTGAGCGATCGCGGTCGAACCCTGGCCCGCTTCGTTCGAGAACAGGCCGCGTGCGACACCGGCACGGATCGCGATGATCATCGCAGCGCCCACGAAGCCGCCTGCCGCGCTCTGCGGGTTAAACGCGCCGTGGAAGATCAGGTAGAACGTTTCGCCGAGGTCGCCGAAGTTCAAGATCAGCGCGATCACCGCCATCACGATATAAGCCGCAGCCATGAAGGGCACGACCTTCTCGGCCACGCTACCGATCGACTTGATGCCGCCGATGATGACGATGAAGACGAGGATCGCGACGATCAGGCCGCCGAGCCATTCCTCGATGCCGAACAGTTCGTTGAGGCCGTCGGCCACCGCGTTCGCCTGGATCGAGTTGCCCGTGACGAGCGCGGAGAACAGCGTACCGAGACAGAACACCACGGCGAGCCAGGTCCATTTCTTGCCCAGGCCCATCATGATGTAGGTCATCGGACCGCCGCGCAGCACGCCGTCGCTGGTGCGCTCGCGGTAGCGGATCGCGAGCGAACCTTCGGCGAAGGCGAGTGCCATGCCGAACAGCGCGGTGATCCACATCCAGAAGATCGCGCCCGGACCGCCGAGTGCAATCGCGGTCGCGACGCCGGCGAGGTTACCCGTGCCGACCTGTCCGGACAGCGCGGTGGAGAGCGCCGCGAAAGGCGAAATCTCGCCGTCGCCCTGGCTCTTGCGGCCGGCGAACAGGCCCTTGAAGGCGCTGCCCAGCTTTACGATCGGGTAGAAGCGAAGGCCGATCATGATCCATAGGCCGATGCCCAGCAGGATGATCGTCATCGGCGGGAAGGGGAGGACTTCCACCCCGTTCCACGTGCCTACCCAGATGAAGTCGGATACGTTGGTGACCGGTTCGACCAACCGGTCGCCAAGACTTGGTGCCTGGCTTGTTGCCATTGTCAGGAAACCCCTCTTGCGTCCCTTGATGTCAGGCGGGGCACGCTAGAGAGGCGCGGGCCGCTTGGAAAGGCGCAATTGCCCGCCTCTCCCCCGCTTGCCTTTTACAGCGGCGGAGCCTACATGCGCTTCGTCTTCCGACATCGATGATGGAATAAGCCCCTCCCGGACTTGAACCGGGGCGGCGAACTCCCCATCCCGGAAGGCAGGAACAGATTTTGGACAGGACGGAAGGTCACGCCATGGCCGAGGAAAAGAAAAGCCGGACATCGCCCGCGGAATTCGTGCAGCAGGTGCGCACCGAAGCGAGCAAGGTCGTCTGGCCGACGCGCGAGGAAACCATCCGCACGGCGATCTTCGTCGGCATCATGATGGTGATCCTCTCGCTGTTCTTCCTCGGCGTCGATTCGGCCTTCAGCGCCATCGTCGGCTGGCTCCTCAGCCTCGCCTGATAGAAAAGTAAGGAACATCATGGCTCGCTGGTACATCATCCACGCCTATTCCGGTTTCGAGAACAAGGTTCGCGACGCGATCATCGCCGAAGCCGAGCGGCTGGGCCTGTCCGAAGCGGTCGAGGACGTGCAGGTTCCGACCGAGACGGTCACCGAGATCAAGCGCGGCAAGAAGGTCCAGGTCGAACGCAAGTTCATGCCGGGCTACGTGCTCGCCAAGCTCAAGATGACCGACGACGTCTATCACCTCGTCAAGAACACCCCGAAGGTGACCGGCTTCCTCGGCACCAACAACAAGCCGCAGCCGATTTCCGAGAAGGAAGCGGCGCGCTATTTCGGCGGTGTGGAAGAGGCCAAGGCCGCTCCGAAGAAGGACATTCACGTCGATTACGAGATCGGCGACCAGGTCAAGGTGCTCGACGGGCCCTTCGCCAGCTTCAACGGCGTGGTCGAGGAACTCGATTTCGACAAGGCGAAGGTCAAGGTTTCGGTTTCGATCTTCGGCCGTGCAACGCCGGTCGAACTGGATTTCGACCAGGTCGAACTAGTCAAGTAACCGGGCCACCGATAAACCCGATTACGAGAAGGGGCGCCTTGCCATCCGGCAGGGCGCCCCTTCGTTTTTTGACCAGAGATAGTCGCGGGTTCAGGCAGCCTTGGGCTTGCGCTTGCTGCCGGAACTCTTGCCCTTCGCGGGCTTGGAGGACTTGGCGCGCATCGCGGCCAGTTCCTCGTCGATATTGCGGTCGCGCTGCATTTCCTCGATCTCGCGATCGACCGAGGCATTGCCGCGGCACGATGCCGTATCGTCGGTCGCGAATTCGGTGCGACGCTCGAGCTCGCTGATGCGCTCCATGCGGCGATCGACACGGCTCGGCGAGCTGCCGGTGGTCCCGGAGCGTTCGCCGTCGGCGGCGCGCTGGTCACGCAGGCGGTCGCGCGTCTCGCTGCGCTTTTCCTCGAGCTCCTTGATAGCCGACTTGATCTCCGCGAGATCTTCTTCGGTATCGACGATGTCCTTGCGCAGCTGCTCCATCGACTTGCGGCATTCGTCGCGCGCGACGAGCGCCGCACGGGCGAGATCCTCGCGTCCGTTGTCGACTGCTGCCTGCGCCTTGTCGCTCCAGTCCGCTTCGCGCAGCTCGCACTGGGCGAGATTGGTTTCGAGACGGTCCTTCTGGCGGCGTGCCTTGGTCCGCTCGCCCTCGAGCGAAATGATCGCCTCTTCGCATTCGCGCTGAAGCTGGTGCAGCATCTTCGCCGGGTTCGAGGCGCGCTCGACCACATGCGTGACATTGCTCGAAATAAGTTCTTTCACCTGAATGGCGATACGATACATCTGCGTCCCTCCAATTTCCCCGATCTATACTTCATTCCTAAAAGACAAAGATTAACAATGGCTTTGGCTGATTTTCTGGTCGGAATGAACGCAGATCCGCAGTAATTAGCGGGTTTACCGCCTAACGCCCGAAGTGAATTGTATTTGCGCGTCATTTGCTCAAGGGCGTGGAGGCGGCTCGCTGGAGCAGGGCAAGGACACCCGAATCGCTTGCATTTACGGATGGAAACGCTATGTGCGCGCCTTCCCAAGCGACAGCTTCGGAAAAACCATGCGGGAGGAGGTTCGCCTCTGCCTGACCGCTCAACATGAGAATGGCATCGACGCCCGGCCCGCCGGGCAGCCGTTCGACAGTGTGAAAGGAACCGCCTCATGGCGAAGAAAATCGAAGGCTACATCAAGCTGCAGGTGCCCGCGGGCACTGCAAACCCGTCGCCGCCGATCGGCCCGGCACTGGGCCAGCGCGGCGTCAACATCATGGAATTCTGCAAGGCGTTCAACGCCGCTACGCAGGACCTCGAAAAGAACGCTCCGATCCCGACGGTCATCACCGTTTACGCGGACCGCTCGTTCAGCTTCACCACCAAGACCCCGCCGGCGTCGTACTACCTGAAGAAGGCTGCCAAGCTGAAGTCGGGTTCGAAGGAGCCGGGCAAGGTTTCGGCCGGGACCATCAAGCGCAGCGCGGTGAAGGAAATCGCCGAAGCGAAGATGGCCGACCTGAACGCGAACGACGTCGACCAGGCCATGAAGATCATCGAAGGCTCCGCGCGTTCGATGGGCCTCGAAGTGGTGGAGGGCTGAACCAATGGCTAAGCAGACCAAGAAGCAGAAGCAGGTTGCAGCTCTCGACAGCGAGAAGCTCTACACCGTGGACGAAGCAATCGCCACGCTGCGCGAACACAAGGCGAAGTTCGACGAGACCGTCGAAGTCGCGATGAACCTCGGCGTCGATCCGCGCCACGCAGACCAGATGGTCCGCGGCATGGTTTCGCTCCCGAGCGGCACTGGCAAGGACGTCAAGGTCGCAGTCTTCGCACGCGGCGACAACGCCGAGAAGGCTGCCGCAGCTGGTGCCGACAAGGTCGGTGCCGAAGACCTGATGGAAGACATGCAGAACGGCAACCTCGACTATGACCGCGTGATCGCCACGCCGGACATGATGGGTGTCGTCGGCCGTCTCGGTAAGGTTCTGGGTCCGAAGGGCCTGATGCCGAACCCGAAGCTCGGCACCGTCACGCCGAACGTGGAACAGGCCGTCAAGGACGCCAAGGGCGGCCAGGTCGAATTCCGCGTCGAGAAGATGGGCATCATCCACTCGGGCATCGGCAAGCTGTCGTTCAAGGACGAAGACCTGAAGGCGAACTTCAAGGCTCTGACCGAAGCGGTCGTCAAGGCGAAGCCGACGGGCGCCAAGGGCAAGTACGTCAAGAAGGTTTCGCTGACCTCCTCGATGGGTCCGGGCCTCAAGGTCGACCTGAGCGAAGTCGAAGGCGCGTAACTTTCGCCTGACACGAATTCGAAAGGGCCGGGGGAGCGATCCTCCGGCCCTTTTGCTTTGTCGCCGCCCCGCGCTAGTATGTGCGCGGGGGTACAATCATGGACAGATCGACACTGGGCGGTTGCGGCATGCTGCTCGCCTTCGCCATCCTGGCGATGGGCGCATGGGAACTGCTTTACGAAGGGTCGAGCGAGGGTTGGCAGACTCTCATCGTCGGCGGGGCGATCCTGCTGATCGGGTTCTTCGTCGCCTCGTGGGAAATCTGGTTCGGCGGCGTCACATTGCGCCGCGAGGAGCCTTCCGAGGCATCGCCGGAGGAAACGTCACCGCCTCCTCCGGCCGACGCGAAACCCGGACCGGCTCGCTTCACCATTCACCAGACCGGCGACGACACTGCTGTCGACCGTGCGCAGCGAATCCTCGAAGCGGATCCGCGCATCACCTCGATCGTCGAGGAGGGCGGGCGCTGGTATTCCGTGCCGGATGGCGACGACCTGCCCGAATGGAATGCGCTTCGCATTTATTGCGAGGTCGATGACCTCGATGCCTTCATGGAAGAGGTGAGCGAGACGCTGAAGGCCCAGCTTTCAGCGAGCGACTATGGCAAGCTGACCATCGCGCATTACTGAAAAGGCGGCGGGATCAGATGCCGCCCGGCGTGAAATCCCAGCCATTCTCGCCAAGCCCTTCGCACAGGGCATTCATGCAGCTCTGCAATTCGTCCGCATCGGTCGAGCGGATGACGAAGTTCGACCCGACCTTGCCGTCGCGGAAGAAGGGATAGCTGCCGATCTGGCATTTCTCGTGCGCCTGTTCGACTTCGGCGAGGAGCGCGGCGACTTCGCTTTCAGGGATGAAGCCGCCGACCGTCTCGCTGATGAGCGGCGCGCCGCCTTCGAGTTCTCCGGTCAGCGAATCGAGCATGCCGGCGGTGATGTGCGGCACCCCTGCCATCAGGAAGATGTTGCCCAGCCTGATGCCCGGCGCGCCCGACATGCGGTTGGGGATGAGCTCGGCACCGTCCGGCACACGCGCCATGCGCAGGCGGCCTTCGTTGATGCCGCCCTTGTCGGCATAGTAGCGTTCGAGGATCGCGCGCGCCTGCGGATGGATCACCACGTCGACGCCGAGAGCGGCCGCGATCGCATCGACGGTAATGTCGTCATGCGTCGGCCCGATACCGCCGGTGGTGAACATGTAGTCGTTCTCGGCCCGGACTTCGTTGAACGCCTTGACGATCTTCTCTTGCACGTCCGGCACGACGCGCACCTCGGCAAGGCGGATGCCCTGCACCTGCAGCCAGCGCGCAACCTGTGCGATATTCTTGTCCTGCGTGCGGCCGGACAGGATCTCGTCACCGATGATGAGAAGGCCGGCGGTCCAGATACGATCTTTGTCGGAAGAGCTCATGCAGCCTGACTAGGCGAGCCGTAGCCCGAGTTAAAGAGCGAAGCGGGACGGGCGGAGAATTACTCCGCCGCTTCCAACTGTTCTTCGGGCTCGATCGCGTTTGCGCCCGCCTTGCGGAAAGCCAGCAGCCCGTCGTCGACCGGTCCTTCGCGCATGATCTTGCGATCGTAGACATATTCCTGGTTGAGCCGCCAGGGATACTCCGTCGCGCTCTTCGGCATGATGTGCTTGCCGCGCTGGATGTAGCCGGAGGAGAAGTCGAACAGGTCGTCTTCCTCGAGGGTGTGATCGTCCGGCAGGTGCGGCACGGCAACGTCGCTGCCGCGCTTTTCCATCTCGTTCAATACCCGGCAGACGAACTCGGAATTGAGGTCGGCCCGCAGGGTCCAGCTGGCATTGAGATAGCCGAAGACCACCGCGAGGTTCGGCACGTTGGAGAACATGCAGCCCTTGTAGTAGAAGCGCTCGCTGAAATCGATCGGCTGGCCGTCCTGGCTGATGGCGATCTTGCCGTTGAGGGCGAGCTTGAGGCCGGTCGCGGTGACGATGATGTCGGCTTCGATCACGTCGCCGTTTTCAAGCTCGATGCCGCCCTTCACGAAGCGCTTGATGCGCCCGGTGACGACGTCGGCCTTGCCGCTCTTCATCGCTTCGAACAGGTCGTCGTCCGGCACGAGGCACAGGCGCTGCTCCCACGGGTTGTAGGGCGGCGTGAAAGGCGTGAGGTCGTAATCGCTGCCCATCGACTTGCGGATGCGCTTGTGCAGCCCCTCGGCGACCTTCTGCGGCTTGGTGCGAGCCTGCTTGAAGCCGAAGTCCTGCATCTTGATGTTCTTCCAGCGCGTGATCTTGTACGCGACTTCTTCCGGCAGGATCTTGCGCAGGAAATTGGCGATCCCGTCCTTCGCGGGACGCGAGAACATCCAGGTCGGGGTACGCTGGAGCATGGTGACCTTGGCCGCCTTGTCCGCCATCGAGGGCACGATGGTAACGGCTGTTGCGCCCGAGCCGATAACCACCACCTTCTTGTCCGTGTAGTCGAGGTCTTCCGGCCAGAACTGCGGGTGGATCACCTGTCCGTCGAAATCGGCGAATTCGAAGCCCGGATCATAGGGCTGGTCGTAGTCATAATAGCCCGAGCCGAGATAGAGGAAGCTGGCCGTCATGGTCGCGGTCGACCCGTCGGCTTTTTCCATCGTCACGTGCCAGCGCGCCTCGCCGCTGTGCCAGTCGGCCGAGACGACCTTGTGCTGGTAGCGGATGTGTTGGCGGATATCGCGCTCGTCGACGATCCGGTTGAGGTATTCGAGGATCGACGGGGCATCGGCGATCGACTTTTCGTGCTTCCACGGCTCGAACACGAAGCCGAGGGTGTGCATGTCGCTGTCGGAACGGATGCCGGGATAGCGGAACAGGTCCCACGTCCCGCCAAGGTTCTCGCGCCGTTCGACGATGGCGTAGCTGCGGCCCGGACACATCATTTCCATGTGAGCCGCCATCCCGATCCCCGAAATGCCGGCGCCGACGATCAGAACGTCGAAATCGCTGGTTGATGCCAACATGCTCTCTCTCCTCTTGACGTTTAGGTAAATCATTCGAAGCGCCAAGGCGAGTCCCGATGGCAAATTGCAACTGACTACGCCGGAACCATTCGCTAGGGCCCGGTTATGCCTTGCATGAAAGCCATTGCCGCACTGCCCATTCTGGCCCTTGCCGCCACCCCGCTCGCCGCTCAGGAAGCTCGCGAGGAAACGGACGAAGACGAGATCGTCGTCGTCGGCCAGGGTCTCGAGGAGACCCCCGCCGCCGTCGCCTATGCCGCGCGCGAACTGGAGCGCGAGCAGATCGTCACCTCGCCATCGGGACGGATCGAGGACGTGCTCGGCGCGGTCGCGGGCTTCCAGCAATTCCGCCGCTCGGACAGCCGTTCCTCCAATCCGAGCGCCCAGGGCGTGACCCTGCGCGCGCTGGGCGGAAACGCGACCAGCCGCGCGCTTGTGCTGCTCGACGGCGTGCCGATGGCCGACCCGTTCTTCGGCTACATCCCGCTGTCCGCGATTGCGCCCGAGCGGCTTTCCTCGATCCGCGTAACGCGCGGCGGGGGTAGCGGGCCGTTCGGTGCAGGCGCGCTGGCAGGCACCATCGAACTCACCAGCGCCGATGCGGGCGAACTTGGCCTGCTAAGCGGTTCGCTCCTCGCCAACGATCGCGGGGAAACCGAGGCGAGCGCGACGGTCGCTTCCGAGCTAGGCGGCGGTTTCGGCGTCATCAGCGGGCGATGGGACCGCGGCAAGGGGTTCTACACCACCCCGGAAGCCGATCGCGTTCCCGCCTCCGCGCGCGCTGCGTTCGACAGCTGGTCGATCGGCCTGCGCGGTGTTGCCCCGATCTCGGACACACTCGAACTGCAGGCACGCGGACTGGCATTCCGCGACGAGCGCACCTTGCGTTTCGACGGCGCGGATTCCTCGAGCGAGGGGCAGGACGTCAGCGTCCGTCTGGTCTCGCGTGGCGACTGGCAGGTCGATGCGCTGGCCTATCTGCAGGCACGCAATTTCTCGAATGTGGTGATCAGCTCGACGCGCTTCACCCGCGTCCTCGACCAGCGCAACACGCCTTCGACGGGCCTTGGCGGCAAGCTGGAACTGCGCCCGCCGGTGGGCGAGGACCACGTCCTGCGCCTCGGTGTCGATTACCGCCGCTCGGACGGCGAATTGCAGGAAGAGGCCTACAGCGCCTTCACCGGCGCGCTTCGCGAGCGTCGCCGTGCAGGCGGGACCAATTCGGACCTCGGCTTCTTCATCGAAGACGACTGGAGCCTCGGACCGGTCGTGCTGACGGGCGGCGTGCGCGCCGACCGCACGGTCATTTCGGGCGGGTTCTACCGTGCGGTGGATGCTGGCGGGGCGCTCGTTTCGGAAACCATCGCGCCCGACCGCTCCGACTGGACGGTGACCTATCGCGCCGGCGCTGCGTGGCAGGCGAGCGATGCCATCCGCTTGCGCGCCGCAGCCTATTCCGGCCTGCGCCTGCCGACGCTCAACGAGCTTTACCGCCCCTTCGTGGTCTTCCCCGTCACGACCGAGGCCAATGCCGCGCTCGAGAACGAGAAGCTGGAGGGCTTCGAAGCCGGGCTGGACATCACGCCGGTCGAAGGCGTGGAATTCTCGCTGACGGCTTTCGACAACCGGGTCGAGAACGCGATTGCCAATGTCACGCTGACGCCGACGTTGCGCCAGCGGCAGAACCTGCCTGCTATCGACGCACAGGGCTTGGAAGCGGGGCTGTCGCTTACGCAGGGCGCATTCTCGCTCGACGCGACCGCGACTTACACCGATGCGACGGTCGACGGGCAGGGCGCTTCGCTCGCGCTCGACGGTAACCGCCCGCCGCAGACGCCCGAGTTTGCAGCTGCCGCGACGGCTAGCTGGCGTCCGTCCAAAGGCTGGCTGCTAGCTGCAACGCTGCGCCATGTCGGAAAGCAGTTCGAAAGCGACCAGGAAAGCGACGTGCTGCCCGCTGCGACGACGCTTGGCGCCTATGCTCAGATCCCGCTTTCCGGACGATTTTCCATCGTGCTGCGGGGCGAGAATCTGACCGACGAGACGATCGTCACGCGCAATTCGGACGGCAATCTCGACCTCGGCGCGCCGCGCACCGTGTGGGCCGGGGTACGGATCGGTTACTGAGCGGTTACCAGCCCGCGCTGCTCGGCCATGCCCATCGAGACGAGCAGCGGATCGCTTTCCTGCCGCGCCTTGAAATCCGCCTTGCTGCCCATTGCGCGCCAGTCGGCGAGGATCAGCGACTGCGCGACGGCCCCGCCGAGCGTGGTCCCCGGACCGGTCACGATGAACAGGTCCGGCGCGAACTCGCGCGCGGCGACGGTGATTGCCCGGGTGAAGTCGTAGCTTTCGGTCACCTGGTGCCCGAGCGTGTAGTCCCACAATGCATCGTTATCGCTCGCATGCGGCCACCAGATCGCGCCGCGCCCGTCGACCATCGGCAGCTTCGGCTGTGTGAACAGCTCTGGCGCCAGCGCCGCGCGGCCACGCTCGGCGACGGGCTGCTGGAGGTGCGTGTGGAACGCTGCATGATTGCCGAGCCGCATCGGGAAACGCCCGTCGATCGGCTCTGCCTCGCTCTCGAAGGCCTTGAGGCCCGCCTCGTTGCCCGCCAGCACCAGCATCCCGCCGAGGTCGATCGACAGGGCGAGCACATGCTCGGCGCGCGCGTCGATGTCCGCGACCATCGCCAGCAGCGCGGCCTTGCGCTCCGCGTCGGGTCGCCAGTCGTCGCCGAGAAAGGGATAGACCAGCTGGCCGCCGATGAGCGCGTCCTGCATGAAGGTGCCCATGGTGTTGGCGACGCGGAACCCGTCGCCCGGCGAAGTCGCCCCGGCACAGGCGAGCGCGGAGTACCAGCCCATCGAATTGCCCGTCACCGCAAGGATGTCGATTTCATCGCGGTCGATCGAGAGGAAGTCGCCTAGCGTCGCGGCGAAAATCAGCCCCGAAGCATTGTCGCCGCGCGTGTGCTTGGCGAGGCTGAACCGGTCCGCCCCGTCGAGCGCGCTCAGCGTTTCCTGCCCTGCTTCGGCGCGCTGGCGGTCGAATTCGGCGAGCAGTCCTGCATCGGGGAAGTGACGACCGAGATAGCCGAGTTCGGCCTTGTTGTAGGTTCCGCGCCCCGGGCAGACGACAACGGCGGTCTTGCGCGCGCTCATGCCTTGCCTCCGATCAGGTCCTGCGCGGCGGCAACGATACCATCGGCGCTCGGCATGGTAGTCGCATAGGCCGGGCCGGTCGGGATGAAGCTGTCCTCGGCGACATAGCGTGCGAGCGGCTTGTCCGTCCGTTCGCCGAGCATAGTCATTAGCGCTTCGGCAAGGCCGCCGGTCCGGCGCGTTTCGTCGACCACCAATACGCGGCCAGCATCGCCGATGGCTTCGAGCAGCGCCTCCTCGGGTAGCGGGCTGAGCCAATGCAGGTCGATCACGCGGCTCTTCACGCCTTCAGCCGCGAGCCGCTTCTGCGCCTGCAGCGAGAGATAGAGCCCGTTGGCATAGCTCACGATGGCAAGGTCGCTCCCGTCGCCATGCCTGGTCACCTGTCCGAGCGCGATGTTTTCGCCCGGTGCGGGATAGTGCCGCAGCCACCCGCCATCGCCCGCCTCGTGCAGGTCGCGCATCGGATAGAGCGCGATGGGCTCGAGGAAGACCACCAGCCGCTGCTCCTCGCGCGCGAGCCGCACGCATTCGCGCAGCAGCTTCGCCGCGTCCGCGCCGTTCGACGGGCAGCAAAGAACGAGGCCGGGAATGTCGCGCAACACCGCGAAGCTGTTGTCGTTGTGGAAGTGCCCGCCGAAACCCTTCTGGTAGCCGAGCCCGGCAATGCGCACGACCATCGGGTTGGTGAATTGCCCGTTGGAGAAGAACGGCAGCGTCGCCGCCTCGCCGCGCAGCTGGTCTTCGGCATTGTGGAGATAGGCGAGGAACTGGATTTCGGGCATCGGCACGAAACCGTTGTGCGCCATGCCGATCGCGAGCCCGAGGATCGATTGTTCGTCGAGCAGCGTGTCGATCACCCGCGCCCGGCCGAAGCGCTGGCCGAGTTTCTGCGTCACGCCATAAACGCCGCCCTTGGCGCACACGTCCTCGCCCATCAGCGCGATCTCGCGGTGTTCGAGCATGAGGTCGGTCAGCGCCCAGTTGATGCAGCGGCTCATGATCTGCGGCTGCTCCATCGCTTTCAGGTCGGAGCCGAATGCCGCTGCGCGCGCCTCCGACGAGGGGCCGTTGCTCGGCGTGTTCTCGCGCTTCGGCGGGATAAGGCTGCGCATCACGCCCTCGGCGCTGTCGAGGCGCGGGCGGGTGACGGCCTCTTCGCGGATCCGCTCGACGCGGGCGAGGGTCCGCTCGTAGATCGCGACTGCTTCGCCGCTGTCGAGCGCGCCCGCATCGCCCAGCAGGCGGACACTGTGGAGCAGCGGATCGTTCGCCTCGTCGGCCTCGACCTCGGCCTTCGACATATAGGTCGTCTGCACGTCGGCCCCCGCGTGGCCGTAGAGCCGAACGGTGCGGATGTGCAGGAATGCAGGCTTGCGCCGTGTCCGGACATATTCGGCAGCTTCGCGCGCAACGCGGAAGGTCTCGTAGATGTCGAGCCCGTCGCAGTGGAAATAGGCAAGGTCGGGCCGCTGCGAGAAATTGGCCGCGATCCAGCCGGTCGGGGTCTTGGTCGAAATCCCGATCCCGTTGTCCTCGCACACCCACAGGAGCGGCATCGGCACTTTCTGGTAGGCGGTCCAGCAGCTAGTGTTGATCGCACCCTGCGCGGTCGAATGGTTCGCGCTCGCATCGCCGAAGCTGCACATCACGATGGCATCGTCGGGCAATGCCTGGTGCTCGGGCCGCACTCGCTTGGCGAGGCCGACCGAATAGGCCGCGCCGACCGCCTTGGGCAGGTGGCTCGCGATGGTCGAGGTCTGCGGCGGGATGTTGAGCGCCTTCGAACCCAGCACCTTGTGCCGCCCGCCGCTGATCGGATCCTCGCTCGAGCAGGCGAAGCTAAGCAGCATGTCCCACGCGATCGATTGCCCGGGCACCTGGTTCGCCCGCTCGATCTGGAAGGCGGCATCGCGGTAGTGAAGGAAGGCCATGTCGGTTGGCCGAAGCGCGGCAGCGACTGCCGCCATCCCTTCGTGGCCCGAGGAGCCGATGGTGTAGAAGCCTTCGCCCGCCGCCTGCATCTTGCGGCTGGTGATATCGAGCGCGCGCGTCAGGCAGCCCGAACGATAGACCTGCACTGCCAATCCGGCATCGAGCGGCCCGGCCGGAGCTTTGCCCGCAGGCAGGTCGCCGGAAGCCGTCCGGCGCAGGAAATTCTCATGTACGATTTGCGCACGATCCATGCGTCAAGCTCTAGGACGCTTTGGTTTCCAATGAAACCGGAATGCGCGGCAGGCGGGAAAACTCGCCTGTGCCGGGCCGCCTCGGCAGAAGCGTATGACTTTCTTATCGATTATGGTGTATCGAGCCTTTGTCTGGGAGCGGGGGGTCGACATGCTCTACATGCTGAAGGCGATGTCGGGCGACCGGCTGTCGGTCTCGTTCAACGCGAGCCGCGAATTCCGCGTGCATATCTACGAGCAGCCCGGCGACGCGCTGCCAAAGCGTGAATTCGAGAAACTGAAGGCCGATTGCGAACAGGTCGTGCGCGCCTGCCTCAAGGGCGAAACGCTCGATTATGGCCTTTTCGAACCCGAGAGCGAGGCATGGTCGCGCAGCGTCATCACGCTGGTCCGCCGGCGCGACGATGGCCGCCCGGTCGCGTTCAACGCCATGCCGATGCTCGATGTGCGGCGCGGCAGCGCGAGCGACTGCGTGCTCCACCTCGGCCTCGTCATGGTCGACCCGGACGAGAGGAGCGGGGGGCTGTCGTGGATACTCTACGGCCTGACTTGCTTCGCGCTGTTCCTGCGTGGCCGGATGCGGCCCGTCTGGGTCAGCAGCGTGACGCAGGTTCCCGCCGTGGTCGGGATGGTGGCCGAGACGTTCAGCTCGGTCTTTCCTGCACAGCAGGGCACGCGGCAGAGCTTCACCCACCGGCACCTCGCGCACCAGATCATGCAGCACCATCGCGCCGCCTTCGGGGTCGGCGAGGATGCGGGCTTCGACCTCGACCGGCAGGTCATCACCGATGCCTACACCGGCGGGTCGGACAATCTGAAGAAGAGCTTCGAGGTCGCGACCAAGCACCGCAAGGATAGCTACAACGACTACTGCCGCGAGGAGCTGGACTACGCGCGCGGCGACGACGTGCTGCAGATCGGCGCGATCGACCTTGCCGCCGGGCAGCGCTTCCTCTCGCGCAGCGTTCCGCGCAGCGCCTTGCCGCAGCTGATGGTGCAGGCAGTGATCGTCGTCACCGGGGCCGCGCTCGCCCCGCTTGCGCAGTGGCTCGACGCATCCACCCCATTCGGCCGATTGAGGGCTTCAAAATGACCGCATTCACCTACGAGGAAATGACGACCCGCAACCGCGGCTTCGTCGACGAGCAGGAGCAGGAGCGCCTGCGCAAGGGGAGCGTTTTCATTCCCGGCGTCGGCGGAATGGGCGGGGCGGCCTTCATGGCGCTGGTGCGCGCGGGCGTCGGGCGCTTCGTGATTGCCGATATCGACGTGTTCGAAGTGTCGAACCTCAACCGCCAGCTGTTCTGCCGCGCGGATACTATCGACCGGCAAAAGGCCGAGAGCGCCGCCCGGCTCGCCCGCGAGATCAATCCCGAGATCGAGCTGGAAGTGCTGGGCCGCGAATGGACCGACCGGCTCGACGACATCCTCCCGCGCGTCGATGTCGTGATCAACGGGATGGATGACGCCGCCGCCGGCGCGCATTTCTATCGCAAGTGCCGCGAGCATGGCCGCACGCTGATCGACGCCTATGCCTCGCCGCTTCCCTCGGTCACCGTGGTCAAGCCGCAAGACCCGAGGCTGGAAGAACGGCTCGGCTACCCGACCGTGGGCGTCGACTGGCACGACATCACGCAGGACATGGCGGTCGAGTGCCTGATGAAGGAAATCGAATACGTCCTCGTCCATTCCTCGAGCCACAAATATGTCGATCTCGACGTCGCGGCCGAAGTGGCGGCGGGCACGCGCTCGCGCTTCTCCTTTTCGACCATGGTGACCATGTCGGGCACGCTGATGGCGGAGGAGGCGATCCGCATCATCCTCGGCCGCGAAGGCGGGACCGACAATCGCGGCTACTTCTTCAATGCGCATGCGGTGAAGGTCGAGAAGCCGCTCGCCGCGCCGCTCGCCTTCCCGAAGCGGTTGCTGGTGCGCCGCTTCATGAAGAAGCTGATGGGATGAAGACGGCCGCGCTAATCATCGCAGTGCTTGCGCTTGCCGCCGTCGTCCTGGCGCGCTGGCAGGCGGGCAGGCGTGCGGGCGAGGGCGGTGTCGCTGAAACCCTGCGCCGGGTCTATTTCCTCGTCGGCCTGCTGATCGCGCTGCGCCTCGCGCTGGCGGCATGGCCAGTGCAGCTGCTGGTCAGCGCGGTCATGGTCGTTGCCTCCTGGCTGCCGCTTGCGACCCTGCGGTTGGGGGAAGAACTGGCGCGACGCCACGCGCCTCGCCCGCTCAAGCTGGTCGCGCTGGGCGGGGCGGTCGTATTCTCGCTGCTGGCTGCGACGCTTGGATTGATCTGGACGTGGGAAGCCGTCATGGCGCTCGCGGCGTTCCAGCTCTTCGTCATCGGCGGCGTGCTCTGGCATCTGATGGCCAATCGCAGCATGGTATCGCTGGCCGAGCGGCGCGCGGCGGACCTTGTCGCGCTCGCACTGGCCTTGTCGATCCCGCTCCTGCTGACCGATTTCCAGCGGCTGTTCCCCGATCTCGCAGTGCGCGGTGGATCCTTTGCGGCGCTTCTTTTCGTGCTGGCGACAGGACGCCTGCTCACCGGCATGAGCCGCCCCGCCGCCCTGCTTGGTGATGTGGCCCTGACCGTGGGCGGCGGCGCGCTGGTCGCGGCTGCGGTCCATGTTGCCGGCAATTCCGGTTACGCCATGCTAGCAGGGGCGGTAGCGGTCGCGGTGGTGGCACTGGCTCTGCTGATCGATCGCCTGGTCCGTTCGCGCGAGGCAGCGGACAGCCTGCTCGGTCCGCTCGGTGCAGGCTATGAAACACGCGCCGAACTGCTCGCCTCGCACCCGCTCCTCGCCAGCGCCGTCACCTTGGGAGCGGAAGAGCTGTCCGACCTTCCCGCCGACGCCGTCGCCGAACTCGCGCGCCACCGGGTGGTGGCTTCCGACGATCTTGCGAAAGACGACCTTGCCGGCGGTGCGGCAGCGGAACTGTTCGAGCGCTTTGCTGCCAGCCACCTGCTGCGCATGTCGGCTGCGCCGCCACGCTTCCTCGCCATCAGCGGCGGAGCTCTCGGCAGCGATCGCCTGACCAGCGAACTCCACATCGCCGCGCGGCTGCTGGAGAATGCCAAGTGACGCTGGAGCTTCGCCAAGGGGACGTGCGCGCATTCTTCGACGCGCCGTTCAACGCCTATCCCAAATCGCTCGGCTACGTTTCGCCGCTCAAGAGCGATATCGAGCGCATGCTCGACTCGCAGAAGAATCCGCTGTGGACGGCGGGCAATCCCTTCGCCTTCTGGACCGCGCATCGCGGCGGCAAGCCGATCGGGCGAATCATCGCCCATGTCCATGGCCAGTCGAACACGCGCCACGGCTGGTCGCGCGCCCAGTTCGGCTTCTTCGATTGCGCCGATGACGCGGAAGCCGGGAAGCTCTTGCTGCTCGCCGCAGAGGACTGGGCGAGGGCGCAAGGCCAGCGCGAGCTTGTCGGCAATTTCAACCTCACAGCCATGCAGCAATGCGGCGTGATGACGGACGGGTTCGACAAGCGCGCCTATACCGACATGATCGTCGGCGCGCCGTGGCTTCCCGGCATGCTGGAAACCGCGGGCTTCGAACGCTTTTTCCCGATGTCGACATTCGAGATCGACCTGAAACAGGCTTCGCTCAAGGGACGCGAGCTCGACCCCGCGCATTTTCACTTCGCCCCGGTCGCCAAGCGCGTGTTCCCCGAGCGGATGGAAGAAGCGCGCCAGGTCCTCAACGACGGGTTCGACGAGAATCCGATGTTCGTCCCGCTGACGCAGGAGGAATTCCTGTTCCAGGCAGGCGAGATGAGCGCGATCCTCGATCCGCGGCTCTCCTCGATCCTGCACCATGACGGCGAGCCGGTAGGCGCGGTGATCTGCATCCCCGACCTCAACGGCTTCCTCTCCGACGCGCGCTCGCGCATCGGCCTGCTCACACCGTTCCATTTCCTGAAATACCGCCTACGCCGCAAGCGGGCGGTGATCATCTTCTACTCGGTCGCGCGCCGGATGCACGGGCAGGGCATCATGGGCGCCATGCTCGAACGCACGGTCAAGGCGCTGCGCGATGCGGGTTACGAGCAACTCGGCGGGACATGGATTTCCGACGAGAACCCGGCCAGCTGGCGGCAGGTCGAACGCCTCGGCGGGCGCGCTCTGCACCGGCTGCACCTGTTCCGGAAGGACATCGCATGACGCCGGACACCATGCGCGAGATTATTCGCGAGGCGATCGCTTCGCCCAGCGTGCACAACGTCCAGCCCGCGCGCTGGCATATCGACGGCGAGAGTGTCCTGCTGCTCGAAGATATTTCGCGGCGGCTGGCGGTCGGCGATCCGACCGGTCACGATGCGGCGATCAGTCTCGGAGCATCGGCCGAGGGGTTTGCATTGGCTGCCTCGAAGCGCGGCCTGCGTGCGCAGGTCGAACGGGCTGGCGGCGAGCATGCGGGGTACCTGATTGTCGCGAGGATCATGCTCGATGAGGGTGGCGCGCCTGATCCACTCGCAGATCATCTGGCGACCCGCGCGTCGTGGCGCGGTCCGTTCCATGCCCCTTCGCAAGCCGATCGCAAGGAAGCAGCGTTGCTTGGCGGGCAGGACCGCACGATCGTCAGCGATCCGAAGGTGATCGGGCATATCGCGGAGCTCTATGATGAGGCGAGCTACGGCTTTATGCGCCGCGAAGGGTTCCGCAGCGAACTCCGCCACTGGATGCGCCTTCGCAAGAGCCACCCGCGCTGGGCGCGCGACGGCCTCAATGCGGCGGCCATGAAGCTGTCGGGAATAGAGGCGTGGGGCGCAGGCCTCGTCCTCGGCCCGCTATTCAAGCCGCTAGCGGCGCTCGGCCTTACAAAGGCTTTACTGGCTGAGAAAAGCAGCTTCGCGCATGCGGCGGGCGTGGTCCTGTTCCATCACCCGCGGGGCGAGGACCCGTTCGAGAGCGGCCGCGCCTTCCATCGCCTGTGGCTTGAAATCGAAGCGGCGGGTTTCGGGTCGAACGTCCTCGCAGCGATCGCCGATGACGAGGCAATCGCATCGCACGTCGGCGAGCTTGCAGGCCTGCCTTCTGGAGATCGCCTCGTCAGCGCGTTCCGCATCGGGCGCCGCGACGGCGAGGGTTTTGCCCCGGCGCGCTTGCTGCTCGAGGACGTGCTGGTCGACTAGAGCGCTTTGAGAAATTCGAGCAGCGCCCGCCGCTCTTCTTCGCTCAGCTCCTTGCCGTATTCATGCCCCGTATTGCCGAGCCCCGGCTGGCGCGTATCAACCCATTGCGGGCGCGAGAACGGTCGATAGCCTGCCGGATAGCGCCCGCTCGTATCGACCCGCAAACCGACCGTTTCCCAGTCGAGCGCATGCCCGCCGACCATGAAGCGAGGCAGGCGTTTGCTCGGATCCAGCAACGCTTCGAGGCTCTGGACCGAACCATTGTGCAGGTAAGGCGCCGAGGCCCAAAGCCCGGCAAGCGGCGGCGCTGCGTAGCCCTCGCCGTTCCTTACCTCGATCGTCTGCGCATAGCTCGTCCCCGCGACCTTGCGCGCCAGCGCCGCATCGAAGGCGTCTGCGCGCAGCGGATCGGTGCCGACATCTCCTACCCAATCCGGGAAGTCCTTCAGCTGCGGTGTAGCCGCAGACCACTCATAGCTGCCGTGGCAGGACGCGCATTGCGCCTCGAATACAGCCATCCCGCGACGAGCGCGCGCTTCGTCGAAAGGCCCGGGAAATCGCAGCGGGCGATATTCCGCCAGCCATGCGAAGACCGCCATCGCATCTCCCTCGTGCGAGCGAGCGACATCGGGATGGATGCCCATGCTCGGAACGGTGAAGAAGCTTGTGATGGCAGCCAGCTCGCTTGCATCGGGCTTGCCTCCCGGCGCGGCATAGGCTCCGTCGCTCAGCAACCGGCTGCGCCGGTCGCGCAGCGCGAGCTCGGGGATGGAAACGAAGCCCGCTTCGCCCGGCCCGCCATTGAGCATGGGCGAACGAATCTGCTGCTTGAGCGCCGCGACCCCGTTGGTCGCGCCGGGCAGCCCGTTGGGGAAGGGCATTGCCCGCTCCTCACCCGCAAGCTGGGCCAGCCTTTGCCGCGCGAGCGGGAGAACGATGAAGCGCAGGCTCGCTTTCTCGCGCCAGCCCATCTCGGGGAAGAGCGTCGCGGCTGCATCGAGGAGCGCGCCATCGTCGTCCTCATTGCGCAGCGCCTCGAAAATGGCCGAGGTATATTGTTCGAGATCGAGCGAGGTATTGGGCATCCCCGGCGCGGCGATCTGCGGCATCGGATTGCCGCCGCGGTCATAGGCTATCCCTGCATGGCACGCCGCACAGCCGATGTTGGCGACCTCCACCCGCGCGCCGCCGACGGGCGCGATGGTGCCATGCGTCAATCCGAGTGGCTTGCTGTCGAAACGAGTGGCCAGCCCGTCCGGCATCCCCGTCAAGCGCTCCGGGTAAAGGAACCCGAACTGCTGCATGATTTTGCGCAGGGTGGCCTGGTCGATCTTCGCCTTCGGATCGGTTCGCCGATGATCGAGCACCAGCGCGGCAGCCGCGAGCTTCCAGGGAATCGCATTGGTTTCGAGCGCATCCTGCGAGATGCCGCCAAAACCGCCGCCGACGAACACCGCCGCTCCCCGCTGCTGGGGTGAAGCATCGTCGGCGAGCGCAGGCATCGCCGCGGAAGGCACGCTCCTGTCCGCCCCGAGGAACGCGAAGGCGCCGAGGAAAGCGAGGAGGACAAGGGCACCGATGAAAAGCTTCTTCGGTGCTCCTCGACGAAAGCCTTGCCGTGCCATTCTCCCTCCTCCGCTCGACGCTCAACCGCGTCAGCCGCGCCGTTTGCGCCGCGATAACCAAGGGACTATCGCTGCAAATCCTTGCGAAATCGAGAGTTTGCAGGAGATCGGCTGCGAAAGAAGCGATCGCTCACCGGCGCCGTGCCATTCCGCGGCGCCGGTCGCGAAGGACGATTTAGTCGCGCAGGAAGATGTAGTCGGCCTCGGGCGTGCGAATGGTCAGCGCGCTGCGGTCGCTCGCGAGAATGAAGCGCGTCGCGTCGGGAAGCCGCGAGGCGAGTTCCCCGCCGAAAGTCGGTGGGGGGCAATATGCGCGGGTCGAGGCGACAGGTCCGAAAGAGATCGAACCATTGCCTGCCGATGGCATCGAAGCCGACCACTCGGCATTCCCGCGATTGCAGTCGAGCTGCAATTGCGCCCTGTCGCCATCGACGAAGCTGAGCCGATGGCGCGACGAAAGTTCGGGGGTGAGCTGCGTCGACGTGCCCGATGTTTCGACGTCGGAAAGTCGCCAGTTCGTCCCGTCGAGCGGGTGCGGCGGAGCATAGATCGATTCGCAGCCGGTCACCAACAGCGCGGCCGTTGCGATGGCTGCGAGGCGGACAACGCCACCTCGTGCGGTATGGATCGTGTTTCGCATCAGATTCTCCCAATCCTGACGTGCGTTGGTCAGTGCTCCGCCATTCTACCTATCCGCTCCCTGAACAGGTTCGCTGACCCGCTCCGGGATCGGAGGGCGACTATAGCGCCCCCTCGTCCCCGGTGTACATGACTTCACCGACCGTTCCGTCACGATAGGCAAGGCAGCGCCACGGTGCCTGAGCGCCTTCGACATTTACGTAGATGCCGATGGCCGCCTCGGACTCCTCGATGCGGTTGGTTCCGATCACGCGCGCACCAGTCGTTTGCTCGACCTTGGAGGCGCAGCGCGTTTCGAGGCTGTTCGGCCCGCGTATGGCAACCTGCTGCCTTGCGGGAGTTGCGGCCTGAGCCGGGGGAGGCGCGGCCTCTACCGGTCCATTCTCACCCATGCCGGTATTGGCATCGCCCATCGGGATCGATACCAGCCGCACACCTTCGACATTGCCCACGATATTGCCGCCCACGGCTTCAGCCGAAGCTTCGCTGGGGCAGCCGACCAGCGTGGCGCTGTCGTCGAGGTAATTCGAGGTGGCTTCGGATTCGCCAAGCCGCCGGCAACGGTCGCCCGAATTGGGGTAGCCGTCCCCGAATGGCGCAAGGCTCTCGGGAATTTCGACGAGCGTTTCGGTCGCGCTTTCGTCGGAAGTGGTTTCCTCTTCCGTGGCTCCACCACCGCAGGCGGCGAGGGCGAGGGCCGCTGCCCCCGCCATGAGAGTTTGGAATTTCATGCCCGATTCTCCTTCCAGGTCAGCGGCACCGCGGGTGGCTGCCGATATCCATCGCCGAATCCACGCGACCCCTGACGACGATCATCTGGACGCACTGGCGGCTGGAACGATTGTACCAGACCGAGCCTTCTCCGTCCCGGCCGGATTCGAATCCTTGGACCGTGCGAACGCGCAAACGGGCATCGCAGCAAGGGCTAGCGACGGGTCCGATCGTGGCGGGGTTATCCGGGAAGAAGGTGGCGGAGACGGAGGTGGCAAGCGCAATCGCTTAAGTGCTTGTGGAAGCTAGGATCGGCAAGCCGTATGACCATCCGCTCCCACAATTACGCCCACAAAATTTTGAGTTGTGCAATTGGCTTTCTCGCCCTCAGTGGCCTCACACAGAGTTTCGCACAGATGAGGCCACGCGCACGTGCTCAGTACCTCTCAATCTTTGGGATGGAATCCCGACGTTCCGAAACGATTTTGATGGATCATGAAACAGCCTTTCGTCTGCCCGACGGACTTGGCTCTTGTTGCGAAAGGGCATGAAAAAGTTCAATCGTGAACAACTCGCAGCCAATCGGAATTTTATGTTTTGATTTCAATGGGCTATGGTGAAGTGAGTTGCACACGGATCAACGCAAACCCGCTCTACTCGTAGACGGGTTGATTCCGCCGAAAACAGTATTTCATAATGAAATCAGATTGATAGATCCCGAATTCGCGGGGTAGGGTGTGCTCCTGTTTCCAGCCACGGTCAACGATCCAGGAGAAGCGAGAAAAGATGCTGATGGGACAAACCCATTCCATGCAGATGGATTTTGAGCCAAGCTGGCGTTTGAGGTTGTTTCTGGTCCGTTTCCGGGTTGTCTGGTGTTGAACGGAAGCCGTGCGAAAGCGGACCGTCTGGTCACGACCCATTGTGGACATAAATGGCCAGGCAGCAAAATTGCCACCGCTTCTCGGGGATGGCACCAAATCCAGCTGGCCATGTAACATTCTCTTCGGGGGACCGTCGCTCTCGTTAGGCATCGCCCAAATTGTGCTGCATTGTGGCCAAGGTAGACTTGAATGCTTCCAAGTCCTCACCCTTTATTCCCTCAAGCAAGCGCGCATAGATCTGATCCGCCTCGACCCGCATTTTTGGAAGCAAGTCGATTGCAGCGGGCTGGAGGTGCACTTGCCACACGCGCCGGTCGTTTTTGGCGCTGCGCCGCTCGACCAAGCCCAGATGTTCTAGCCGGTCGATTGCTTGCCCGATGCTTGCCCGCTCCAGTTCAAGTTGTCCGGCCAGTTCCGTCTGGGTCATGCCGGGTGTGCGGTAGAGGTAGGCCAATGCACGCCACTGGGTACGGGTGAGGCCAAACTGTTCGACTGAAGTGTCGAAGGTGCGACGCAATCGTCTTGTCAGCTCTTCCAAGAGAAAAACCAATCGGTCTTGATCGGTCAGGAAGGCTGCTGCCTTTTCGTCGGCATCATTCTCGAACTTGGTTGCCATGCAGAGCACCTTAACACAGCACCGATTTAGATAAAGTCATTTACTGTAAGGCAATTTACAATATAGTGGTTTGCGATATGGAAAGCGTGACCACCAAAATCGAGGGATCGGGAGGACTTTCCCTTGCCGCAGAAGTGGTCGGTGACGACAGCGCGATGCCGGTCCTGCTCGCTCATGGTGGCGGCCAGACACGCCGCGCGTGGAAGCGGGTAACTGGTGATCTGGCCAGGGCTGGCTACCGCGCGATTGCCATTGATATGCGCGGTCATGGTGACAGCGAATGGTCTCGTAGCGGAGCATACGAAATGCGTGACTTCGCCTCCGATCTCGTTGCTATCGCTTCGAAGCTGGATCGCAAGCCAGCCCTCGTGGGTGCCTCTCTTGGCGGGCTTTCCGGGATTATTGCCGAAGGATACCTCGCCCCCGAAAGTTTTGCATCGCTAACACTTGTTGACATTGCTCCGCGCATGGATGCGGGCGGCGTGATGCGCGTAGTGGGCTTCATGGAAGAACATGTCGACCAGGGCTTTTCTTCACCTGAAGAGGCGGCAGAAATTATCGCCCGCTACATGCCCCATCGCCAGAAACGCGGTGCAGGGGAAGGACTGCGCCGCTATTTAAGGCAGAAGGGAGATGGCCGCTACTATTGGCATTGGGACCCTGCGTTCATCCGCAACATCATGACCGCTAAGCGAAGCGATCCGAACCATCAGGAACGGCAGTTCGATATGCTGAGCGATGCAGCAAGTCGGCTTTCCTTGCCGCTTCACCTCATTCGCGGCGGATCGAGTGATCTGGTTTCCGAAGACGCAGTGACACATCTGCGCGGTCTGGTTCCGCACATGGAATACACCGACATCGCCGATGCCACCCATATGGTGGTGGGTGATGCGAATGACACCTTCTCGATTGCTATCGTCAATTTCCTGATGCGACAGCACAGCCCCGAAGAGCCGGTTTCATGAATCAGAATCATACCCCGATTGATCGTGAGCGTCTCCATGAGATGTTGCGGATTGCCCCGTTTCATCGATGGCTCGACCTCAAGATTCGGTCAGTTACGCGTGATCAACTCGTGATCGAAATGCCCTGGCGTGATGAGATTGTTTCCAACCCGATGATTGGTTCGGCCCATGGAGGGGTTCTCGCGTCATTGATCGACCTCACAGGGCTTTATACCCTGCTTGCGCACGGTGTGACCGCGAAGGCGACCGCTGATCTGAGGGTCGACTATCATCGACCGGCGACCTCTGGACCGCTGATCGCAACTGGTAAGGTGGTAAAGGCCGGAAGGCAATTCTCGGTTGCCGAGACCAGTCTCACAGGGCCCAATGGCAAGCTGCTCGCCAGCGGCAGAGGTGCCTACATATGCTAGCGCGCCGTGCTCTTGCTGGGTTGGCTGTGTTTGCGCTGACGCTTGCTGGCTGTTCAGGCGAAACTGAGGGGGGCGAGACTGCGCCAGAAGCTCAGGCAGAGCCGCGCGAAGTTACGACGGCGATGGTCGAATCCCAACCGTTCGCTGAACCAGTTAAAGCATTCGGCACGATTGCAGCCAAACAGCGCAGTGCGATTGGTGCGCTTACCGAAGGGCCAGTAGAACGAATTTTCGTCAAGGTCGGCGACAGGGTATCTCGCGGACAACCGCTTTTTCGTATCCGCCAGGCCGACTATCAGCGACGCGTAGTTGAAGCACAGGCAGCAGTCGATCTGACAAGTGCGCAAGCGATTGAGGCCGAAAGGCGTTACGAACGCGTTATGGCCCTTGCCCCAAGGGGTTTCGTTTCGAAAGCCCAAGTTGACGCAGCTGAGACGGAGCTGGCTGTAGCGCGAGCGCAGAAGGCACAGGCCCAAGCGGCCCTCGGCACCGCACAGCAGGCATTGGCCGACACAATCACGCGTGCGCCATACGATGGCGTAGTAACCGCGCGGATGGTCGATGAAGGTGTATACCTGAACAATCGCTTTTCGATGGGAGGTCAATCAGCCGCGCTGGAATTGCAAGAGCTCGGGATCGTTGCCGCCATCGTCAACGCGCCGCAGGAATATGTCGACGCGTTTCGGCGTAACATGCCAGCGCGGGTCTACATTGAAGGCTTCGAGCAGCCATTCGACAGTACCGTGTACATCATCAACGACCGGGTTGATCCTGAAAGCCGGATGGTCGAACTGCGGCTGCCGATCCGTAATCCCGATTACCGCATCAGTTCAGGGCTGGCAGTCAGAGCCGAGATCTCGGTGCCGCCAGTGCAAGCGATCGTTCTGCCCCGCGCGGCAATACTCGGCGACAGCGCTACAGCCTACGTCTTCGTGGTCGTAAACGGAAAGGCACAGCGCCGGGAAGTGGCGTTCGATAGTATCGACCTCGATCGGGTGCGTATCCGCTCAGGGCTGGAACCGGGCGACGAGGTTATTCTCAATCCTCCGGCCACATTGCGGAATGACGAGCCGGTCAAATCAAGCAGAACCCGCGGCGCAAGCTGATATGTGGCTTGCAGACGTTTCGATCCGGCGACCGGTATTCGCGACGATGCTGATCGCTTCGCTCGTCGTACTTGGCTTGGTCTCGTTCAACCGGCTCGGCGTCGACCTCTTTCCTGAGGTAGAGTTTCCATACGTCTCTGTAACAACCGCTCTGTCGGGCGCTTCTCCGGGCACCATGGAAACCGAAGTCACCGACGTCATAGAGGAACAGCTCAACACGATCGCCGGCTTGCGCCAGATGCGATCGATTAGCGCCGAGGGTGTAAGCATCGTCAATCTCGAGTTCGAGCTGGAGGAGGATGCCGACCTCAAGGCGCAGGAAGTACGCGACAAGATGTCGCGGCTGGCGGCCGATCTGCCGGACGATTCCGAACCGCCGGTGATCGAGAAGGTTGATCCCGATGCCGCGCCGATCCTGTCGGTTCTCCTGTCAGGCGACATGCCCATCCGCAACCTGACCACTTTTGCTGATGAGGAGGTGAAAGAGCGATTGCAGCGCGTGCCCGGCGTCGGTTCGGTCGAGCTGGTTGGCGGGCGAGAACGCGAAATGCGCATATGGCTCGATGCGGCTGCGATGCGCGCGCGCGGAGTAACGGCAGACGATGTGCTCGGCGCGATCCAACGCGAGAATGCCGAACTGCCCGGTGGTCGCCTGGTTACCGAGGGGCGCACGCGCCAGTTCGGCATCCGCACCCTTGCCGAAGCACGAACGGCGGCGGAATTTGCCGCGATACCGATCCTTTACCGGCCCAATGGACAGACTGTTCGGATCGGCGATGTAGGGCGCGTCGAAGACTCCATTGAAGACGAGGAGAGCTATGCCCAGCTCGATGGGGAACCGGGCGTTGTTCTCGAAGTCCGCAAGCAAAGCGGCGAGAACACGGTCGCTGTGGCAGAACAGATCCGCGCAGAAATCGAAAGCATCCGGACCACCGCTCCCGAGGGCGTCAATTTCATCATCGCTCGCGACACGTCTCGCTTTATTGAACAGGCCATTGGCGACGTGCTGTTCGACCTCTTCATTGCCGTGGTGCTGGTGGTGGCAGTGACCTTCCTGTTTCTCCTTAGCTGGCGCGCAACGGTCATCGTGCTACTTGCTATTCCGACCTCGATTGTCGCAACCTTTGTTGCCTTCGCGGCTTTCGATTTTACTGTTAACATGGTCACGTTGCTGGCGCTGACAGTCGCTATCGGCCTGTTGGTCGACGATGCCATCGTTGTGGTCGAGGCGGTCCAGAACGACGTTGATGAAGGGGGAGACGCGACCGAAGCTGCCCACACTGCAACCAGACGAGTGGCCTTGGCAGTGCTGGCAGGCACATTCGCGACGCTGGCGGTGTTTGTGCCGATCGCCTTCATGGAAGGAATTGTAGGTCGTTTCTTCTTTCAATACGGTCTGGCAATCGTCTTTTCGGTCAGCGTGTCGATGCTGGTCGCCTTCACGCTCACACCAGCACTATCGGCAAGGTTGCTGCGCCCCGAACATGCGGAAAGTGGCTGGCTCGGACGCGTTGAACGGTTCCATATCGGGATGCGTCAACGCTACGAAAGGCTCGTGTCCTGGGCGATCAACCGCCGTTATCTCGTGCTTGGGGGGGCGCTCGCCAGCGTGCTGATCGGCGGATTTTTTGCCGCGCTCGTTCCGAGCACCTTCATGTCCACCACGGACCGATCCGAGTTCCTCGCGACGGTCAAGCTCCCTCAGGGCACAGGGGTTTCCGAGGCGAAGAAGGCGGCAGAGCAGGTCGATGCCTCGCTGCGCCAGAATCCTGAAGTCGAACTCGTTTTCGTGAGTGCGGGCAGCGGAATCAATCCGAAGATCAACGAACTGGATGTATATATCGGGTTGACGCCCAAGCGGTCGCGCGAGGCAACGCAGGACGACGTGATGACTTTCGCGCGGAACGAGATACTGGGAGATGTTCCGGCAGCGCGGGAGGTGTCCGTGGAGGAGGTTCCATGGGTATCGGGTGCCGGGGTCGGACAGACTGCAATTGAATTGATCATCACCGGACCGGACATCACAGCCATCAACGAATACGCGCGGTGGCTGGAGGGCGAGCTTGCCGCACGATCCGAATTTGTCGACGTACGTTCGTCTTACGAAGGTGGCAGGCCGGAACTGCAAATCGTCCTCGACCGCGACCGGGCCGCCGATCTCGGGATTTCTGCGCGCAGCCTGGCCGCCGCATCGCGAACGCTGGTTGGCGGAAGCGATGCAGGTACGTTTGAGGCTGATGGACGTCGCTATGACATTCGCGTGCGCCTGGAGGAAAGTGGACGACAGGGGCTTGGCGATGTCGAGGTACTTCCGCTCAGAACCGGACAGGGCACTCTGGTCGATCTTGCTGCCATTGCCGATGTCGACGTTGCGCTGAGCGCTGCGGAAATTGAGCGCATCGATCGATCGCGCCAGATTTCAGTGCTCGCCAATACGGCTCCCGGTGTGGCGCTGAGCGTTGCCGTGGCTGATGTGGAAGAGTTGCTCACCGCCAATCCGCCACCTGCCGGCTTGGCGACGCGAATGGAAGGCACTGCCCGTCGCCTCGCCGAAACCAGCGAGGCCATTATCTTTGCATTCGCACTCGCAATCGTCGCGCTCTACATTGTGCTCGCCAGCCAGTTCAACAGCTTCGGGCAACCCATTATCATCATGCTTACGGCACCACTGTCGTTCTCCGGCGCCTACTTCCTGATGTGGGCAGCGGGCCAGGAAATGAGCCTGTTCGCGCAAATCGGCATGATCGCTCTGATGGGGATTGTGATGAAAAACGGTATCTTGCTCGTCGATCTCGCCAATCGGTATTGCGAAGCTGGAAAGGATGCTGCTTCTGCAATGCGCGACGCCGCGCCAGAACGCTTACGACCCGTCCTCATGACTGCGCTTGCTGCCGTATTCGGGATGCTGCCAGTAGCGCTGGCGCAGTCAGATGCAGCGGAGTGGCGCAATGCTATGGGTTTCATCATCATCGGCGGGCTAACCACTTCGACTTTCCTGACTCTGCTCGTAGTCCCGGCAGCCTACGCGGCAGCCTCGGACCTACGAAGTGTCGTGACCAATTTCAGACCCCCGTTTGTGCAGAGACCGTCGTAGGAAGGCGCGCTGGATTCGTCGGTAACAGTTTTTGTGATCTGCGCGCGGTCGAACAAATACTGTCCGCTTTCCACCCTCATTATGAGACGTTGGTGGTCTATTAGAATGTCCGCTATCAGGATTGCGCAGAAGCTATCTCAATGTCTTAAATGGGGTACAAATCGGAAGCACCTTCTCGGCAGGAGTGGTTGCTCACGCTCCGATTGTGGAGTGGGCAAATGCTTCCCTAGATCAGTCAGTGCATTCGACTGGCACGACCTCCGTACATTGGAACTTGACAAGCACACCGTACGCAGCGGTGCCGCCGAGAGTTTTTGTTAGATATCATGATGTTGGACGTCATTTTATGGGTGTGGAACTTCTAACTTGAACGTGATTTACGAATTGGATTCGCAAGTCACTCCCAAGTCGGAGACATCCAAGCTGTTGAAACCACTGATGAACTTTTCATTTTCCTACAGGCTGGCCGTGACTTAAATTGGTCGTCGCCTTCCGAAGGGTGAGCCAGGTTCTTTGAACACAAGGAGCTTGGATAAATGAAAAGGAATCATTGTTTACAGACTTACGTTACCGCTCAAGTTGACGACTGGATAAAGGCCAAAGCGCGTGAGCGCGGGGTAAGCTCCAGCATCGTGGTTGGCGATTGCATCCACGATGCATGGACGCGCGATATGGAGGCAGACTTACGCACGCCTGCCACCGATCCGATGCGTCAGAATATCTTCATCACGGTCGCGCTGGATGCGTTGCTCACGTACCATCCCGAAACCGATCTGCGCGATCTAGTGGTCGATGCCTATCACCGTAGGCTCGTCCGCCTCGGCCTTGTCGCACCCCGTCCAGAGGGAGGCGACCATGGCGAATGAGATCGAGCAACTGTCGATGCCGTTTCTCATGGCGATTGGCGAAGATGTGTCGCGCAAAACGGACATCAAACGTGTCTTGAGGCTCAAGGAAGTGCGGCACAAGACAGGCCTTGGCCGGTCCACAATCTATCGCTGGATGGACGAAGGAAGGTTCCCCAAACCGGTCCGACTAGGAGCGCGTTCGGTCGCATGGATCGAGCACGAGATCGACGAATGGCTGATGAGCCGGAGCAAGTGATGATGCTCCGGCTCAGCCGCAATGCGGGTCAGTTGAGCCTGCCATTGCTGGTGCAAAAGGCAGCCCAATCGCGCATCAGGTCGCGCCGCTTGTCAAGGTAGTTGGTACGTCGATAAGCGGCCTCAACCTTGTTTGCGACGGTGTGCGCAAGCGCGGCTTCGGCGACCTCGCCGGGGTAACTGGTTTGCTCCGCCGCCCAGTCGCGGAACGAGGACCGGAAGCCGTGCACAGTGAAGGGTAATTTGGCGTATCGGAGGATCTTGAGCAGCGTCATATCCGACATCGGTCGCAAGACATTGCGACCGGGAAAGATCATGTCGCTGCACTCGGCGTAGAAGGGACGGGCACGTTGCAAGACATCGATTGCAGCGTCAGTAAGCGGAACTACGTGCTCCTTACCAACCTTCATGCGCTCGGCGGGAATGGTCCAGAGCCTGTTCTTGAGGTCGATCTCGGCCCATTTTGCACCCCGCACTTCCCCTGAACGGGAAGCGCACAGGATCAGGAATTCGAGAGCGAGGCGGGCAACGGTTGTGCGCTTGTGGAGATGTTCCAAGAACGCCGGAATGTCCTTGTATGGCATTGCAGCAAAGTGGCTATCCTGTTTGGGTTGGCGGGGAAGGGCGCGACCGAGCGAGCGCATCGGCGCTTCGGTTTCGCGCATACCATTGGCGTAGGCCCAGTCGAGAACGACCCCGATGCGTTGCTTCACGCGGCGCGCAGTCTCGGGCTTGTCCAGCCAGATTGGCAGCAGGCATTCGCGAATGACTGGACCTTCGATGTCATCGACCAGCCGGTCACCAAGCTTTGGAAAGGCGTACTTCTCAAGTGTCGTGATCCATTGCGTCTGGTGCTTGCCATTCTTCCAGCCCGCCTTCTGTTCCTCGTGAACAGTGCGCGCCGCATTGGCAAAGGTCGGCACCACGACCTCCTGCCTCTTGCGCTCTGCGATCGGATCAATGCCGCGCTGTATGTCGCGGCGCATTTCGAATGCGTTCTCGCGCGCTTCCTTCAAGTTGACGAGCGAAAGAGAGCCGAGCCCGATATCGCGACGCCTCCCTTTGATCGTGCTGCGGAGCACCCAGTAACCCTTGTTCTGGGCAGTTAAGACAAGCGCCAAACCGTCGCCATCTCCGTAACGTCCTGGTTCCTTGAGGTTTCGAATCTGTAGTGCGGTGAGCTTTCCCATATCCATCCTTTCCATTCCGCTCCCACATCTGCTCCCACAATTCTTCGTAGAAATAGTGGGAAGATGTAGAACATAATAAGAACATAAGAATCCAATGCAAGGCCGAAAAACTGCAGAATTCTGCGACTTTCACGGCCTTATTGGGATCTCAGGGGATGTTATAGGTGGCGGAGACGGAGGGATTCGAACCCTCGATACCCGGTATGGGTATGGTTCCTTAGCAGGGAACTGGTTTCAGCCACTCACCCACGTCTCCGCATTCGCCGTAGCGATTAGGGGGCGCGCTATAACGGGGCGCTTGGCGGGCGGCAAGGGTGGATATCGCATCGCGGCAATTCAATCGTTTCGACCCTGTGCGGACTCGTCTGACCGTATTTTCGATTCGGCCTGCCGCGCATCCATTGCCTGTTCATGTGCAATGGATTCTCTTGGACGCGGGTTATTGTTTTGACGGATCGGGAGACGGCCATGCCGTTGATTCAACTGGCACAGCAGCGTTTCGCCAAGGGTGTCGCAGGTTTCATCGCGGGTGCGCTCGCCTTTGCAGCGCCGGTCGCCGCGCAGATCGAGACGGTCGATCCGTCGGTCGCGATCGATGGTGACCTGATGGAACAGCCGGGCGATGCGCCGGTGTACGACGCGCCGGCCAGTCCTCCGGAACAGGTGAATGCTCCGCAAACCGACACGCGCCCGTCGGTCAGCGAAGTGTTCGACGGACAGGGTGGCGCTGCCGATGGCGCTGAGGTTGCGCCCAGCTGGAGCAATCCGGTGGTCACCTCGGGTGATGCATCGGAAGCGGCGAGTCAGGCTGCAGGCGACCCCGAGGTCGCGGCTGCGCAGGATGCGACCTACAAGGAAGACGACCTGATCGGCGCGGCGCAAGGCGTGTTCGGCAAGGGTGCCGAAGGGGTCGCGCGGCTCATCCAGGACCTGCTGAAAGAGCAGGGCGAGCCCAACGCGTATATCGTCGGGCGCGAAGCGGGCGGGGCGTTCATCCTCGGTGCGCGCTACGGCTCGGGCACGCTCTATCACAAGGTCGAAGGCCAGAAGCCGGTTTACTGGACCGGTCCCTCGATCGGCTTCGATGCAGGCGCGAATGCGGGCAACACCTTCGTGCTCGTCTACAATCTCTACGACACCGAAGAGCTTTACGAGCGCTTCCCCTCGGGCGAGGGGCAGGCCTATGTCGTCGGCGGCATGACCGCGAGCTATCTGCGCAAGGGCGACACGGTGCTCATCCCGATCCGCGTAGGCGCGGGCCTCAGGCTCGGGGTCAACGCGGGCTACATGAAGTTTTCCAAGAAGCAGCGCTGGCTGCCCTTCTAGTCGCGAAAGAAAACCTGCCGGGAAGGCAGGCCAAATGACTTGATAGAGACGGCATCCCTGATGCAAGGGAGCGGCATGCTCGACCGTCTCGAACCGCAATCGCCCGACGCGCTGCTGGCGCTCATCAAGCTCCACGCCGCCGACGAGCGCGAGGACAAGATCGACCTTGGCGTCGGCGTCTATCGCACCGACGACGGGGCGACCCCCGTATTCAAGTCGATCAAGGCCGCCGAAGAGGCGCTGATCGGCGAACAGCAGAGCAAGTCCTATCTCGGGCCTGAAGGCGACCTCGGCTTCGTCCACTCGCTGATGCCCTATATCTTCGGCAAGGACGCGACGATGGGCGGCCGGATCGAAGGCATGCAGACGCCCGGCGGCACCGGCGCTGTCCGCCTCGCCGCTGCGGTTGCCAAGCATGCCGGCGCAACCCGCATCCACATGGGCACGCCCAGTTGGCCGAACCACGCGCAGATCTTCCGCGATCTCGATCTCGAAGTGGCCGCTTTCGACCATGCCAATGCGGACGGAACGGCAAACCTCGAAGCGGTGCTCGAAGCGATCCGCGGGGCGGGCGAGAACGAAGCCGTCCTGCTGCATGGCTGCTGTCACAACCCGACCGGTATCGACTACACGCCCGCGCAATGGGTCGAGATCGCCGAAGCGCTGGCCGAAAGCCCCGCGCTGCCGATCCTCGATGTCGCCTATCACGGCCTTGGCCACGGGCTCGAGCAGGATGCCTATGGCGTGCGGCGCGTGCTGAACGCGGTCGACGAGGCACTGATCGCCTACAGCTGCGACAAGAACTTCGGCATGTACCGCGACCGTGTCGGCGCGCTTTATGTGATGGCGAAGAATTCGAGCGGGCTCGACCCGATCCTCTCGAACCTCAATGCGCTGGCTCGTGCGAGCTGGTCGATGCCGCCGGACCACGGCGGCGCAGCGGTGCGGCTGGTGCTGCGCGACGACACGCGCAGGCAGCAGTGGCTCGACGAGCTGGAATCGATGCGTAATCGCCTGCGCTGGGTGCGTGAGCGCTTGGCTGCGGCCGACAACCAGGTGAGCGGCCTCGATCTCGCCCCGCTGGCGGAGCAGAACGGGATGTTCGCGATGCTGAAGCTCGACAAGGACCAGATCGCGCGCCTGCGCGAAGAGCACGCGGTCTATATGGCGGGCTCGGGCCGGATCAACGTGGCCGGTCTGACCAAGGGCAATATCGACAAGTTCATCGCTGCCCTGGCCGACGTCGCGGGTTAGCTCGCGCGCAGGCTTTCCATGCGTTTCAAATAACGGGCAAGTACGTCGATCTCGAGATTGACGGCATCGCCCGCCGCGAGCGTCCCGAGCGTGGTGACTTCACCGGTGTGCGGAATGATGTTGAGCATGAAGTCGCATGCCCCGTCGCTCTGGTCTTCGACCGAGTTCACTGTCAGCGACACACCGTCGACGGTGATCGATCCCTTCGCCGCGATGTAAGGCGCCAGCTCGGCAGGCGCGCGGATGACGAGACGCGTCGAATCGCCGATATCCGCGACCTCGACCACCTTGCCGACCGCATCGACATGGCCGGTGACGATATGGCCGCCGAGTTCGTCACCCATCTTGAGCGCGCCTTCGAGGTTGAGCTTGCGCCCCTCGGTCCACAGGCCCGGCACGCTGCGCGACACGGTCTCTCCGGACACATCGACCGCGAACCAGCTATCGCCCTTCGCGCCGCCACGATCGACCACCGTCAGGCAGACGCCCGAACAGGCGATCGACGCGCCGATGGCCATGGCTTCAGGGTCGAACGGGCAGGCGATGCGGATATGCAGGTCGCCGCGCTGCTCGACGCTTTCGATGGTTCCGATTGCAGTGATGATGCCGGTGAACAGATGCGCCTCCTCTAGCGGGTGCGCTCATAGGCTTCGAACGTGTCGCTGCCAAGCTGGCGCCGTTCGACCATGCGCCAGCGGCGGTGCGCATCGCCGAGCGAGGCCAGGCCGATGTCGCCGATTGCGGGTCGTCCGCCGCCGATGAGGATCGGAGCGCGATAGATTTCGAGCCGGTCGACGAGGTCTTCCTCGAGGAACCCCGCCGCCGTCTGCGCGCCGCCTTCCACATAGAGGTACTGGATGCCGTCGAGATTCGCGATCTGGCCCGGCGCATTGATGACCCGCACCCCATCGGGCGGGATGCCGCGCGTCAGGAGGATGCGCTGCGGACTGCGATCATCGAGGCCCGGCAGGCGGACATCGAGGCGCGGCTGGTCCGCGCGCCAGGTGCCGCCGCCGACGAGGATCGCATCGCTCATGGCGCGGCGCGAGTGGACATGCGCGCGGGCTTCCTCGCCGGTGATCCACTGGCTATCGCCGCTGGCAGTAGCGATGCATCCGTCGAGCGACATGGCGAGCTTGAGCGTGACATGCGGTCGGCCAAGTTCCCGCACGGCAAGGTATCCGGCGAGGCTGGCGCGCGAGGCTTCGCAGGGCATGTGCTCGGCTTCGACGCCGCCATCCTTCAGGATTTCGAGGCCTTCGCCTGCGGTGCGGGGATCGGGGTCGAGTACGCCGAACACGCAGCGGCCGACTTCGGCCTCGACGATCGAGGAGGCGCAGGACGGGCCGCGCTGCGACCGGTGTGCACAGGGTTCGAGCGAGCAGTAGAGCGTCGCACCCTTCGCCGCCTCGCCCGCCTGCGCGAGCGCAACGGCTTCTGCATGGGGGCGTCCGCCGGCCTGTGTCCAGCCGCGTCCGACAACCTTGCCTTCGGCGACGATGATCGCCCCGACCGCAGGGTTGGGCGCACTGATGGGCCGGGCACGCGCGGCGAGGCGAGCCGCCGCGGCCAGCCAGTCGGCATCACTCGGCCGAGGTGTCACCAGTGCCTGTCTCTGTTTCGCGGCCGAGAAGTTCCGCCCGCTGGCGCGCTTCCTCGGCTTCTTCACGGGCGCGCTCTTCAGCGATCTCGCGTTCCATTTCCTCGGTATCGAGCCCGGTCGCCTGACCAAGCGCACGATAAAGCTCGCGGCGGCGCTCCTCGCGTTCTTCGCGTGCCTGGCGCAGCGCATCCTGCTGTTCCTGGTTGGCGCGGTTGGACGCGAGGATCTCCTCGTCGCTGCGTCCTTCCTCGAAGGTCGAGATGTAGATCACTTCGGGCTCGGCCGGCAGTCCGATGACGCGTTCCTGCGTGAACAGGAAGATCAGGCCGAAAGTCATCAGCATCGATACGCCGAGGATCGGCCAGCGATGCGGGTTGGGGCGAGAGAACTCGCTCCAGAAATCCTTGATGCCCGGAACGGGATTGAGGCGGCGGAGAAAACGCATGGTGCGCAACATAGGCGCTCGCGCGGCGCTTCGCCAGTGAAAGCGCCCTTATCCGAAATGGCGGTAGAGCGAGCGCCCGTGCTGTTTCAGCCAGCCGTCTGCGGCGCGGATATCGTGTTCGAAGATCGATGCGAGGAAGGCGTGGAACTGCGGCCCGTGGTCGAAATGGACGAGGTGCGCGACTTCGTGCGCCACGACCGAGCGGCGCACTTCGTCGCTCGCCATGACGAGCCGCCAGTTGATCCTCACCGTGCCGGAAGTCGAGCAGCTGCCCCAGCGACGCTTGGCGCTCGACAGGGCGAGGCTTGGCGCTTCGACCTCTGCGCGCTCGCAATAGAATGCGAGGTCGGCGTGGAGCAATTCCTTGGCCTCTGCCTTGAGCCAGCGCTCCACGCGGGCGGAGATGGATTCCTCCGGGCCGCCGAGGTGGAGGGCGTCCTGCGCGAAAGCGACCCTGCGCGGCTTGGTCGCATCCCACTCGATCCTCACCGGAGCTCCGCGGAAGGCGATCTCGCTCCCATGACCGACCGAGGTGCGCGGCTGCGACTTGGCGAGCTGCCTGCCGAGCCATTCCTCTCGCGAACGGGCGAATTCGAGCGCCTCGCGCGTCCGTCCCCAGCGCGGGATCGAGATGCGCACGGCGCTGCCGTCGGGTTCCATCCGCATGGTCATCCGCTTTGCCGTGGGATGGCGCCGGATGTGCAGCGGGATCATCTTCCCGCCGATCTCGATCCGGGGATCCTGCATGTCGGGGCGCAGCCAGTCGATCATCGCATCAGTCCCACTCGACCACATGATGTTCGAGGGGCCCTGCATCGATCTCGCTGACGACCCGCCCGGCTACCGATACCCCGGCCTGCTTGATCGTCTCCCGGCTGCCGGAGAGAAGGTAGTGCCATTCCCGCAGCGGCTTGCCCTCTGCCCGCAGGCGATAGGCGCAGGTCGAGGGTAGCCATGGCACATCGTCGATGATCTTCATTGTGAGGCGCAGGCAGTCCGGCACGAAAGCCTTTCGGTTGCGATAGTCCGAGCATCGTGCGGTTTCGCAATCGAGCAGCTTGCAGGCGACATTGGTATGCTCGACCTCGCCG
Organism: Erythrobacter sp. HKB08; assembly: GCF_004114695.1. NCBI lineage: Bacteria > Pseudomonadati > Pseudomonadota > Alphaproteobacteria > Sphingomonadales > Erythrobacteraceae > Erythrobacter > Erythrobacter sp. HKB08. The sequence continues at coordinate 1,012,828 of NZ_CP035310.1, forward strand.
GTGTCGGCATCTTCGAGCTTGTGCAGGCAGCACTTGCCGCAACCGTCGCACAGGGCCTCCCATTCCTCCCGCGTCAGTTCGGCAAGGGGAAGCTCCCAGAACCTGTCCCTCATCGCACCCAGCGCTCGAGCTCCGCCGCGACACCCTCCGGCCCTTTGTCGGTCGGTACGATGCCCAGCGGTTCGCCCTGCGGTCCGAACAGGTAGGTGAAGGTGGAATGCTCCATCAGATAGCCGCCCTCGGCAGTTTCCTCGCCCTTGATCGCGACGACACCGAAATCCTCGGCGACCTTGGCGATCTGTTCGGGCGTTCCGGTGAGGCCGATGAGGCGCGGGTGGAAATTGTCGATGAACTCGCCGACGACTTCCGGCGTATCGCGCTCCGGATCGATGGTGACGAAGATCGGCTGCACCTTGGCACCGAGCTCCGGGTTCTCCTGCTCGAAGCTCGAGAGGCCTTGCGAGAAGCGTCCGACGTCGGTCGGGCATATGTCGGGGCAATAGGCGAAGCCGAAATAGACCAGCCGGTATTGCCCGTCGAAATCGCTCCAGCTCACGTCCTTGCCTTCATCCGAAGTAAGCGTGAACTCGCCCCCGATTTCCGAGCCGCGCAGGTCGACCCCGTCGGGCGAGGGCCCCACCGGTTCGGAACCTGCGCTGCAGGCGGCGATTGCAAGGGAAAGCGGAGCGATGAGACAAAGCAGGGGGCGAAGCATGGCGCGACGCTTCATGCTCTGCTAATCGGCACTGCACAAGAGGGCGAGTCATGCCCTGAACCGAATTTTGGAAGGACGTTACCCATGGCCCGCGCGTTTGTTCGCAAGGCTCTCATCTTGGCCTCTCTCGCAGCCCTGGCGGCCCCTGCCGCCGCGCAGATTTTCTCCGACGGCTACGAGTTCCTCAAGGCCGTGAAGGATCGCGACGGTGAAGCCGTTACCAATGCCCTGAACGAACCGGGCTCGGTCGTCGTCAACACGCGCGACAAGGCCAATGGCGAAACCGCGCTGCACATCGTGACCAAGCGCCGCGACGTCACGTGGATCAAGTTCCTTTCGCAGCGCGGGGCGAACCCCAATATCGCAGATCGCAACGGCGTGACGCCGCTGGTCCTCGCAGTAAATCTCGGCTTCGTCGAAGGTGTCGAGGAACTGCTCAAGGCCGGTGCAGATGTCGATGTGTCGAACGATGCGGGCGAGACGCCGCTGATTTCCTCGGTCCACCGGCGCGATACCGCGCTGATGCGCCTGCTGCTCGAAAACGGCGCGAATCCGGACAGGACGGACAATTCGGGTCGTTCGGCGCGCGACTACGTGGCGCTGATGAACGGGAACACCATCCTGGTCGATTTGCTGAATGAGCACGACAAGAAGGCCTCGGAGGAATCCGACGCCGCGCAGCAGACCTACGGCCCTTCCTTCTGATGACCGAATACGCCGACATGACGCTCGACGAGCTGCGGCTCGCTCTCGCTCCCGAAGTCGGCAACTCGGCCGTGTTCGACGGCTGGAGCGACCAGGCGGTCGAAATCGCTGCGGACATGGCGGGTGCCGATCCGGACGTCGCGCGGCTCGCCTATCCCGGCGGCGCGATGGACATGATTGCCGCATGGATCGAGAGCGTCGATGCCGCGATGATCGCCAGCTTCTCGCAGGAAGACCTCGCGAAACTGCCGATCCGCGAGCGGATTCGCACGCTGGTGCAGTTCCGGCTCGATGCGATTGCCGGTCAGGAAGAGGCGCTGCGGCGCGCGACCGCGATCATGGCCATGCCGCAGAACGCGGCGAAATCGCTCAAGACCGGCTGGAACTCGGCCGACCTGATGTGGCGGCTCGCCGGCGACACGGCGACCGACTACAACCACTATACGAAGCGTACGATCCTCGCCGGCATCTATGCCGCGACGCTCGCGGTGTTTGCCGAGGACGATTCGGAAGGCAAGGCCGAGACCCGCGCCTTCCTCGACCGCCGTATTGAAGGCGTAATGAAATTCGAGAAGGCCAAGGCCAAATGGCTCAACCCGCAGGGTGAAACCTTCAGCCTCACGCGCTTCCTCGGACGCCTGCGCTATCCGGCGAACTGATCCGCCTGCCATTCACTATTGATAATCAGTTGCAATTAGCTGGTGCCTCTGGCAGCGCGCTGCGCATGACGCTGGATGGAATCAAACTGGGCAGCCGCGTGCGGATTATCGCGGTCGACTGGGACAGTATTGCGATCGAGGATGCCAAGCGCCTGCGTGCGCTCGGGATCGACGACGGCGCGGAAATCGCGCTCGCGCACCGCGGCGTTTTCGGCACGCGCGACCCGCTGGCCGTAAGCATCGGTCGCACCACAATCGCCATTCGCCGCTCGCATGCGCAGGCCATGACGGTGGAGGTCCAATGACCCGCCTTCGCCGTGCCGCGCTCGTCGGCAACCCCAATGCCGGCAAGAGCGCCCTGTTCAACGCGCTGACCGGTGCGCGCCAGAAAATCGCCAACTATCCCGGCGTGACGGTCGAACGAAAAGTCGGCCGGATCGAATTGCCCAGCGGCGAACCGATCGAGCTGGTCGACCTGCCCGGCAGCTATTCTTTCGACGCATCCAGCCCCGACGAGGAAGTGACCCGCAAGGTCGTGATGGGCGAATTCCCGGGCGAGGCGAAGCCCGATGCGCTCGTCCTCGTGCTCGACGCAGCCAATCTCGAGCAGCACCTGGTCTTCGCGCAGGAAGTCATCGAGCTGGGCGTGCCGACCGTGGTCGCGCTCAACATGGTCGACCTCGCAGAGCGCGACGGGCTGACGCTCGATCCTGCAGCCCTGTCGCAAGCGCTGGGCATCCCGGTCATCTCGACCGTTGCCGTGCGCCGCAAGGGATTGGGCGAACTGCTCGAAGCCATCGGCAGCGCCGAGGCGAAGGCCGAGACGATGGATCATGCCGAACCGCGTCCGCACATCACCCTGCCGGAGCGCCGCCTGACCGCGCGCAACATCGCCAAGGCGGCAATCCTTGCCGAAAGCCGCGAGCGGCGCCTGCATGCGGGCCTCGACAAGGTGTTGCTCAACCCGTGGCTCGGCCCGCTCGTCCTGCTCGGCCTGCTCTTCGTGATCTTCCAGGCGGTCTTTGCCTGGGCGACGCCGTTCGCCGATGCGCTAGACGCAGGTGCGGGCGCAGCCTCGCAATGGGTCGTTGCCAATTTCCCCGAAGGTTTCCTGCGCGATCTCGTGACCGAAGGCATTATCGCAGGCGTCGGTTCGGTCGTCGTCTTCCTGCCGCAGATCGTCATCCTCTTCGCCTTCATCCTCGTCATGGAGGCTAGCGGGTACATGGCCCGCGCGGCCTTCGTGATGGACCGCCTGATGGCGAGCGTCGGCCTGTCGGGGCGCAGCTTCATCCCGCTGCTTTCCAGTTTCGCCTGCGCAATCCCGGGCATCATGGCGACCCGCAGCATCGCCGATCCGAAAGACCGGCTGACGACGATCCTCATCGCGCCGCTTATGACCTGTTCGGCGCGCCTTCCGGTCTATGCCGTGATCATTGCCGCGGTCATCCCGGCGACGAGTGTGGGGCCCGGCATCGGCCTCCAGGGGCTGGTGCTGTTCGCGCTGTATGTCGCCGGGATCGTCGGCGCGATGGTCGTTGCGCTGGTCCTTCGCCGCTCGGTCACCAAGGGGCAGGCGAGCGGCTTCATCATGGAACTGCCGCGCTACCAGTGGCCGCGCCCCAAGGACATGCTCATCGGCCTGTGGCAACGTGCGTGGGTCTTCCTGCGCCGTGCGGGCACGATCATCTTCGCTGCGACGGTCGTCCTGTGGCTGCTGCTGACCTTCCCCAAGGCCGATCCGGGCGAGAGCCAGATCGATGCAAGCTTCGCCGGCCAGATCGCCAGCGCAATGCACCCGGCTTTCGAGCCGGTCGGTTTCAACCGCGAAATGACGCTTGCGCTCGTGCCCGCCATGGCGGCGCGCGAAGTTGCGGTCTCTTCCCTTGCGACGACCTATGCGGTCGAATCGGAAGACGAGGACGCGACCATGGAGGCGCTCGAAACCGAGGTCGCCAAGCGCTGGAGCCTGCCGACTGCGCTCGCCTTCCTCGCGTGGTTCGTCTTCGCACCGCAATGCGTTTCGACCATCGCAGTCGCGCGGCGGGAAACAAACGGGTGGAAATGGCCCGCCTTCATGGTTGGGTATTTGTTCGCGCTCGCTTACATCTTCGCGGGAATCACTTACTGGAGCGCGCTCGCCCTGGGGCTTTAGGCGCGCTTCTCGAAATCTAGCGAAGGAAGCGAATTATGGCCGGGTCTCTCAACAAGGTAATGCTGATCGGGAACCTCGGCGCGGACCCCGAAGTCCGCAGCTTCCAGAACGGCGGCAAGGTCGCGAACCTGCGCATCGCGACGACCGAGACTTGGAAGGACCGCAACACCGGCGAGCGCCAGGAGCGCACCGAGTGGCACACCGTCGCAATCTTCTCCGAAGGTCTCGTCGGCGTGGTCGAGCGCTACCTGCGCAAGGGTTCGAAAGTCTATGTCGAAGGCCAGCTCCAGACCCGCAAGTGGCAGGACCAGTCGGGCAACGACCGCTATTCGACCGAAGTGGTGATCCGCGGCTTGAACGGCACGCTCACCATGCTCGACGGCGCCAGCGGTGGCGGCGGCCAGCGCGGCGGCGGTGGCGGCGGCGACTGGAACCAGGGCGGAGGCGGCTCCGGCGGTGGTGGCGGCTTCGGCGGCGGCCAGGGCGGCAGCTCGTCGGGTGGCGGTTCGGGCGGCGGCTCGAACTACGACGATCTCGACGACGACATCCCGTTCTGATCAGTCTTTCTTGAGGGCCGCCAGTGCTTCGGCGAGCGGCCCGCTTGGCGCATCGTCGCTGGTGATGCCGGCGTCCTTGCGCGCTGCGTCGGCATTGGGCCCTTCAGCGTAGGGGTCGATTGCGAGGCCGAGGGTCTGCGCGATCGCTTCGCCGAGATCGAAACTTTCGCCCTCGTATTCAATTTCGTCCAGTTCTTCGGCGTCGAGCTCGATTTCCATGTCGGGCTCGTCGCTGTGCTTGGCCGGAGGGACGAAACGGAAGGCGAGCGATTCGTCGATTTCGACCGGGAAGTCCTCGCCCGAAATGGCGCAGGACTGTACGATCCTTGCCGACAGTTTGCCCTCGGCCATTACCGCCTTGCCCCTTTCGGACAGCTCGACCCTCGCCTTGAGGCTGTCGACCGCAACGATGCCGAATCGTTCGGCAAGCGCGGCACGCTCGGCTTCACTCGCTTCGAGTTCGAGCGGTGCCGCCGGGAGCGGGCGGACTTTCACAACGCGGGAGAACTCGCTGTCGCTCATGCCGCGATGTCCCCTGCCAGCACCTGATCGTCGCTCAAACCGGACAGGTGATCGCTGAACTGGCGCAGGCCCGCAGCCAGCAGGGCGGGATCCGTGCCCTCGCTGAGCGTCACGTTCTTGTCGACGACATCGGACAGCTCGCGCTTGCCGGCCAGCGCATCGCGGAACGCGCCGATGCGGCCGCCCATCGCGGAAACGAGTTTGCCCATGTGCTTGCTGATGACCGGATCGCCGACGCCGCTTTCGCGCAGCTGGCCGTCCATGTCCTCGACGAACAGCTCGGTCAGCAGGGCGGAATGGCGGATGAGGTCCTTGTTCGCCTCGAGCCGCAGGATGACCGGCGCGAGAATCGCCGTGATCATGTCGAAGCGGCCCTCGATCGTGTCGGCTGCGCCCATTTCGGCATAGTATTTCGGCTCGCGCGCCTCGCGCACGACAGCGTGCCACAGCGGGCGAACCTCTTCCTTGGGGTCGGGCTGGGTGCCGAAAAGGCGGGAGAAGAAGGACATCGGCTGGGCGCTCCGGTCGCAAAGTGTTCAGCGGGAATTCAAACCGCCATCCCCAAGCGCTGGAAGCGCGAAGTTGCAAGGCGGCGGTCATCGCCGTAAGGCTCGCGTCGATATAGGAATTGAAGGGCCGCGTCCAAGCCCTCCCGCGAAGGGGAGGATGGCCGGGTCCGACGACGGGACAAGGTTTGATCCATGAATGCACGTAAGGCGATGGCGGCAGCGGCGATCCTCGTGGCGGGTACCGCGCTGACAGGTTGCTCCTCGATCCGCGAAAGCCGCGGTTTCATCCAGGACTCCGTGCTGACCGACGCTATCCAGCCCGGCATCGACAACCGCGCATCGGTCGAAGCGACTCTCGGCCGGCCGAGCTTCACCAGCCAGTTCGGCGACCAGACCTGGTACTATGTCTCCAGCGTCACCGGGCGCCGTCCGTTCGTGCGTCCGCGCATCCGCCAGCACAGCGTTCTTGCAGTGAAGTTCGATGCCGCCGGCAACGTCATCGCTGCCGACCGCAGCGGCATCGACAAGGTCGTCTATCTCACGCCCGATGGCGACGAGACGCCGACCCTCGGCCGGGAGCGCGGCTTCCTCGAAGACCTGTTCGGCAATATCGGCCAGGTCGGCGCACCGGGCGCAGGTGGCGGCGCTGGCCCGGGCGGCTAAGCAAGCCTTCCCGCGGCGCGGCGGCTTGACCCGCGTGCGCCGCACCCCATATCCCGCGGCATGAGCGAAAACAGCAACGCGCACGGCCTGACGCCGTGGCACGGCACGACCATCGTCGGTATCTCGCGAGGCGGCAAGATCGTCATCGCCGGTGACGGGCAGGTATCCATGGGCAACACGGTGATGAAGCCGAACGCGCGCAAGGTGCGCCGGATCGGCAATGGCAAGGTCGTCGCAGGCTTCGCCGGCGCAACCGCGGACGCCTTCACTCTGTTCGAACGGCTGGAAAAGAAGCTCGAGCAGTATTCCGGCCAGCTGATGCGCGCCGCGGTCGAACTCGCCAAGGACTGGCGGACCGACAAGTACCTGCGCAACCTAGAAGCCCTGATGATCGTCGCCGACAGCGAGAGCCTGCTGGTCCTCACCGGCAATGGCGACGTGCTGGAGCCCGAAGGCGGCATTGCCGCGATCGGCTCGGGCGGGAATTACGTGCTCGCCGCCGCGCGCGCGCTTGCCGAATACGAGGACGATGCGGAAACGATCGCGCGCAAGGCGATGAAGGTCGCCGCCGATATCTGCGTCTTCACCAATGACAATGTGACCGTCGAGACGGTCTGACCCTTCGAAGAGTTTCCATGACCGAAGCACTGACCCCCAAGGCGATCGTCGCCGCGCTCGACGAGCACATCATCGGCCAGAAGGACGCCAAGCGCGCCGTCGCCGTTGCCCTGCGCAACCGCTGGCGCCGCCAGCGCCTCGGCGCCGAGCTGCGCGACGAGGTAACGCCGAAGAACATTCTGATGATCGGCCCGACCGGTTGCGGCAAGACCGAGATCTCGCGCCGCCTCGCCAAGTTGGCAGAAGCGCCGTTCGTGAAGGTCGAGGCGACTAAGTTCACCGAGGTTGGCTATGTCGGCCGCGACGTCGAGCAGATCGCCCGCGACCTCGCCGAAGAAGCGATCCGCCTCGAGAAGGAACGCCGCCGCGAAGCGGTGCGCGAAGCTGCCAGCCAGGCGGCCATGGATCGCCTGCTCAACGCGCTGGTGGGCGAGAATGCTTCCGAAGCAACCCGCGAGAGCTTCCGCGAGCGGATCGTCCAGAACGCGATGAACGATGTCGAGGTCGAGATCGAGGTCGCCGAAGCCTCCCAGATGCCGTTCGACATGGGCAACATGGGCGGCAACGTCGGCATGATCGACCTGTCGGACATGATGGGCAAGGCATTCGGCAAGACGCCCAAGAAGCGCCGCAAGCTCAAGGTTCCCGACGCGTGGGACAAGCTCGTCGAGGAAGAGGCCGACAAGCGCCTCGACCAGGACGACGTTGCCCGTGTCGCGCTCGAGAATGCGGAGACCAACGGCATCGTCTTCCTCGACGAGATCGACAAGATCGCGGTCAGTGACGTGCGCGGCGGTTCGGTCAGCCGCGAAGGCGTGCAGCGTGATTTGCTGCCGCTGATCGAGGGTACGACGGTCGCCACCAAATACGGTCCGATGAAGACCGACCACATCCTCTTCATCGCGAGCGGTGCATTCCACGTCGCCAAGCCGAGCGACATGCTCCCCGAACTGCAGGGCCGCCTGCCGATCCGCGTCGAGCTGCGTGCGCTGACGGAAGAGGATTTCTACCGCATCCTGAGCGAAACCCGCGCCAATCTCGTCGAGCAGTATCGCGCGCTGATCGGGACGGAAGACGTCTCGCTCGACTTCACCGAGGACGCGGTGCGCGAAGTCGCCAAGATCGCCGCGCAAGTGAACGAGAGCATCGAGAATATCGGTGCCCGCCGACTGCAGACCGTGATGGAAAAGCTGCTTGAAGACATCAGCTTCGATGCGGAGGACCACGCCGGTGAGACGATCACCGTCGATGCAGCCTATGTCCGCGAACGGCTGACCGATCTCGCGGGCGACAGCGACCTCAGCAAATACATCCTCTGACGATGGCGGGCGGGGGGGAGCGCGTTTCGGACACTGCGGCGATGATCGCCGGCATGTCCCCCGCGCTCGACCCTGAGCGCTGGTGCTTTGTCACCGTTACGCCGGAGCAAGCACCGCGCCTGCTCGGCAGTGCGATCGGGACCTTTCGCGAGGCGGAGGGGGTATCGGCGATCGTGCCTGCCGAGATGACCGATGGGGCAGACCCGGTATTCCGGCGCATCACCCTTCAGGTTCTCTCCGACCTCGAAGGACACGGCTTGACTGCAGCGGTCGCAAGCGCACTGTCCGAAGCGGGCATCGCCTGCAACATGGTTGCGGCCTATCACCACGACCATGCCTTCGTGCCCGAGGCACGCGCGGACGAAGCGCTCGCAATCCTGCAAGCGCTCGCCGCTTCACACTCCTGAAATCACGGGTGCGGCGCGAGGCCGCTTTCAACGCCGGTCTTGTCGGTCAGGGCGAACTTGTCGACGAGGTCTGCGCTGGCCCGGTTGAGGCCGCGGACCTGCACGCTGCGTCCGTTGCGGCGCATCCGCTCGACCACCTTGTCGAGCGCGCCGACGGCCGAAATGTCCCAGAAATGCGCCTTGCTGACATCGATGATCACGTGATCGGCCGGGTCGGGCATGGCGCTTTCAGGGCCGAGCGCGGCTTCAAAACGCTCGACAGAGGCAAAGAAGATCTGCCCCTTGGCGCGGTAGATCGCCGTGTCCCCGTCACGCTCGCGCACGACGTCGAACATGGTCATCACCTTGTGGGTGAAGAACACGCCCGACAGCACCACGCCGGCCAGCACGCCGAGCGCGAGATTGTGCGTCGCAACGACCACGACGACCGTCGTCACCATCACGACCGAGCTCTGCCATGGATGCTTGCCGATGTTGGGGATCGAGTTCCACGAGAAGGTCCCGATCGAGACCATGATCATGATCGCCACCAGCGCGGGCATCGGAATCTGGCCGACCAGCGGCCCGAGAGCGGCGAGCAGGATCAGCAGCGTCACGCCTGCGGTCAGCGAGGAGAGGCGCCCGCGGCCGCCACTGGTGACGTTGATGACCGACTGGCCGATCATCGCACAGCCGCCCATGCCGCCGAAGAAGGCCGCGACGATGTTCGCAACGCCCTGTCCGGCAGATTCGCGGCGCTTGTTGCTGCCAGTGTGCGTCATGTCGTCGACGATCTGTGCGGTCAGCAGCGATTCGAGCAGGCCGACCGCAGCCATGGTCGCCGAGTAGGGCAGGATGATCTGGAAGGTTTCCCAGGTCAGCGGCACGTCGGGCAGCGCGAAATAGGGCAGGCCCTCGGGCAGCTGGCCCATGTCGGAGACCGTGTTCACCGGCGCGTTCAGGTAGATCGAGATCGCGCTCAGCACGATGATGGCGATGAGCGGGCTCGGGACAGCCGTGGTGAGCTTGGGAAGCAGGTAGATGATGGCGAGACCTGCGGCGACCATGGCGTAGGTTTCCCAGCCGACATTCGTCAGCTGCGGCAGCTGCGCCATGAAGATAAGGATCGCGAGCGCGTTGACGAAGCCGGTGATGACCGAACGCGATACGAACTGCATCAGGAGATCGAGCCTAAGCAGTGCCGCGATGCCCTGGATGATGCCCATCAGGATCGTCGCGGCGAAGAGATATTCGACACCGTAATCCCGCACGAGCGGCACCACGACCACGGCGACCGCCGCCGTCGCAGCCGAGATCATGCCCGGTCGACCGCCGGTGAAGGCGATCACGATGGCGATCGCGATCGAGGCATAGAGGCCCACGCGTGGGTCGACCCCGGCGATAATCGAGAAGCCGATCGCCTCGGGAATGAGGGCGAGGGCGACGACGATCCCGGCAAGGATGTCTGCGCGGATATTGCCAAACCAGTCGCGACGAAGCGCGGCGCTGTCCAACATGAGAATTCCAGTGCTTTGTGAAATTTGCGCGCCGGTGCGCGCGAGACGTGCGGGCCATATGGCCAATGCTGCGCTGCAACACAACCCGCCGGTCCGATAAATACGGATGCGCCGGCCCGCGTGCCGTTGGCGGAAGCGCGTCAGCCGTTCGTCGAAGGCACCGGCGAAGTGGTTGAGTTGATTGCTTTCCCTCGCTTTACTGCGCGGTGGACTATTCGGGAGATTCCGCACGATGTTTCGCACCGTTCTTGCAGCAGGCGCTGCCACGCTCGCCCTTGCCGTCGCCGCTCCGGCCGTCGCCGACGATCACATGGACGCGCCGACGCTCACCGCACCGGCTATCGAGTTCGAGCAATGGACGCTCGACAACGGACTGCGCGTCATCGCCATTCCCGACGACACGACCGGCACGGTGACGACGTCGCTGTGGTACGAAATCGGCTCCAAGCTCGATCCCGAGGGGCGCAGCGGTTTCGCCCACCTGTTCGAGCACATTCTCAGCCGCAAGACCGAGAACATGCCCTACAACATGATCTACGGCCTGACCGCGGATATCGGCGGCACGCGCAATGCCTCGAACGGCACCGACCGGACCAATTACTACGAGCAGGTCCCGGCGGCCTATCTCGAACAGATGCTGTGGACCCACCGCGAACGCATGGCCTTCCCGGTGGTGGACGATGAAGTGTTCAACCGCGAACGCGACGTGGTGAAGGAAGAACTGCGCCAGCGCGTCCTCGCGCCCCCCTATGGCCGTTTCCAGCGTTTCGTCATCCCCGAGAACGCCTACGACGTCCTGCCGCACCGCCGCCCGGGCATCGGCAGTATCGAGGATCTCGACAGCGCGACGCTCGACGATGCGCGCTCCTTCTACGAAGCCTACTACGGTCCGGACACGGCGACGCTGATCGTCGCGGGCAATTTCGAGATCGACGAGCTGCGCGCCCTGGTCGACCAGTATTTCGGCGACATTCCGCCGCGTGCGAACCCGGTCGACGTCACCATCACCGAGCGCGAGCCGGAACGTACCGCACCGCGCGTCGTCGATGCGACCGCACCCAATGTGCCCCTGCCGCTGGTCGGCACGATCTGGAAGCTTCCCGGCGAAGCGCATCCTGACATGGCCGCGATCGAGGTGATGGATGCAATCATGGCGCGCGGCGACAACAGCCGCATGCATGCAGCGCTCATCCGCAGCGGCAAGGCCGTCCAGGCGGTTCACTTCGCGCAGACGAGCGAAGAGGCGGGCACGCTCGCGCAGTTTGCCGTCATCAATCCGCAGGCCGACATCGACGAGGTCCGCGCCATTCTCGTCGCCGAGCGCGAGAAGATGCGTAGCACCCCGGTCACCGATGCGGAGCTTGCCGAAGCCAAGAGCGAAATCATCGCCTCCACCCTGCGTCGCCGCGAAACGGCGCGCGGGCGGGCGTTCGAACTGGGCGAAGCGCTGGTTTCGACCGGCGATCCCTATCATGCGGACAAGCGCCTCGCGGCCATCGCTGCCGTGACGGCAGAGGATGTCCAGCGCGTCGCGGCGAAATACTACGACCCGAACAAGCGTACCGACATCACCTATTCCAATGGCGAGGACGATCCGTCGAAATACGCCAACCCGGTGCCGATGCCCGAATTCCGCACCCTGCCGCCGGCTACCGGCAAGATCCGCGAGGTGAAGCCGGAAGGCGAGCGCATGGCGCCTCCGGGGCCGGGTGCTTCGCCTGAAGTGGTGGCTCCGACCATCGCCGAGGCGACGCTCGAGAATGGTATCAAGGTCGTTGCCGCGAAGACTGGCGACGTTCCGATTGCGACCGTCACCGTTCTGCTCGCAGGCGGCAGCAAGAGCGATGAGCGTGCCAAAGCCGGTGTCGCCGAAATGGCCGCAGCGCTCGCCGACAAGGGCACCGCGGATCTAACCGCGACGGAGATCGCCGCGCGTTTCGAAAGCCTCGGCGCAAGCTTCGGCGGCGGTGCGGGCAGCGACGGAACCAGCTTCAGCCTGACCGCGCCGGTCGCGAACCTCGAAGAGGCCAGCGAACTCGCCGCGCAGATCATCACCGGCGCTACCTACCCGGCGGAAGATTTCGAACGCGAGCGCAAGCGCGGGATCGACAGCCTTGCCGTTGCACTGAAGGATCCGGGCAGCCTTGCCGGCTACGTCTCGCGCGTCGCGATGTACGGCGCCGCGCCTTACGGCACGCAGCCCGGCGGTACGCGTGAAAGCCTCGCGGCCATAACGCGCGAGGATCTTCTCGCGCATCGCATGACGTGGTGGAACCCGGCGACGGCGCAGGTCATCGTCAGCGGCGGGATCGATGCCGACGAGGCAGTCGCTCTGGCTGAAACGATGCTCGGCGATTGGGAAGTCGATACCGAGCCGATGGCCCCTGCGACCGATCCGGCCGGGACCGAACAGCCGGTCCGCACCATCGTCGTCGACATGCCCGATGCGGGCCAGGCGGTCGTGCTTGCCGCAGTCCGTGCACCGGAGCGGGCGAGCGAAGACTATTATCCGCTGACGCTCGCCAACAGCGTGCTCGGCGGCGGTTCGAGCGGACGCCTGTTCGAGGAAATCCGCACCAAGCGCTCGCTCAGCTACGGTGCTTACTCGGGCTTTGCATCGCTTGCGGACGATTCCATCCTGACTGCGAGCGCGCAAACCAAGAACGAAACGGCGGACAAGGTGGCCAAGATCTTCCTCGACGAGTTCGCCCGCCTCGGCAACGAACCGCTCGAGGACGACCTTCTCGCCAAGCGACGTCTTTATCTCTCGGGCGGCTATTCCCGTGCGCTCGAAACGAGCTCTGGCTTCAATGCGATCGTCGCGGGGCTCCTCCAGCAGGGTCTCTCGCCGGAAGAAGCCGCGCAATATGCGGCGAAGCTCGAAGCGGTCGATCCGGCGGCGGCGAGCGCAGCAGCGAAGAATTATGTCGATCCCTCGCAGGCGACCATCGTCATTGTCGGCAATTCCGCCGAGTTCCTCGACGGGCTCAAGGAATTCCGCAGCGATGTGGAAGTCATTTCGGCCGACGACCTCGATCTCTCGACCTCGTCGCTGATCGCTGGCGAACAGATGGGTGGCTGATACGGCTCAGGCCTCGGCGGGCTGCTCGCTCTCCGAGGCCTGGCGCGCCCACATGTCGGCATAGAGACCGCCCTGTGCGAGCAGGCTCGCGTGATTGCCGCGTTCGACCACGCGGCCATGGTCCATCACCAGGATCTGGTCGGCATCGGCAATGGTCGAGAGCCGGTGCGCGATCGAGAGCGTTGTGCGGTTCTGAGAAACCCGGCGCAGCGTCTGCAGGATCGCCTGCTCCGTTCCCGTGTCGAGCGCGCTGGTCGCTTCGTCCAGCAACAGGATCGGCGGGTTCTTGACCAGCGTGCGCGCAATGGCGACGCGCTGCTTCTCGCCGCCAGACAGCTTGAGGCCGCGTTCGCCGACCTCGGTATCGAAACCTTGCGGCAGCCGCTCGATGAACGGCAGGATCGCGGCACCACGCGCGGCGGCCACCACGTCCTCCTCGCTTGCACCGTCCCGGCCATAGGCAATATTGTAGCCGATCGTGTCGTTGAACAGCACACTGTCCTGCGGGACGATACCGATCTGGGCACGCAGGCTGTCCTGCGTCACCTCGGCGATATCCTGCCCGTCGATGAGGATGCGCCCGCCCTGCGGATCGTAGAAGCGGAACAGTAGCCGCGCGATGGTGCTCTTGCCCGCGCCCGACGGCCCGACAATCGCCGTGCTGCTGCCGGCCGGGACTTCGAAGCTCAGCCCGTGCAGGATGGTGCGGTCGGGCTCATAGCCGAAAGTGACGTTCTCGAAAGTGACTGTCGGATTGCGCACGATAATGGCCGGCGCACCCGGCTTGTCCGCCACCTCGACCGAGGTATCCATCAGGCGGAACATCTCCGCCATGTCGATCAGGCCCTGCCGGATCGTGCGATAGACCCAGCCCAGCATGTCGAGCGGGCGGAATAGCTGCATCAGGTAGGTGTTCACGAAGACGAGATCGCCGACGGTGAGCTGCCCCTTGCTCCACCCCCACACCGTGTAGGCCATGGCGCCCGCCATCAGCGCATTGGTGATGAGCGCCTGCGTCATGTTCAGCAGGGCAAGCGAGTTCTCGGATTTGACCGCCGCATTCGCATAGGCGCGCGCAGCCGCGGCATAGCGCGCTTCCTCGCGCCCTTCGGCGCCGAAGTATTTCACTGTCTCGTAGTTGAGCAGCGAATCCACCGCGCGGTCGAGCGCCCGCCCGTCGAGCTCGTTCATTTCGCGCCGCAGCTTGGTGCGCCACTCGGTGATCCAGCGGGTGACCAATATATAGGTGACCACGGTGAAGCCCGTCGCCGCGACAAGCTCCCACCCGAAGTTGATGTAGAAGATCACGCCGACGACGATCAGCTCGATGATGGTCGGGGCGATATTGAAGAGCAGGAAATAGAGCATGGAATCGATGCTCTTGGTTCCGCGCTCGATCGTCTTGGTGACCTCGCCGGTGCGCCTGCTCAGGTGGAAGCGGAGCGACAGGCGGTGCAGGCGGGCGAATACATCCTCCGCCAACTGCCGGGTGGCATCCTGCCCGACGCGCTCGAACGCGACATTGCGCAGCTGGTCGAAGGCGATGCCCCCGAACCGGCCCAGGGCGTAGGCGAGCACCAGTGCCATGGCGACCATGACCGCCTCGTTCGCCGGGGTCGCCATCGCATCGACGGCATATTTATAGGCATAGGGGAGGGCGAGGGTGGTCGCCTTGGCCAGCAGGACGAAACCGATCGCAATGACGATGCGGCGCTTGAGCGCGGGATTTCCTTGCGGCCACAGGTAGGGAAGGAAGCGCTTGAGCGTTCCCCAGCTGTCGTGATCGACCGGTTTCTTGGTGGCAGCGTCAGGCGGCATCGCGGCCCCATGTGGGGCGCGCCCGCGCGAAGGGCAACAGCACCCTTACCCGCCGGTCAGTTCCGGTCGAGCCGAGAGGGGAAGAACTGCCGTTGGAACAGAGGGCGGTAACCGGCGGCCTTGGGCACGTCAAACAGCACCCGGCGGCTCTCGAAATCGATCGCCACCCGGTCGAACAGCCGCAAGTCGCGCATGCCGAGGATCAGCGCCGGCCGCGAGCCGAGGCCGAGCGCATCGAAGGCCGGCGCATCGGCGAAGGCGATCGGCAGGTTCTGTAGCTGCAACCCCTGGATTTCGAGCGAGCGGGCGATGTCGACCTTGCCGGTCAGGTGGAACCCGTTGACGTCGGTCGAACGGAAGTCGCCGCCCTTTCGCGAGCGAAGCTTCTTCTGCAGCGCAAGGTTTCCGATGCTGTTCTGGGCGCCGGTGTCGACAATGACCGAGGTGGTCACTCCATCGACCTTTGCCTGCGTGATAATAAGCCGCCCGACCTTGTGGCGCGCGCGCACGATAATCTCGTAGCCGCGATTGCCGCCGAGCGCGTCGGCATCGTTCACCGCAATAGTGTCGTTGCGGAAGTCAATCATCACGCGAAGGTTCTGCAGGCTGTCGAGCCCGAGGATGCCGTCGGCTCCGATATTGTGCGCCTTGAGAAGCGGCGCCTCGAGATTGTCGAACGTGCGCGAGGCGAAGCTCAGCCCGTCGACTTCGACCAGTTCGACCGGAACCCGGCTGGCCATCCCGACGACGACGGCGGTTCCAACCGGCTCAAGGCCGAGACGCTCTTTCAGGCTCTCGGTGATGACGGTCGATTGCGCGCCGGTGTCGATCATGAACTTGAACGGACCTTCGCCGCCGATGGTGACGGGGATCGTCATGCGTTCGTAGTAGTCGGCGGCGCCGGTCACGACGTCGGGCTGCTGCTCGGCAACTTCGGTGGCAGGATCGGCTGGCGGCTCCTGCGTGGTGGGGATCTCGCTTCCCGCGCTCGCACTGGCGAGCGAAGCAGCGAGAAAGAGTGAAAGACCCATGGCTCGTCCTCTCGCGCCTTACTTAGGAAGCGAGGATACCACGGCTTGGGCCGGCGACAAAATCGGGAGGGGCGCTACTCTGCCGGAAGCGCGACCGGCTCAGGCTGTGCCTGGGGGCGCAGCATCTGCCAGCTCTCGCGCAAAATGCCCGGCCAGAAGGCAAACAGCATCGCCCCGTAGGTCGCAGCGCCGATCGGCACGAGCACGGCGAGGCGCATATAAGGTGTCCAGTCGAGGATCGCCTGGTCGATCGAGTAAACGGCGAGCGCCATCATCGCGGTCGAAAGCGCGATGGGCGCCATCTCGAGCAGCAGCTTGGCGGGCGAGACCTCAATCGCCGGAAGCGTGATCGCCAGCGTCGCGAGCAGGAGGAGCGGGGCGGCGACCCACCAGGCATGGACCAGACCCATCGGCCCGCCGGACACTCCGAAGTAAAAGGCGACCGGGAAGATGAGCGCGCCGATCGCGCTTGTCGTTACATATATAGAGGGGCGCCCGATGGCATTGGTCGCCGGCGAGCAGATGATCTGCATGGCGAAGAGCGGCATGACCAGAGCAAGCCCCGCGATGATCGGGATCATCTCGGCCCACTTCTCGCCGCCGATGGTCAGGATGGCCGGACCGGCGGTCAGCGACAGACCTATATATATAGGGGCAGTCACGAGCATGACCGTGCGGACCGTCCGAACGAAGTAGGGCGCGAGGCTGCGACCCTTCTTGTGCAGCTCGGCATAGGCCGGAAAGGCGACCTCGTTGATTGGCGGCAGGAAGCGCCCGGTCACCACCAGCGCGAGGAACAGCGCTTCGGCATATATACCGAGGTCGTGGGTCGAAAAGCTGCGGCCGGCGATGAAGATGTCGCTCTGGCTCTGCACGATCCACAGCAGCTGGCACACGGTAAGCGCACCGCCGAAGGT
>NZ_CP035310.1:2537500-2746849 GCF_004114695.1 Erythrobacter sp. HKB08
GACCTTCTCGCGCACGAAGCCTTCCATCCAGTCGAGCTTCTCCTGAAACTCGGGATCGGTTTCGAAATCCCATGCCATCGACTCTCTCCCTTCGCGGCACTTTTGAGCCGAGCATACCCGTCTTTCGAAAGAGGGCAAGAAGATGGAGAGGTCAGGTCGGTTGCGCCGATGCCGCGCCACCAGTCACGACGCCTTTGGTTTTGCCGTTAGCGCAAGGATGCGGGCTAGCTGCCCGCTCTCGCCAGATTGATACCCTCGGCGATGCTGGAGATGTATTTCATCGACAATTCGGTCATCGGGCGCAGGTCCTCTGCCCCTCGTTCGCCCATCTTCCAGTGGCCGTTTTCGTCACGCGCGATCCACTTCTTCGCTTCCATCTTGGCAATCTTGCGGCGCACCGTCTCGCGCGGAATGCCGGTCACCTGGGCAATGGAGAGGGTGTTCAGCGGCTTCCGGAAATCGATGTCGCGCCGCTTGAGCAACTCCGAGTAGCTGAAGGAGTATGGCAGCTGGTCCTTGGGGAGGATCGCCGCCCCGACGACCGCGAGGATCAGGGTGGAATCGAGGTCCCCGTCGAAGGCTTCCCTCAGTTCGCTCAGGAGGGCGATCATGCCTTCGACATGGCGGGGCCACAGGATGGAGAAATGCTCTTCGGCGATGTTCACGGCGACGTCCTTTTTCCAACTGGATGTTAGCGCTCTCAGCGCGATGCCCATTTTGGGTAATCGCACTATGGCCAAAACTGCAAGCGCCAGCAATCAGTGAGGAAACGGGTCGCTGATTCCACCTATTGGGGAGTTGGCTTTATGCAGTTGGAAGCTGTCTTGTCGGCAAAAGCTGGCGGCATTCGCCTGTTACGAGGCGTACCGCTTGCGGCAGGGCTACTAGCCGCTTCGATCATCACTGCTCCCGCAGCCTTCGCCCAAGAGGAACCCGCCACGCAGGGCGCAGACCAGGAAACCAGCGACACCCAGATCAAGTTCACTCTCGAAGGCGGCATCAACGCTGTCGCCGAGGAGAACCTCTATTGGAACCTCGCCGACCGCTTCGCGCCTTCGGCCAATTTCGATTCCGATACTCAGTGGCTGGAATTCTATGCGAAGCCGGGCGTCGAACTGACCCACAATCTTGGCGGCGACAGCGAGCTCTACGGCGGCTTTTCCGTAGTCGCTTCCGCCACTCTCGGCACCGATGCCTTCGACAAGTCGGACACCGGCCGGGTCACGATGGAAGAAGCCTATCTCGGCATTCGCACCGGTTCGATCGAAACGGGCCAGTTCGACCTCTCCATCGGCGCGCAGGAACTGAAGCTCGGCACAGGGATGCTGGTTTCCAACGGCGCATCCAACGGTTTCGAGCGCGGCGCGGTCAAGCTGGGGCCGCGCAAGGCGTGGGAGCGGACCATTATCGCCCGGTTCCGCAAGCAGGGCCTGACCACCACCGCATTCTTCATCGATCCCAACGAGCTCGCATCGAACGACACCAAGACACAGAGCGTGGGCGGTGACATCCGCTACGATTTGGGACGAGGCGATTTCGTCGGGGTTTCCTACGTCAACGTGCTCCAGTCGGGCGCACCCTATCCGCAGGCCGCGCCCGGCGGTATCGGCCCGCCCAACTTCCTCGATGGAGGTCGCGACGGCCTGAACGCCATTTCGTTCTACAGCCTGATCCATCCGGCAAGGGAGGCAGCACCCGGATTCTATATCGGCCTCGACGGGGCCTATCAGTGGAACGGCCGGCTCGACCTCGATGCCTGGGGCGGGCGCCTCAAGGTCGGCCACGCGTGGAACGACAAGCCCTGGCGCCCGGACCTGTTCTATTCCTACCAGACCTTCTCAGGCGACGATCCCGATACGCCGGAACTCGAGCGTTTCGACCCGCTGCACTACGAAGGCTCTCCGGCAAGCTGGGCCACCGGTTCGAAAGCCGCGCTGGTCTTCATCAACTCGAACGTCCAGTCGCACCAGCTGACCCTGCGCACGATGCCGAGCCCGCGCGACTTCCTGACTTTCAGGGCCGCGCATATCCGGGTGAACGAGCTGCGCAGCCCGATCCAGTTCGGGCAGGCGACGCGCCTGGAAATCTCGGACGACCTGGGCAGCGTTATTTCCGGGGTCACGGCGAACCACCTCGCCGACGATTTCTTCGTCGAATACACCCGCGTCCTCACCCCCAACATCTTCCTGACCGGCGGCTTCAGCATCTCGGTACCCGGCAAGGGGATCGAAAACGCCTTCGGCGGCGATGCGCCGGCCTGGACCGGAGGATTCGTTAACGTCGTCATGAATTTCTGAGCCGGCCCGACGGGCCTCGTGGACACAGTTCAAATGCAAGGAGTCGAAGTGATGAAAAAGCTTGTAATCCGCTCTCTGGCCGCTGGCGCACTGGCCGCAAGCGCCGTCGGTTTGACCCCGGTCGTTGCTCAGGAAAACGACGAGGAAGCCCTGAGCGAGGAAGAGCAGGTCGATAACGGCCTGAAGAACTTCGGCTATATCGCCGGCCTTTCCCGCAATTGCGTGGCCGAGAACCAGCAGGTCGCGTTCGAGCGCGACGTGCTGGAAGTGCATGCCTCGATCAGCCGCCTGCTGGGCGTCGACCGCGCTTTCCTGTTCTCCGCCGCATTCGGCTACGGCACGAGTGTCGCCATCGAGCAGGAGAACTGCGCGGAGGTACTGCGCCAGTATGAGAGCCGGACCAACAAGTTCCGCGGCGCAGCGAAGGAGGATTGATCATGCATGGCAAGATCCTGGTCCTGCTGGGTGCAGCGACAGTCCTCACCGGCATGCCTTCCGAAGTCCAGGCGCAGAGCTGGGAAGTGCGCCGCGAGATCCGCGAAGCCAATCGCGAGGTCAATCGCGAACGCCGCGAAGCGGACGCCCGAATCCGGCGCTGTGACGACCGCGAATGCGTCGAACGCGAATATCGCAGGGCGAACCGCGAGGTCGCGCGCGAGCGGCGCGAGGCCCGGCGCGAAGTGAGCCGCGAAATCCGCGAGGATTATTACGATCGCTTCTATCGCGGGAACGGCCGCTGGTGGCGCGACGGGCGATACTGGAACCGCAACGACTACCTGCGTCGCTACTACAAGCGGCAGGACAACGACGGGGCCGACGTCCTCAAGGGCGTACTCATCGGTGCCGCCGTGGTCGGCGTGATTGCGGCGGTGACCGACGACGACGACTGATTTCCTTACACAGGGAGTAACTTCATGCGCTTCATGTCCAAATTGTCTTCGGCTGCCCTCTCGCTGGCGCTTGCAGCCGCAGTCTCCGTTCCGGCGAATGCGCAGGAGCGCCAGGCGCCTCTCTCGGCCGAGGAATCCGATCCGCGCGTCATGGGCTGGATGGTCGGCTCGCCGCCGCCGGAGGACAAGATCATCACCCAGCCGGACTCGGTCTATTTCAGCTTTCCGCGGCTGAGGTGGAGCGTATGCCACCTGCGCGAATTCCTCCCGACGGAAGAAATCAGTCGCGGGCTGGGTGCGCCGGTTCCCCTCTCCTACCTGCCGCCCGATCAACTCGGCGAGTATGCGCAGGAAATCGACGCGCTGACCTTCACGCCGATGAACTCGGACGCGCAGATGACCTGGGAGGAATCGCTCGGCGCCAACTACACCGACGGGCTGCTGATCATGCACAAGGGCCGCGTGGTGTACGAGAAGTACTCCGGCTGCCTGACCGAGGAAGGCAAGCACGCGGCGATGTCGATGACCAAATCGCTCACCGGCCTGCTGGCGCAAATCCTCGTCACCGAGGGCGACCTCGACGAGACGGCGCGCGTGATCGACATCATCCCGGAAATCGAAGGCAGCGCCTTCGCTTCGGCCACGGTGCGAGAAGTGATGGATATGACCACCGGGGTCAAATATTCGGAGAACTACGCTGATCCGAACGCAGACATCTGGGTCTATTCGCGCGCGGCAAGCCCGCTTCCGAAGCCCGAAGGCTACACCGGGCCGAACGGCTATTGGGAATATCTCCAGCAGGTCCAGCCCGAGGGCCGGCATGGCGATGAATTCCACTACAAGACGATCAATTCGGACATGCTGGGCTGGATCATCACCCGCGTGACCGGCAAGTCGGTGACAGAGCTGGCATCCGAACGGCTGTGGTCCAAGATGGGCGCAGAACAGGCCGCCTACCAGACGGTCGACGGCAAGGGCGTGCCTTTCGCGGGCGGCGGCCTGACTGCCAGCCTGCGGGATCTCGGCCGGCTCGGCCAGCTGATGCTCGACGAAGGCGTGATCAACGGCAAGCGCCTGTTCCCCGCCGAAGTCGCGCAGCGCATCCGGCAGGGCGGCGATCCGTCGAAGTTCGCCGGTTTCCCGACGATCCCGAACGGCAGCTATACGAGCCAGTGGTGGGTGTTCCACAACGACCACGGCGCCTACGCGGCGCGCGGCGTACACGGCCAGACGATCTACGTCGACCCGACCGCGGAAATGGTCCTCGTCCGCTTCGCGTCCTTCCCGACGGCTGCGAACGGCAGGATCGATCCGACCTCGCTGCCGGCATACCAGGCCGTGGCCGAATACCTGATGGCGAAGGATTGAGGCGGGCCTCGTGGCGAACCAGGCGATATCGGTAACGAGACTGGCTGCATTCTGGCTGGCGGCTCTACTGACATTCGCCTTGGCGTTCGCCGCGCAGGCACAGGAGCCGGAGGCTGAACAGCAGGGGCCTGAAGCCGTCGAGGCAGAGGCCCCTGCCCAGCCGGCGGAAACCGGACTGGTGGCACTAGCAAGCTCTCCCGACACGTCAGTCGCCGAGCTGTCTCACCTGCTGGTGCCGTTGACGACTGATGAACTGGCCCAAGTCAGCGAAGTCTGGTTCGAGCTCGTCCGCGACAAGACGGAAGCGATCGCACGGGCCCAGGCGGAGCGGGTGAGCAGCGCCAATCCCGACGATCCTGAACGGATCAGCGCGATCGTCAGCCTTGTCGAGCAACGTGCGCGCCTGCTTGAAAAATATACGCTCGTGATCGACTCGCTCGAGCGCAAGGGAGGGGACGCCGAGCTAGTCCAGAAACTGCGCTCCTACCGGCAAGGCATCCTTTACGAGGAAACCGCGCTTGCCAGTACGAGGGCGCTGTTCGGCTCCTTCATCGAATGGCTGGGAAGGCCGGATGGCGGGATCGCCCTGCTGCAACGCATTTTCATCGCGTTCCTGGCGCTCGCGCTGATCGTCCTCGCGGCCCGGATCGCACGCGGCTTCGTGAAGCTGTGGGTCGGCCGTTTCACCCGCATCTCGAAGCTGCTGCAGGCCTTCATCGTCGGCGCATTCTTCTGGCTGTTCATCCTCGCCGGCATCATCATCGTGCTCGCCTCGATCGATGTCGACATCACGCCGCTGTTCGCGCTTATCGGCGGCGCATCCTTCATCCTCGCCTTCGCGTTCCAGGACACGCTCGGCAACCTGGCCAGCGGGCTGATGATCATGATCAACCAGCCTTTCGACGAGGGAGACTACATCGAGGTCGGCGGTGTCGGCGGGACGGTGAAGAACGTCAGCATGGTCGGCACGACGGTAGCGACGCCCGACAACCGGATCATCGTCGTTCCCAACAAGAACGTCTGGGGCAATGTGATCGTCAATGCGACGGCCAGCGAGACGCGGCGCGTCGACCTGGTCTTCGGCGCATCCTACGACGATCCCATCCAGGAGGTGCTCGACGTGCTGACAGAGCAGGTCGCGGCCCACCCCAAGGTCCTGTCGGACCCGCCGGCCGATATCCGCCCGAACGAACTTGCCGCGAGCTCGGTCAATTTCGTGTGCCGGCCCTGGGTCAAGGCCGAAGACTACTGGGACGTGAAGTGCGACCTGACGCAGCGCGTCAAGGAAGCCTTCGACAAGGCAGGACTATCGATGCCCTACCCGCAACAGGACGTGCATCTGAAAGTCGCGCCCGAGAACTCCGCCTGAGCCGGTCCGTCGGCGTCGCTTGATCAGCTCGAGGCGTTCGTGACGAACCGCCCGAACTTCCCGCCGTCGGCAATCACTTCGCGCGCGCAGTTGTGGCCCGGCGCGCCGGTTACGCCGCCGCCGGGGTGGTTGCCCGCGCCGCACATGTAGAGGCCCTTCACCGGGCCGCGATAGGCGCCGTGGCCGAGGACAGGGCGAGCAGACCACAGCTGGTCGAGGCTCATGTGGCCATGCATGATATCGCCGCCGACGAGCCCGAACTTGTCGTAGAGCCCCTTCGGGCTGAGGATCTGGGTTCCGAGGATCGAGGCTCGGAAACCGGGCGCGTGTTTCTCGACCGTGTCGATGATCGTGTCCGCCGCCGCGCTCTCCTCGTCGTCCCAGCTCCTGCCATCGGGCAGTTCAGGCGCGAATTGCTGGCAGAACAGGCTGGCGACGTGCTGGCCTTCGGGCGCGAGGCTGTCGTCCACCGTGCTCGGGATGAGCATTTCCACGATCGGCGCCTTCGACCAGCCATGCGTCTTCGCGTCGAGGAAGGCCTTGTCCATATAGTCCAGCGTCGGGGCGATGATGATGCCGCTCTGGTGGTGCTCGCCCGGCTCGGGCAGCGCGGTGAAGCGCGGCAGCTCGCTCAGCGCGACATTCATGCGGAATGTCCCGCCGCCCGCCTTGAAGCCGCGCATCCGGCGACGGAAATCCTCCGGCTGGTGGCTCTCGTCGAGCATCTTTCCGTAGAGCAGTTTTGGCCCGACATTGGCGATGACGCGATTTGCAGCGACTTCCTCGCCGCTCTCCAGCTTCACGCCAGCCACCTTGTCGCCGTCGACCAGTACCTGCGACACGGGGCTTTCGAGGCTGATCTCGACCCCCGCCTGCTCGCAGACCTTGGCCATGATCTGCGTGATCGTACCCATTCCGCCGACGCTGTGGCCCCAGGCGCCCTTCTTGCCGTTCACCTCCCCGAAGACGTGGTGCAGCAGGACATAGGCGCTGCCGGGCGTATCGGGCGAAGCATAGTTGCCGACCACCGCGTCGAAGCCGAAGGCCGCCTTCACCGCTTCGCTTTCGAACCATTGGCCTAGGAAACTGGTGGCGGACTTGGTGAAGAGATCGAGGATGTCGCGCTTCGCCTCGAGGCTCAGCTTCGCCATGCCCCAGCCCTGCGATGCCCCGGCGATCAGCGTGCGCAGCCCCTCGCCGACGTTGGGCGGGCTCTTCAGCGCAAGGTCGCGCAGCACCTCGGCGACACCTTCCAGCGCGTCGTAATAGGCAGGCAGCACCTCTGCATCACGGTCGGAGAACTTGCGGAACTCCGCTTGCGTGCGATCGAGCCCGCCGCCGAGCTTGAGATAGCCGCCGTCTTCCTGCGGCAGGAAGTTCGAGATCGGCCGTTCGATCACGCGGTAGCCGTGATCGTGCAGCTTCATGTCGGCGATGACCTTGGGCTGCAGCAGGCTGACGGTGTAGCTCGCCACTGAATTGCGGAAGCCGGGGTGAAATTCCTCGGTCACCGCCGCACCGCCGACGACATCGCGCCGCTCGACAATGCGCACGCTGAGGCCTGCCTGGGCGAGGTAGAATGCACAGACGAGGCCGTTGTGGCCCGCACCGATGATGACGGCGTCGTATTGCTTGCTCATGCGCGGCTCCATCCGGCGGCGGGTCGATGTTCGAGGCGCGCCTCGGGAATGAGTTCGCGCACGCGTTTGCAGAAATTCTTCAGGCACACTTCCTTGTCGGACAGCGGCCCGATTGAGAAGCTGCGGCTTTCCATGCCCTGCTGTACGCGGGTGATCAGCGCGGTATCCTCCGCATTGACCTGCCGGTTGATGCGCCAGTTAAGATAGCGCGCGGCGCGCATTTCGCGTCGCCATTCGTAGTCGGGGGCGTCGGGCAGGACGTAGCTGATCTCGCGGATCAGGCACTCGGTCGGGCCGACGGGCAGCCACTGCATGAAATCGACCTGGTCGGGATAGATGTCGAACGCGACATTGGGCCAAAGCTTGAAGTAGAGCCAGTGGCGCTGCCGATCCTCGGGCAGGTGCGGCACCGGGGGCAGGATGCGCTGGTACAGGCGCTCGGACCAGTTGTCGGACGCCTTGTCCATCAAATCGCCCCACATCCGGTCGACATGCGGCTCCGCCTCCACGCCGTAGCTCTTGCCGAACAGGCGGGTGAGGCCGGGATGGGCGACGGGGATGTGCAGGCC
This sequence comes from Erythrobacter sp. HKB08, assembly GCF_004114695.1. Taxonomy (NCBI): domain Bacteria; kingdom Pseudomonadati; phylum Pseudomonadota; class Alphaproteobacteria; order Sphingomonadales; family Erythrobacteraceae; genus Erythrobacter; species Erythrobacter sp. HKB08. The sequence goes on from NZ_CP035310.1 coordinate 2,545,634, forward strand.
GTCGGAGTAGTTGTCGCCCACGTTCTTCCAGTTGACCGCGCGCGGGCGCAGGGTGACGCGGCCGAGCGCCTCCAGTTCCGCGAAGCGATATGGCGCGACCATGGTTTGGTAGGGGGCCATCATCTGCGCGACCGAGGGGCCTCCGTCGTCCTTCAGGCGCACGAAGATGAAGCCGTTCCACACCTCGAGGTCCACTCGCGCCAAGCCGGCCTTGCTCTTGTCGAGCTTGGGATAGCTGGCGCTGTCGGGCACGCCGGAGAGCCTTCCGTCGAGTTCGTAGGTCCAGGCGTGATAGGGGCAGACCAGCTTCTTCGCGCAGCCGCTTGCCCCATCGACGATACGCGAGCCGCGATGGCGGCAGACATTGGTGAAAGCATTGAGCGCCCCGTCGCGGGCGCGCACCACGATTACGCTCTCGCCGATGTAGTCGAGCGTGTGCCAGTCCCCGGCGTTCGGAATGTCGCTGACATGGCAGACGACCTGCCAGCTGGGCGCGAAAATGCGCTCCTTCTCGACCGAGAAGAACTCCTCGTCGGAATAGGTCCAGGCCGGCAGGCTCCAGCCATCGAGCGGATCGGGCTGAGAGTTATCATTGCTTTGGGGGCGAGTTGCCACGGCGCGCTCCTTGCTATACGGTCGTATAACAAGGCGATGGAAAGACCGCAATCCACCTTCACCCGGGCCGACCCGGACGAGCGGCGGCAGAGCCTCATCGAGGCGACTGCGCGCGTTCTGGCAGATCGCGGCGCAGCCGGGGTGTCGGTTCGGACGATCTGCGCCGAAGCGGGCGTCTCGCCGGGCTTGCTGCGGCATTATTTCGCAGGCGTGTCCGAAGCGATTGCCGAGGCCTATCGCTGGACCGGGACGAACATCGACACGGCCCTGGCCGCGGCCGTCGAGGCTGCGGGCGACGATCCGCGCGCCCGGCTGCTCGCCTACCTCGCCGCAAGCTTCCGTCCGCCGATCGCCTCGCCCGAATTGCTCGCGAGCTATGTCGCCTTCTGGAGCCTGAGCGGCAGCGATCCTTCCGTCGCTGCGGTGCGCGCGGAAGTTTACGGCGAGTTTCGCTCGGGACTGGAGGAGCTTATCCACGCCCTGCGGCCCGAGCTGGAGGACATGCGCCTCCCCGCCGTTGCGCTGACAGCGCTAATCGACGGGCTGTGGTTGGAACTCTCGCTCGGCAATGCACCCTTCACGGCCGATGAGGCCGAGGCGCTGGCGGAACGCTGGCTAGACGCCCTGCTCGGCTGAGGCCGGCCCGCGCGCATCCTCACGCCGCGCCAGCCACCACAGCGGCAGGCCGGCAACCATCAGCACGAGGCTCCATCCGCTCGCTTCAAGTCCCGCACCCCACAACGTCCAAAGCGCATACAGAGCCCCGACGAGTGCAAATCCGCGCGCCACCCGCATGCGCCATGCCGCCAGGGTGCAGGCGAGGTAGAGCCATAGGGCGGACGAAGTCGAAAGCAGCAGCATGAATTCATAGATACCCTGCATGCTGCGGCTCGAATTGAGCAACAGGCAGGCGGTCGCGACGAGGGAAGACGCGATCAGGGCGCGGCGCGGCGTCCCGCCATCGTCGGTCCGGCCCCACCAGGCGGGCAGCATGCGGCGATCGGCCATGTTGCGCGGCATCTCGCCCTGCATCAGCACCCAGCCATTGATCGCGCCGACGCAGCTGACGATGGCGAAGAGCGATACGAGCGCCGCCGCCTCCGGATTCCAGTAAGTCTCGATGAAGGTAGCCAGCGGCGCGGGCGAGGCGGCGACCAGTGCCTCCGGCAGCATCAGGGCGACCGCGCTGCATACCAGCAGGTAGACCAGCCCGGTCAGCGCCGTCCCCCACATGGTCGCGCGCGGGATATTGACCTGCGGGTTTTCGACCCGCGCTGCAGCAAGGCTCGCGCATTCGAAGCCGAGGAGAGCGAATAGCGTGAGCGCGGCAGCTCCGCGCAGGTCTACCCCGTTGATCTCGCGCATCTCGAAGGGACGTATCTCGCCGCTGCCCGATCCCAGAACCAGTGCAGCGATCACGATAATTGCGATGAGCGGCAACAGCTTGAGCAGCACGGTGACGATCTGGAACCGTCCCGCCGCATGCACGCCGCGCAGGTTGATCAGCGTCATCGCCCACACCAGCGCGATTGCGCTTAGCGCCGGGGCCATGGCGGTTTCGCCGATGGCCGGGATGAACATCGACAGGTAGCTGACGCCAGCCACCGCGATCGATGCGACTGCGGTCCACACCGATACCCAGTACACCCACGAAACGAGAAAGGCCGGCAAGCGTCCGAAGGCCTCGGTCACGAAACCGGCCGGATCGGCGGCCAATGGCCGGCCCTTGGTCAGCGCGGCCAGCACCCAGGCGAGCACCAATGTGCCCGCCGTCGTGACGATCCAGCCGAGCACGGCATTCCAGCCGAACGGTGCGAGGCTGGCAGGCAGCAGGAACACACCCGATCCGATCATGTTGCCCATCACCAGCGCGATCGCGGCATAGAGGCCGAGCTTGCGGCCCGAACCTTTCGCTGGCGCGCTAGTGTCGCTCACGCTCAAACCCGGGCTAGGCGCGAAGCGTCGCAATAGGACGTTGCGCCCGAGTGGCAATCAACGATCTGCAATCTGTCGGTGGCTGGCAGGATCCCCTCCCCTCGCCGCTACAACCCCTCGCGTATCATGCGCCCCGGGTCAGGGATAGTGGCCCTGCAGCCCCGGACAGGAGTACCCGTGCGGCAAGTGCTTCAGAGCGACTGCCCGTCGTCGATGGTCAGCGTAGCTCCGGTCACATAGCGCGAGCGGTCGGATGAGAGGAAAATCACTGCGTCATCGAGCGCATCGATGTCCATGATGCGCCGCCGATGCCAGCCTGCGATCTGGCGTTTCCCGCCCTCGCTGTCGAACCACCCTCCGGTGAGCTCGGTCTGGATATAGCCGGGTTGTATGGTGTTCACATTGATGCCCTGGCGCACCCATTCGCGGGCGAACTGCCGCCCGAGATGCGCAACGGCTGCCTTGCTCGCCGCGTAGGCGGCATCGCCCTGATTGGTCATTTCAGCGGTGATCGAACCGATCAGGATGATCCGCCCCTGCTCGTTCTCGCGCGAACCGGCAGCGATCATCCGGCGGGCACCTTCGCGCGCCGTCAGGTAGACGCCCTTCAGATTGGTATCGAGCACGCGCGAAAGGGCTTCTGCCGAGATGTCGGTCGAACGACCGGGCTCGGTCACACCGGCATTTGCGATGATCGTATCGATGGTCCCGAAGGCCTGCTCGGCCTTGTCGAAAGCATCGGCGGTCGACTGCTCGTCGGTCACGTCCATCGCGACCGCCAGCGCCTCGCCGCCCTGCCCGGAAATCCGCTGTGCCAGGCGCTCGATCCGCTCGACACGCCTTGCCGCAACGACGACCCGCGCGCCGTGACGAGCCAGTGCCAGGGCAAGCTGCTCGCCAATACCCGAGGATGCGCCGGTCACGAGCGCGGTCCTACCTTCAAGGTCGAAACTCAGGGCCAAATCAATCCTCCTTCGTATCGTCGGGTGCCTCTTGCCGACTACGCCCGTTCGGCAGGCGCGTCGAACAGAATCCCTTCCGCTACCAGCCGATCGAACGATGAGCCTGCTTCCACCACGCACCATTCATCATCGCAGAGATAGCCACCCGCTTTCGAAGGAGAGAACGACCCGAAGCGTATCCGGGTCCAGCCTTATCAAATGTTGGGCTTCGGCTACCTGCCCCGCGAGTGTGCGGCGGGCCCTGAAAGGTCGGGCAAGAGGCTAGGAATGAATGGCGGAGAGGGAGGGATTCGAACCCTCGGTACTCTTGCGAGCACAACGGTTTTCGAGACCGCCCCGTTCGACCACTCCGGCACCTCTCCGCAAAAAGAAGCGCGGGTGCAAAAGACACCCGGTCGCATGGGGAGCGGCGCGATTAGCGGAGGGATTGCGGCTTGCCAAGCCCTTTCCTGCACCCAGATGGGGACGGATTTGGCACCCCTATTGTTTCGCAGGTGCAAAACACCATATCCTGCCCGTTATGGATCGCAGCCAGTTCTTTTCCCCGCAGGCGGGACGCACCATCGAGGTGCCGCGTCATGCGCGGGCGCGGTTCGGGATCGGCGATGTGGTCAAGCACCGCATGTTCGACTTCCGCGGGGTGATTTTCGACATCGATCCGGTCTTCGCGAACAGCGAGGAATGGTACGAATCGATTCCCGAGCACATCCGTCCGCATCGCGACCAGCCGTTCTACCACCTGCTCGCCGAGAACGACGAGAGCAGCTACGTCGCCTATGTCAGCCAGCAGAACCTGCTGCCCGACCCGGAAGGCGGTCCGGTCGACCATCCCAATGTCGCGGAACTGTTCGAGCAGTTTGCCAACGGCCGCTACAAGATGCGGCGCTCGCTGACGCATTGATAGCGCCGGGCGCGGCTCAGTCCTTGAGCTTCCAGCCCGACTTCAGGACCTTGTAGACGATCAGCGCCAGCAGAGCGTTGAACACGAGCAGGCCCGCGCCGGCCCAGACGACCGGTTCGGCACCAGGCCCGATATCGCTCTGCCCGATGAAACCGTAGCGGAAGCCGGAAATCACATAGAAGAACGGGTTCAGGCGGCTAACCGCCTCGAACGGACCGGACAGGTTGTCGATCGTGTAGAACGTGCCCGACAGCAGCGCGAGCGGTGCGACGATCAGCGTCGTGACGGCAGCATTGTGGTCGAACTTTTCCGCCCAGATCGAGGTCAGCAGGCCGAAGAGCGACAGCATGGCGGACCCCATCAGGCCGAACCACAGGATCGCCCACGGCGCTGCAAGATGCAGCGTCGCTCCGGGATACAGCACGATTGCCAGCGCGAGCGCACCGCCGACCATGAAAGCGCGCGTGATCGCCGCGCCAACGATGCCGGCCATCAGCTCGCCTTCGGAGAGCGGCGGCATCAATAAATCGATGATGGTGCCCTGGATCTTGCCTGCAAGCAGCGAGAAGCTGGCATTGGCGAAGGCGTTCTGGATCATCGCCATCACGATAAGGCCGGGCGCGATGAAGTCGGCGAAAGGCACGCCGAGGACCGTGCGGTCTCCGCGCCCCAAAGCGACGTCGAAGATGATCAGGAACAGGATCGTGCTGACTGCCGGGCCCCAGATCGTCTGCGTCTGCACCTTGAGAAAACGCCGGACCTCCTTAATATAGAGGCTGAGCAACCCGATGCGGTTTATGCCGGTGAAAATCGGCTCGCCTCGGGGCCGGAACCGGCTTTCCCCGCCGGTCGTTTTCCCGACAAGAGCAACCTCGTCGGTATCCGGGTCGGAATTCATGCTGGTGCGGGCTTGATCGGCCATGGGGGCGCGCCTAGGGCGAATGACTTGTGCTGGCAAGCTGCATCCGTGCAGCGCCCGCAGAAACGAACGATTGGATCAAACACGAATGAGCTGGACCGAAGAACGCATCGCCACCCTCAAGAAGATGTGGGAAGGCGGATCGACCGCGAGCCAGATTGCAGAAGAACTCGGCGGCGTGTCGCGCAACGCGGTGATCGGCAAGGCGCATCGCCTCGGCCTCAAGTCACGTCCTTCGCCGGTGAAGGCGAACGACAAGAAGGCGAAGAAGCCTGCTGCCAAGGCAAAGGCTCCTGCCAAGAAGGCTGCTGCACCCAAGGCGCCTGCCAAGAAGGCTACTCCGGCTGCACCGGCGCGCCCGGCGGCTGAGCCTGCGCCGAAGCCTGCCGCTGCAGGCCCGGCCAACCAGTCGCAACCGCTGCCCAACCCGACGCCCGACCTGCCGAAAATCGTTTCGGTCGGCCCCGGCGGCTTCCTGCGCCAGGGCCCCGGTGACCAGCAGGCTCCGATCCCGCCGGCACCGCCGCGCCGCCTGGTACCGGCCAAACCGAGCCCCGAGATCGCCGACAAGACGAGCCTGCTCGACCTGTCGGACAAGGTCTGCCGCTGGCCGATGGGCCATCCGGGCGAGCCGGATTTCCACTTCTGCGGCGAAAAGGTGAACCCGGGCTTCCCCTATTGCGTCGAGCATTGCGGCCGGGCCTATCAGGCACAGCTTCCCCGCGGTGCGCGCCGGCCCCCGCCGCCGCTGCCGTTCGGCGGTCCGCGCGTGCGCTGACTTTCGAGATCACTTCAAAAGAGGGCCGCGTCCGATTGGATTGCGGCCCTTTTTCTTGCCGCGGGCCCCGTACCTCTCGACAGCAGGGCGAGTCTCGGCGAGACAGGCGCCATGCTCCGGATATTGCTCGCCTGTTTCGCATTCCTGGCACTGGGATCGTGTGGCCCCTCGCCGTCACCGGGCGTGATAGTGCTTGCGGCATCGAGCCTGCAGGCACCGCTGGAAGACCTGGCCGAACAATGGGAAGCGCGGGGCCATGATGCGCCGGTCTTCTCCTTCGCTTCATCCGCCGCTCTTGCGCGGCAGGTCGAGACCGATGCGGCGGCCGACATCTTCATTTCGGCGGATCGGCAGTGGACCGACTACCTGCTCGCCAATGCTCCTGCGCTGCGGGAGCAGGCGCGGACAGTCGCGACGAACCGGCTCGTCGTGGGACGGCATGTCTCGGACCAGGCTGCGCCTGTCGCCGCAAGCGATCTCTCCAGCTTGCTTGCCGAAGGTCGGATAGCGACCGGCGACCCGGACGCCGTTCCGCTCGGTCGCTATGCCCGCGAGGCGCTCGAAGCTGCGGGTGCGTGGAATGAAGCCTCTCCCCGCCTCGTCTATGCCCAGTCCGCCCGCGCCGCATTCAGGCTGGTCGCCCGCGGCGAGGCGCCGACCGGTATACTCTACGCAAGCGACGTGTCGCAGACCGACAAGGTCGAGGCGGTCTTCACCTTCGATGCCGCCAGCCACTCCCCGATCGAATATATCGCGGTTCAGCTTCCTGCGAGCGGCCATCCCGAAGCGACCGAGTTCCTCGCCTTCCTCGCCTCCGCAGACGCCGCCGCGACATTCGAGCGCTACGGCTTCGGGCGCCCCTGAAACCGATGCTGACCGCCGCCGAATGGGAAATCGTCGCGCTGTCGCTTCAGGTCAGCGCGGTCGCGATCCTGTTCAGCCTGCCGATTGCCTACGCACTTGCATGGGTACTCGCGAGGAAACGCTTTCCCGGCAAGATCCTGCTCGATGCGCTGGTCCACCTGCCGCTCGTCGTCCCGCCGGTGGTCACGGGCTATGTCCTCCTGCTCCTGTTCGGTCGCACCGGCCCGATCGGCGGCGCGCTCGAAGAGTGGTTCGGCATATCACTCGTGTTCCGCTGGACCGGTGCAGCGCTTGCCGCCGCCGTCATGGCGCTGCCGCTCATGGTGCGCGCGATGCGGCTCTCCATCGAGGCGGTCGACCGGCGTTATGTCGAAGCCGCACGCAGCCTCGGTGCGAACCGCTGGCAGGCCTTCTTGCGGGTCACCTTACCGCTCAGCCTGCCGGGTATCGCTGCCGGGCTAGTGCTCGGCTTTGCCCGCAGTCTCGGCGAGTTCGGCGCGACGATCACTTTCGTGTCGAACATTCCCGGCGAAACGCGGACGCTCCCGCTGGCGATCTACAACGCGCTGCAAATTCCCGGGACCGATGTGCTGGTCGCGCGCCTCGCGGTGATCAGCGTCCTGCTATCGCTGCTCGCCCTGCTCGCAAGCGAATGGCTGGTCCGGCGGCAGGTCGGAGGGCGCGGCCATGTCCTTTGACATCGAGATTAGAATCCGCCGCGGCGAGCGCGACATTGGCGCAAGGATCGAAAGCGCTGAGCGGGTCGTCGCCCTCGTCGGGCCGTCGGGCATCGGCAAGACCAGCGTGCTGCATGCCATTGCCGGTCTGCTCCAACCCGACGAAGGCCGGATTGCCGTTGGCGGTGCGACGCTGTTCGACAGTGCGCGAGGTATCGACCTTCCGCCCGAAGCGCGCCGTGCCGGATATGTCTTTCAGGACAGCCGCCTCTTCCCGCACCTGACTGTCGAGCGGAACCTCGCCTTCGCGGCGAGCCACGCGCAGGGCGAGGCGTCTATCGGACAAGACGATCTTTGCGCCTTGCTCGACATCGCTCACCTGCTCAACCGCGATCCCTCCGCTCTCTCGGGAGGCGAAACGCGGCGCGTCGCAATTGCCCGCGCACTGCTGTCAGCGCCGCGCTTCCTGCTGCTCGATGAGCCACTGTCGTCGCTCGACCCGGAACGCGCCGAGGCGGTCCTCACTTGCATCGAGCGGCTGCGCGATACGCTCGCCATGCCGATGCTCTATGTCTCTCACAGCGCGAGCGAAGTCGCGCGGCTGACGAAAACGATAGTCGAGATGCCGCAAGCGCATTAGACTGATTTTTGTTAACTCGTGGGGAGGAACAGATGCCGCTTACGCTTTACGATGCGATCGTGCCGACATGGCTTCAGGTCACCGGTTCCGTCCAAGGGCTCATCGACAAGGCCGAGCAATGGTGCACCGACGAAGGCCATGCGCCGAGCGAGCTGATCGGCGCCTGCCTTGCGACCGACATGCTGCCCTTCGCCTACCAGGTGAAGAGCTGCTGGGTTCACTCCGCCCTGGCGCTGGAAGGCGCCAAGGAGGGCAAGTTCGCCCCGCATATGGACCCGCCACCCGACAGCTTCGATGGCCTGCGCGACCTGCTCGACCAGGCGGTGTCGGTCATGAAGGAGACCGATGCGGACGAGCTCGAGGCCATTGCGGGCAACGACATGGTCTTCACGATCGGCGACAAGTTCCGCCTCGACTTCACCGTGCAGAATTTCCTGCTCGGGTTCAGCAACCCGAACTTCTTCTTCCACGCGACCACCGCCTACGACATCCTGCGCATGAAGGGCATCGAGATCGGCAAGCGCGACTACCTCGGCCAGTTGCCGGTGAAAGGCTGACACCCGCCCGGTGGCCATGGCGCGCTTCGCTCGCTAGGAGCGCGCCCGATGAAGAAGACAGCACTGACACTCGCCATTGCCGCGGCCGCCATTCCGGCGACCGCCCACGCCAGCCTGCCTGATCCGGTGCGCGCGATGATCGATGCCGCCATCGCGACCGGCGACAAGGACAAGGTCGCCACGGTCATCGAACTGGCCCGCCAGACCAACCCCGACGACGCGGCGGAGCTCGATGCGATTGCCGATGCATTCGCGGCCGACCAGGCCGAACTCGCGGCGGCACAGGCTGCCGCCAAGGAAGAGGCCATTCGCGAATCCGGCCTGTTCGACAACTGGCGGGGCGAAGGCCAGCTCGGCGCATTCCGATCCACCGGCAACAGCAGCAACACCGGGCTGACGGCAGGACTGGAACTCGAACGGGTCGGCATCGACTGGCGGCACAAGGTCACTGCGCTCGCCGATTACCAGCGCTCCAACGGCGTGACGACGCGCGAGCAGTTCCTCTTCGCCTATGAGCCCAACATCCGCATCGACGACCGCCTGTTCGCCTATGGCCTCGCGCAGTACGAGCGCGACCGCTTCCAGGGGTTCACCTCGCGGTATTCGGTATCCGGCGGCCTCGGCTGGCGCGCGATCCGCGAGGAGGACATGACGCTGTCGCTCAAGGCAGGCCCGGCATGGCGCAAGACCGAGCGCGTCGATGGTAGCTCGACCAGCCGCATTGCAGGGCTCGCAGCGCTCGATTTCGACTGGCGGCTGAGCGACACGATCAAGCTGACCGAGGATGCGAACGCCTTCGTCCAGTCGGACAATTCGACCTTCACCTCGACCACAGGCATCGTCGCGGCGCTCGGCGGCGATTTCTCGGCCAAGGTTTCCTACACGGTGGAGCTCGACACCAATCCGCCTCCGGGTGCGGTCAAGACCGATACGCTCACGCGCATCACGCTGGTCTACGATTTCTGACGGAAGCGTTCTCCGAGAAGGAACACGACATAGCCCTTGAAGTCGGGGTCGCGCGCGAGATGGCCGGGCGCATCCCACTCGCCCCCTTCGACCAGCGCTACGCGGTACGGCAGGTCGAGCCGCTCGGTGGCGGCAAGGTAGCGCCGGTAGTCGGCCTGTGTTGTCGTGTGACGGTAGGTCTGCACCACGATCTCGTCGAGCGAGGCGGCCAAGGCAGCTAGGTCTTCGTCCGAGGCATTGGCCGGCCAGTCCATCAGCCCGGTCGCGGATAGCTGCCACTTGTCAGGCAATTGCGCGCGGATGTTTGCAAGGAAACTAGCATAGTCCCCTAGCCCGCCGGTGCTGGAATCGAAGTCGACCTGGATTCCTGTCAGGCGATCGTCGCGATCCCATTGCCGGGCGGCCGCCAGCAATTGCGCGGTGGCCTCATCGGACCAGTCGAGCCGCTCTGCCCGGACGACCAGCCATAGCTCTCCGGTTTCGACCGCCGGGATCGTCCGGCGCAGCGGGACGATCGATTCCGGATCGCCGCGCCTCAATTCCCCCCACAGCAGGTAAACCGCCTGCGCGCGCTCCATAGCAGAATGAGGCTCGACCCCGGTCCAGAGGTAGAACGCGTCGTAATCGGCCGGATCGACGACCTCGGGCGCGCTCGCAGGCTCGGGTGTACAGGCCAGCAGGCCGATTGCGGCCAGCGCGACGGCCCAGCCCCTACCAGTAATATTCGAGCTCCTTCGCCCAGCGCGTCTCGGCGTAGTCCCGCTTCAGCTGGCGGAACCAGGCCGCGCGCTGCGGTTCCTCCACGCCCTCGCCCCCGCAGGAGTTCATATTCGCCGGAGCATAGCAGCGCACCGCGCGGTAGAGCGCATAGGCTCGCTGGTCGCGGCTCGCCGAGCGGTCGGCCATGATCGAGGTGTAGAAATCGTGGCGCGGTATTACCGTGCCGCCATAGGAATTGCTGTCGCCCAGTTCCGGCGGCTCGCCCTCCCCGCGGTAGCGATAGATGATCTGGAAATCGTCGAGCCCGTTCAGCCGATAGAAGTCGCCGAGGCACAGCCGCCCGTCGATGTCCTTGGGATTGCGCAGGAGACGCTGCGCGGTCGCGTCGATCGAGCCACACGGGTAGCCGCTCGACCACTTGCCATCGGCGAAGATGTCGACCGGCGCGATTTCGGCGTCGATCACGTTCCACATGCCCTGATCCTCGTCCCGGGCGGGAAAGTCTTTCGCGAGCGGATAGTCGGCCAGGAAGCCGCGATACTCGCCGCGCTGCAACTGCTTGAGAAGCACGGTGAACAGCGCCAGGCTCCGCTCCGACACCGGGCGATCGCTTGCTCGTGCCTGCGCTTTCAGCAAGTCAGGACCGGCCGAGGAGCCGAGCAGGATGCTGCGGATGCGGCTGTCATCGATGGGCGAGCCCTTGGCGAAGACTTTGTCCAGCCGGCCCTGCTCTTCCCACAGGCGCGCAAGTGCCAGTTCGATGGCAGGGCGCTGCCAGATGCCGCTCGCGCCTTCGATCAGCTCGAGCCAGAAGCCTTCTTCGTTGCGATCGCCAAGCGCATGCAGGGCGAGCCCGCGCAGGTACTGGCGACTGAAGGCGAGCGGCGAATAGCTTTCCTGCCGCGCGTCGTCTGGCAGCAGGTCCCGCGCCGCCCGATAGTCCTGCTCGACATAGAAGGCGAAATTGGCCTTCAGGAACCCGTATAGCTCGGGGTGGTCGGCGAAGACCGCGGCCTGACCATCCAGCTCCGCCTTCGTCAGCTTCTCGTCGCCGTCTGCGTAATAGTCGTTCCGCATCCGCATCAGATCGTCGACCGCCAGCAGATAGACGTGGTCGAGCTGGCCTGCGCTTTCGCGTATCAGCAGCTTGTCGTCGACTTCGTCGATCAGCGCTGCCAGTTCCTCGTCGGTCGGCTCGGCGGATTCCAGCATATCGCCGTAGATAGCCCCGAGGCGGCCGTAGTCCTGCTGCAGCCACAGTGCCTTGCGGATCAGCCCGCTTGCCGAGGCGGCGTAGCGCCCTTGCGGATAGGCAGCGAGATAGGCGCGGAAACCCTCTTCGGCGCGCTTGGCGATAGCGGCATCGGCCTTTTCGAGATCGAACCAGCCCCACTTGTCGTCCGCGCTCTCGATCGCTTCGTTCAGCCGCGTGCGCGCGATCATGTAGAGCGCGGTTTCGCTGACCCAGGGGTCGCGATCGGCATTGCGCACCTTGGCGTAATATTCGACCGCGCGGTCCCAGCCGCCGTTGTAGAAGCTGGCCGAGCCTTCGAGGTAGCCCATGAAGGCCGTGCCTGCGTCGGGCACGCCATTCGCCCCGATATTGGTGAAGAAGCCACCATCGCCGACCGGCCCGAACCCGCCAGGCCCGTCATCCTTGCAGATGGCGGTTATCCGTTCGCGCAAGGAGCGCAGCAGGCTGTCGGCCTCGCCCTCGATCCGGCCATTGGCATCGAGCGCCATGCTGAATGCGGCCTGCCCGGTAATCGAGGTCTGGCAACGGCCACTGCCTGGATAGACCCACTCATCGTCGCCGGAATATTCGACCTCCTCGATGGGATACCAGGCATTGTGGAGGTTCTGCCAGCGCAGGAAATTGCGCCCGTAGAAGCTGCGCCATTCGAGGTCGGGATAATCGAGCCCGATGCCGCTGTTGCCCACCCGGTCCTGCATCAGGAGGAACAGGTTGACCCGGCTGTCGTTGCCGGGCGCGATCGGTATCTGGCTCGCGCAGCCGAGGTCGGGGTTCTCCGGACGCCATTCCGGCTCGCAATAGGCACCGCCCGACATGGCCGGCGTCGCCCATGCCGCGACCATCGCCGCTCCGACTACGAGAACCCCTTTGCGCATTCATGCCCCTCCCGATGTGACGGGACATAGAAACACAGCAAAGCTGAACCGCGCAAGTACGCTCAGCGCTTGCGGGTAGCGAACCAGATCGTGTGCTGCGGCCCCTTGTTGTTCGGGCGAGCGCGAACGGTGCGGACATCGACGTCGAAACCCGCTCCCTTGAGGCGGGTGGTGAACTTGTGATCGGGCGCCGCCGACCACACGGCGAGCACGCCGCCGGGGTTAAGCGCATCGCGCGCGCGGCCGAGCCCGGTCTTGGTATAGAGCCGCTCGTTGCCTTCGCGCACGATACCGTCCGGGCCATTGTCGACGTCGAGCAGGATCGCATCGTAGCGCTGCGTGGTCCCGTCGACCGCATCGTCGATCAACGCCGCCACGTCGGCCAGCACGATCTCGCCGCGCGGGTCTTCGAGGCAGTCGCCCGTCAGCTCGGCAAGCGGCCCCTTCGCCCAGTCGAGGATTTCGGGCACGACCTCGGCCACGACGACCTTCGCCTTCTCGGGTGCCCCGGCCAGCGCGGCGCGGAAGGTGAAACCCATGCCATAGCCGCCGATCAGCACGCGCGGCGCCGTAACGTCCAGCCGTTCGAGCGTCAGCTTGGCGAGCTGTTCCTCGCTGTACTGCATGCGCGTGCCCATCAACTCGTCGCGCCCGAGCATGATGATGAAATCGCGCCCGTGGCTGACGAGGGTTAGCTCGTCCCCGTCCGGGATCTGGGCAGTGGCAATCGTTTCGCGCGGCAGCATGGGCAGAGCCTAGATACGAAAAGGGCCGCCCTGTCGAGCGGCCCTTTCCTGATTGGTCGAATGAACGATCAGTCCTTGAGGAAGTCCGGAACGTGAGCTTCACCGCCCCCGTCGTTGTTCCCGCCACGATCGCCACCGCGATCACGGCCGCCGCCACCGCCACGGCGCGGGCCGCGACCACGACGGTCGCCGCCACGGTCGCCACGCGGGCCACGGTCACCGCGCGGTTCGCGCGGCGGACGGGTGTCTTCCAGTTCTTCCCCGGTTTCCTGGTCGACGACGCGCATCGACAGGCGGACCTTGCCGCGGTTGTCGATCTCGAGGACCTTGACCTTAACTTCCTGGCCTTCGCTGACGACATCGGTCGGCTTTTCGACGCGCTCGTTCTTCATTTCGCTGACGTGGACGAGACCGTCCTTGCCGCCCATGAAGTTCACGAATGCACCGAAATCGACGATGTTGACGACCTTGCCGGTGTAGATCTTGCCGACTTCGGCTTCCTCGACGATGCCTTCGATCCACGCGCGTGCAGCGGCGATCTCATCGGCGTTCGACGAGCTGATCTTGATCACGCCCTCGTCGTCGATGTCGACCTTGGCGCCGGTTTCGGCGACGATCTCGCGGATCACCTTGCCGCCCGTACCGATGACGTCGCGGATCTTCGACTTGTCGATCTGCATCGTCTCGATGCGCGGAGCGTGCTTGGACACTTCACCGCGAGCCGAGCCGAGGGCCTTCTGCATTTCGCCCAGGATGTGCGAACGACCGGCCTTCGCCTGTTCCAGAGCGGTCTTCATGATCTCCTGCGTGATGCCGGCGACCTTGATGTCCATCTGGAGCGAGGTGATGCCCTTTTCGGAGCCTGCAACCTTGAAGTCCATGTCGCCGAGATGATCTTCGTCACCCAGGATGTCCGACAGGACGGCGAATTCTTCGCCTTCGAGGATCAGGCCCATGGCGATACCCGAAACCGGGCGTTCGATCGGAACGCCGGCGTCCATCATCGACAGACAGCCGCCGCAGACGGTCGCCATCGAGCTCGAGCCGTTGGACTCGGTGATGTCCGACAGGATGCGGATGGTGTACGGGAAATCTTCATGGTCGGGCAGCACCGGGTGCAGGGCGCGCCATGCGAGCTTGCCGTGACCGGTTTCGCGGCGGCTGGTGAAGCCGAAGCGGCCAACTTCGCCGACCGAGTAGGGCGGGAAGTTATAGTGCAGCATGAAGTGATTGTACGACAGGCCTTCGAGACCGTCGATCATCTGCTCTGCGTCCTTGGTGCCCAGCGTGGTGGTGCAGATCGCCTGCGTTTCACCGCGGGTGAACAGCGCCGAACCATGCGTGCGCGGAAGCAGGCCGACCATCGCCTCGATCGGGCGGACCTGGTCGAGCTTGCGGCCGTCGATACGCTGGCCGTCCTTGAGGATCGCACCGCGAACGATTTCCGCTTCGAGCTTCTTGACCGCCTTGTTGGCGACCATCTGCGTCTGCGGTTCTTCCTCGGCGAAAGCTTCCTTGGCCTTCTCGCGCGCTGCGTTGAGCGCGTCCGAACGGGCCGACTTGTCGGTCAGCTTGTAAGCGGCAGCGATGTCGTCGCCGACGATGCCGCGCAGCTTTTCCTTGATTGCCGAGGTATCGTCCGAGGTATCGATTTCCCACGGGTCCTTGGCAGCCTGTTCAGCCAGATCGATGATCGCACCGATGACCTTGCGGCTTTCCTCGTGCGCGAACATGACGGCGCCGAGCATTTCCTCTTCGGTCAGTTCCTTGGCTTCGGATTCGACCATCATCACTGCGTCGTTGGTTGCAGCGACGACGAGGTCGAGGCGGCCGTCTTCGCCGAGCGCATCTTCGAGGCTCGGGTTGAGGACATATTCGCCGTTCTTGAAGCCGACGCGTGCAGCGCCGATCGGACCCATGAACGGAACGCCCGAAATGGTCAGCGCTGCCGAAGCCGCGATCATCGCGACGATATCGGGCTCGGTTTCACCGTCGTAGGACAGGACCTGCGCGATGACGTTGATTTCGTTGTAGAAGCCTTCCGGGAAGAGCGGGCGCACGGGGCGGTCGATCAGGCGGGAGGTCAGCGTTTCCTTCTCCGTCGCGCGGCCTTCGCGCTTGAAGAAGCCGCCCGGGATACGACCCGCTGCGGAGAACTTTTCCTGGTAGTGGACGGTGAGCGGGAAGAAGTCCTGCCCTTCGCGAACACTCTTGGCGGCGGTCACGGCGCACAGCACCACGGTTTCGCCATAGGTGGCCAGAACGGCGCCGTCAGCCTGACGGGCAATACGGCCGGTTTCCAGAGTGAGGGTCTTTCCGCCCCACTCCAGCGATACGGTTTTCGTGTCGAACATGTATTTTCCTTATGACCCGCACGGCCTGATTGCGGTGCGGGGCCTACAGTGCCGGGTAATCCGTCCCGGTCCGGTTCGAGGCTCTTCTCGCCTCCATTTTCCGTTCCCGTGCCGGATTGCGCGGGAGCCGGATAAACGAAGGGGCGACCCTGGAGCCGCCCCTTCGAGAAACTCTTATTTGCGAAGACCCAGCTTCTGGATCAGCGCGTTGTAACGCTCGAGGTCCTTCTTCTTGAGATAGGCGAGCAGGTTACGGCGCTTGTTCACCATCGCCAGCAGACCGCGGCGCGAGTGATTGTCCTTGTGGTGATCCTTGAAGTGCTCGGTCAGGTTCTTGATACGCTCGGTGAGGATCGCGACCTGAACTTCCGGGCTGCCCGTGTCGTTGTTGTCGCGGGCGTTGTCCTTGATGATCTTCGTCTTGGTTTCGGGTGCTACCGACATGTCTTTACTCTCTACTCTGCGACACCTGGAAGATTGAAGCCCCGCACGACCCTGGCCGTACCCCCTTCGAGTTCCATGAGCGCAACCGGCACATTCGCCAGCTTCGCAAGGTGGAGCCCATCGGGTTGGGGCATTCCGGAAAGGACCCGGCCCTGGCGGACCGCCTGCGCGCTATCCGGATCGAGTTGCAAGGCCGGGATGTCGTCCAGCCCCGCCTCGAGCGGCAGGAGTAGGTCTTGAAGAGGCGCGCCCTTACCGATTTCGTTGAGTTTGTCCAGCGAAATCGCCTGTTCTTCGAGGAACGGGCCGGCCTTGATACGGCGTAGATAGGTGACGTGCCCGCAGCTTCCAAGAGCATGCGCGATATCCCGTGCAAGGGAGCGGATATACGTCCCCTTCGAGACATGGGCGCGAAGGGTCGCCTCGCCTTCCCCGAAGGTCAGCAAGTCGAGTGCATGGATGGTCACCTGGCGGGTCTTGATTTCGACCGTCTCGCCAGCCCGTGCGCGGTCGTAGGCACGCTTTCCGTCGATCTTCACGGCCGAATAGGCCGGCGGGACCTGATCGATGGGACCGGTGAAGTCCGACAGTACCGCCTCGATCGCCTCGCGCGCGGGCCGAACGTCGCTCGTCTCGATGACTTCGCCTTCGGTATCGAGCGTATCGGTCTGTTCGCCGAAGGAAATCGTGAAATCGTAGATCTTGCTCGCGTCGAGCATCCTTCCAGCGAGCTTGGTCGCCTCGCCCAGCGCGATCGGCAGCACGCCTTCAGCCAGAGGGTCGAGCGTGCCGCCATGGCCGACTTTCGTTTTGGAATAGCCGCCTTCGCGCAAATTGCGCTTCACCGCGCCGACCGCCTGCGTCGAGCCGAGCCCGCGCGGCTTGTCGAGGATCAGCCAACCCGAAAGTGGATGCTGCAGGGCAGGTTTCTTGTCGTCAGTCACCCATCGCCCCTAGCCAAAAGCCGCGCGGCCCGCCAAGCGGTTAGCGATGGAAAACGGCTACGACCTCCTCGTCATCGGCGGCGGCATCAACGGCGCGGGGATCGCGCGCGATGCTGCCGGGCGCGGCGCGAAGGTGCTGCTGGTCGAGAAGGACGACCTGGCGGCGCACACCTCCAGCGCATCGACCAAGCTGGTCCATGGCGGACTGCGCTATCTCGAACATTACGAGTTCCGCCTGGTGCGCGAGAGCCTGATCGAGCGCGAACGGCTACTCGCCATCGCCCCTCACATCATCTGGCCCCTGCGCTTCGTCCTGCCGCACGACAAGGGCCTGAGGCCCAGCTGGATGCTGCGTCTCGGCCTGTTCCTCTACGACCATATCGGGGGCCGCAAACTCCTCCCGCCGACCCGCACCATCGACCTGCGCCAGCCGCCGCACGGGGACGTGCTGGAAGACCGGCTGGTAAAGGGTTTCGAATATTCGGACTGCTGGGTGGAAGACAGTCGCCTCGTCGTCCTCAACTGCGTCGATGCGAAGGAACGCGGCGCCGACATTCGCACACGGACCGAGTGCACCGCGCTAGAGCGGCATGCGGATCACTGGGTCGCCGCCCTGCGTGGCAGCGACGGTGCGAGCGACACAGTCACGGCGCTCAATGTCGTGAATGCTGCCGGACCGTGGGTCGATACGGTTCTCGGCCGGGCGATTTCCGGCGAGCAGCACCAGAACCTGCGCCTCGTGAAGGGCAGCCACCTCATCTTCCCCAAGCTGTTCGACCACCCGACCTGCTACATCTTCCAGAACCGCGACAACCGGATCGTCTTCGCCATTCCCTACGAACACGACTTTACGCTCGTCGGGACGACCGATGTCGGCTTCGAAGGCGACCCCAACGATATCGCAATCTCGGACGAGGAAGCGCGCTACATCTGCGACGCGATCAACGAGTACCTGCGGGTCGACGTGACACCGGAAGAGGCCGTGTCCAGCTATGCCGGCGTGCGACCGCTCTACGACGACAAGTCGGCGAGCAATTCGACCGTAACGCGCGACTATGTCTTCGAATTCGACGACAAGGGCGGCGCGCCGATCCTGTCGATCTTCGGCGGGAAGATCACGACCTATCGCAAGCTCGCCGAACACGCGCTTCAGAAGTTCCCCTCGATCGGCGGCAAGGCGTGGACCGCCGACGAAGCCTTGCCGGGTGGAAATTTCCCGGTCGATGGCTTCGAGGACCTGCTGGCCGGCTATTTGGCCCGCTATCCGTGGTTCCCGGCGAGCGGCATGCGCCGCCTGCTCCGCGCCTATGGCACCAGGGTGGCGGACTTGTTCGGGGAGGCCCAAGCGCTTGCCGATCTCGGCGAGCATTTCGGCGGCGATCTGTACGAGGCGGAGCTGCGCTACCTGCGCGAGGTCGAATTTGCCCGCTCGGCCAGAGACGTGCTGTGGCGGCGCAGCAAGCTTGAACTGCATCTTCCCGCAGACGCAGCAGGCAAGATCGACGCCTGGTTCGCGCGCGAGGGTTGATCAGCCGCCCGCGACTGCCGCTGCTATCGAGAGGTATTTCTCCAGCGCCCACTCGACCGGCGGACCGATGGTGTTGCCGATGATGTTCCACTGCGGAAACGCCCAGCTCGCCGCGATCAGCGCGACGAGCAGGAACATGCCGACCTGCTGGAACTGGCCCCAGTATTTCGCGAGCGAGCGCGGCAGCAGGCCTTCGACGATATGCCCGCCATCGAAAGGCGGCATGGGCAGGAGGTTGAAGAAGGCGAGGAACAGGTTGATCAGCAGGAAATAGAACAGCCCCTCGACGAGGATGCCGGGGCTCGCAAAGTTCTCCGGCGATACGCTCGGCGCGATCAGGCCGATCAGGATGGCGCCGACCAGCGCGAGCAGCAGGTTCATACCCGGCCCTGCCGCAGCAACCGCCATCATGCCGTAGCGCGGATTTTTGAGCCGCTGCTTGATCACCGGGACCGGCTTCGCCCAGCCGAAGATCGGCCCGCCGAACAGCCACAGCGCACCCGGCACGACCAGCGTGCCGATCGGATCGACGTGGCGGATCGGATTGAAGCTCAGCCGGTTGCGCTCCTTGGCGGTCGGATCGCCCAGTGCGAGCGCCGTCCAGCCGTGCGCCACCTCGTGAAAGACGATGGCGATCACCAGGCAGGGGATCACGATGGCTGCGAGGAGAAGTCCTTCGGTCATTCGGGATAGATAGGCAGCGCCGCGTCAGCCCGCCAGTGCCTCGCTGAAATGCTTTCGGCACAGGGCGACATAGCGATCGTTGCCGCCGATCTCGGTCTGTGCGCCCTGCTTGACCGCCGCGCCGCTCGCATCGACGCGCAGGTTCATCGACGATTTACGCCCGCAATGGCAGATCGCTTTGAGTTCGGTCAGCGAATCCGCGATGCCGAGCAGTGCCGCGCTTCCGGGGAAAAGCTCGCCCTGGAAATCGGTCCTCAGGCCATAGCAGAGCACGGGAATGCCTTCCTCGTCGGCCAGCCGCGCGCATTGCCACACCTGGTCTTTCGTGAGGAACTGCGCCTCGTCGATCAGCACGCAATTGACCGGCTCGGCCTTGTGCGACGCCATGACCCGCGACCACAGGTCGGTATCGCGCTCGAACCGGTGCGCGTCTGCTTCGAGGCCGATCCGGCTCGCGATCGGCTTGCCTTCCGAGCGATCGTCGAGCGCGGCGGTCCACAGCATCGTGCTCATCCCGCGCTCGCGATAATTGAAGTCCGCCTGCAGCAGGGTGGTCGATTTACCCGCATTCATGCTGGCATAGTAGAAATAGAGCTTGGCCATGCGCGCGACACTAGACCGCTTCTTGCGCCCGGCGCGAGAGACGCGCTCCAGTCTTCAACAGGCAGCGCGTTAAGCGGGGCGACAGGCGGCGCGAGCAATGCTAGCGCCTCGCAAAAGCAACTTTAGACCTCAGGGGACAATTGGGTGGCAGAAGCAGTCGCGCCGCAGACGCAAAAGGGCATTCTCGGCTGGATCGAACGGAGCGGCAACAAGCTGCCCGATCCGGTGTTCCTCTTCTTCTGGCTGATCGCCGGACTGGTCGTCATCTCGATTATCGCGAGCCTGCTCGGCTGGTCGGCGGCGCACCCGACGGAACTCGACGAAGCGACCGGACAGGCGCGCATCATCGAGGCGACGTCCCTCCTCTCCGCCGAGAACATCCAGCGTCTCTGGGTCGAAATGCCCAAGACGTTCACTCACTTCCACCCGCTTGGTTACGTGCTCGTTGTCATGCTCGGTGCGGGCGTGGCGGAGCGTGCCGGGCTGTTCGGCACCGCCATGCGCGCGGGTGTGCGCAACGCGCCCAAGGCGCTGCTGACGCCGATCGTCGTGTTCGTAGGCATGATGGGCAATCTCGCGGCGGATGCGGCCTATGTGGTCCTGATCCCGCTTGCCGGCATCATTTTCCATGCTGCCGGACGGCATCCCGTGGCAGGTATCGCCGCGGCCTTTGCAGGCGTGTCGGGCGGCTTTTCCGCAAACCTGCTGCCGGGCCAGCTCGATGCGCTGCTGTTCGGCATCACCGAGGCTTCGGTCGAGACCGTGTTCGGCGATTTCACCGCCAACATCGCAGGCAACTGGTACTTCATCGCGGCGATGACCTTCGTCTTCCTGCCGGTGATCTGGTACGTCACCGACCGCATGATCGAGCCGCGTCTCGGCCCGTGGGATCCCTCCCGCGCCAAGCATGACGGGGCCGGCGAGCAGACCGATCGCCCGCTGACCGATGGCGAGAAGAAGGGCCTGCGCATGGCGGGTCTCGCGGTTCTCGGCATCGTGGCGCTGTGGCTCGTCTTCACCTTCGGTCCGGGCACGCCGCTGATCAACGAAGACGCGACGCCCGAAGCGCGGCTGACGCCGTTCTACCAGAGCCTCGTCGCGGGCTTCTTCCTGCTCTTCCTGCTGGCCGGCTGGGCCTATGGCAAAGGCGCGGGCACGATCACCGACCACCGCAGCCTGGTGAAGATGATGTCCGGGGCGATGGAAGACCTCGCCTACTACCTCGTCCTTGCCTTCGCTGCGGCGCACTTCGTGGCGATGTTCGCCTGGTCGAACCTCGGACTGATCCTTGCGGTCGAGGGTGCGGACTTCCTCGGCTCCTCCGGCCTGCCCGCCTGGGCGCTGCTGGCGGCAATCATCCTGGTGTCGGCATTGCTCAACATCTTCGTCGGCTCTGCCAGTGCCAAGTGGGCGCTGCTTTCGCCGGTGCTGGTGCCGATGCTCATGCTGCTCGGCATTTCGCCGGAAATGGCCACCGCCGCCTATCGCGTGGGCGACGGCGCGACGAACATCATCACGCCGCTGATGGTCTACTTCCCGCTGATCCTGATCTTCTGCCAGCGCTGGGACAAGGACTTCGGCCTCGGCAGCCTCGCCGCAACCATGCTGCCGTTCTCGATCGGCCTGCTGGTGGCCGGCCTCGCCATGACGATCGGCTGGGTCGTGCTCGACCTGCCGCTCGGCCCGGGTGCCAGCGTGTTCATGGAAGTACCGACGACGGTCGCTCCGACCGCCCCGGCGGCAGCGCAGTAAGGCTTATTCGTCGTCCGGATCGAGGTCGCGCGCCACTTTCGGGTCGCGCAGCAGTTTCTCGATCCGGTCGGCCTCGTCGAAGCTCTCGTCCGGCCGGAACTTCAGCCTGGGCGCGAATTTGAGGCCGAGGCGCTTGGCGACCTCGCGCTGCAGATAGGCGGTGTTCTGGCGCAACGCCTTGACGACCGCATCTTCCTCCGCACCGAGCAACGGCTTCACATAGGCCGTCGCATTGCGCAGGTCCGGCGTCATGCGGACTTCGGTCACGGAGATGTTCGAGGCCGAAACGGTCTCGTCATGCACTTCCTGCCGCGCGAGCAGCTCGCTCAGGATATGGCGCACCCGCTCGCCCACCTTGAGGACGCGCACGGAGTGCTGTTCTGCGGTGAATTGCTGTCGGGCCATGTCAGTCCATCTTTTCCAGTATGCGTTTGAGCGAGGTCATGTTGCGCGCCGTGCCCTTGCAGCCGATCCGCCGCTCGAGAAGCTTGTTCGACAGGCTCGAAACGCCGACACCGTGCACATAGTCGAGAAACAGCACGCGGTCACCCAGTGCGAGCCGTTCGCTGCCCTTGCCCCGGTGTTCCTCGATCAGCGCATCGACGCGGGCCTTGTCGGGTTGCTGGCTGAGGAAGATGGAATGGACCATCTTGTCCGAACCATGCTCGGGCCCGGTGCCGTGAAACGGGTTCTCGTCGATCGCCCGCCTGACTTCGTCCGCCGTGCGCACCATGGCGCAGGACTTGAAGCCGAAGTTCTGCGCGACGACGCTTTCCAGCTGGATTTCGATCATCGCCGGATCGCGCTCGTCGGTCAGGATGACGTTCCCGCTCGCCGCGACGGTTTCGACGTCGCGAAAGCCCGAGGCGGCGAGCGCCTCCTTCAGAGCGGCCATCTTGATGCGATTGCTGCCGACATTGATGCTGCCGAGCAGGGCAAGGACGCGAGCCATCAGTCGCCCGTCGGTCTCGGCGTCGGGATGGCCGTGCTGGTCGAACGGGCGAGCAGCGTGCCGGCCTCGTCGAACAGTTCGCCTTCGAGGAAGATGACCCGCTTGCCACGCCGGATCACGCGGCCCTTCGCCACCAGCGGGCCGATCGGCACGGGCTTGAGCAGCGACATCGCAATCTCGAGGTTGAGCGGCGCTTCCTCGTGGTCGGTCGCCCAGACATGCGCCCAGCCCATGACCTCGTCGAGGAAGCCGGCCACTAGCCCGCCCTGCACGAAGCCGCGCGGGGTACGGAAGCTGTCGGGCGCGTTGAAGCGCAGGGTGATCTCTTCGCGCTCGGCATCGAAGCTGTCGAAGGCGACACCCATCAGCCTGGCATGCGGGAAGTCGCCCGCGTCACCCCTGCTCATTCCTTTTCTCCGGGAACGGGCGTCGGGATAGCGGTCGAAGTCGCACGGGCGAGGAGGTTGCCCTCCTTGTCGAACAGCTCGCCTTCAAGGAAAGCGACCCTGCGGCCTGCGCGCACGACCTTGCCCTTGCCGGTGATCGTTTCCAGCGGAACCATCCGCACGAAAGTCAGGTTCATGTCGAGATTGAGCGGCAGCGCCTCGCCATCGGTGGATGCGAGCAGTGCCGCCCCCATCACCTCGTCGAGGAAACCTGCGATCAATCCACCCTGCACCGCGCCGCGGGGCGAGGCGAATTCGGGCGGCGGGGTATATTCGACGGTGATTGTCTGATGCTCCTCGTCCCACGACTGGAACGAGGAGCCCATCAGTACCGCAGAAGGCGAACGCTGGCGTTCGTAGATCCTGGCCATGCGTTACCCCCGGCTCAGAGCGTGCGTTCACGCTCCTCGACTTCGAAGACTTCGAGGTTGTCGCCAGCCTTGATGTCGTTCGTGTCCTCGAGGACCACGCCGCATTCGAGACCCGCACGAACCTCGTCGACATCGTCCTTGAAGCGGCGCAGCGACGCGATGGTCGTGGCCGAGACGATGACATCGTCGCGGGTGAGACGTGCGTGGAGGCCCTTGCGGATGACGCCTTCGATGACGAGCAGGCCGGCAGCCTTGTCCTTCTTGCCAGCAGGGAAGACCTGCTTGACTTCGGCACGGCCGACGACGTTCTCGATCCGCTCCGGACCAAGCTCGCCTGCCATCTCCTTCGCGATCTCTTCGGTCAGGTGGTAGATGACATCGTAATACATCATCCGCACCTTCTCGCGTTCGACCAGCTGGCGTGCCTTCGGGTTCGGACGCACGTTGAAGCCGATGATCGGAGCGTTCGATGCCGCCGCAAGCGTAACGTCGCTTTCGGTAATGGCGCCAACGCCCGCATGCAGCACGCGCACCTTGATCTCGTCGTTCGAGAGGTTGTGCAGCGCGTTGGTGATCGCCTCGACACTGCCCTGCACGTCGGCTTTCACCACGAGCGGGAACTCGATGACGTTCGATGCGAGGTTGTTGAACATCGTATCGAAGCTGGTCGGGGCGAGCGCGGTGCGCTTCTCCGTTGCCTTCTCCTGGCGATATTCGGCCACTTCGCGGGCACGCTGTTCGTTCTCGACCACTGCGAGCACGTCACCGGCATTCGGCACGCCGCCGAGGCCGAGGACCTCGACCGGCATGGACGGACCGGCTTCCTTGATCTGCTTGCCCTGGTCGTTGACGATCGCGCGCACCTTGCCGCTCTGCGTGCCGACGACGAAGTTGTCGCCGCGCTTTAGCGTACCGCGGGTGATCAGCACGGTCGCGACCGGGCCGCGGCCCTTGTCGAGCTGCGCTTCGATCACGGTCGCTTCCGCATCGCGATCCGGATTGGCCTTGAGTTCGAGCAGCTCCGCCTGAAGCGCGATCTTCTCGAGCAGTTCGTCGAGATTGGTCTTTTCCTTGGCGGAAATTTCCACGTCCTGCACATCGCCCGACATCGCCTCGACGATGACTTCGTGTTCGAGCAGGCGCTCGCGGATCTTCTGCGGATTGGCTTCCGGCTTGTCGCACTTGTTGATCGCGACGATCATCGGAACGCCGGCGGCCTTGGTGTGATTGATGGCCTCGATCGTCTGCGGCATGATGCCGTCGTCTGCGGCGACCACCAGCACGACGATGTCGGTCACATTCGCACCGCGCGCACGCATTTCGGTGAACGCTTCGTGGCCCGGGGTGTCGAGGAAGGTGATGACTGCGCCATCCTTCGTCTTCACCTGGTAACTGCCGATGTGCTGCGTGATGCCGCCCGCTTCGCCCTTGAGGACGTTCGAGCCGCGCAGCGCGTCGAGCAGGCTGGTCTTGCCGTGGTCGACGTGGCCCATGATGGTGACCACCGCAGGACGCGGCTTGAGCGTTTCTTCCGGATCCTGGTCGACCGTCGTGTCGATATCGACGTCGGCTTCCGACACCTTCTGGATATTGTGACCGAACTGCTCGACGAGCAGCTCCGCTGTATCCTGGTCGATGGTCTGGTTGACCGTGACCATCATGTCGAGATTGAAGAGCTCCTTCACCAGGTCGGCACCCTTTTCGCCCATGCGCTTGGCCAGTTCGCCGACGGTAATCGCCTCGGGGACGACCACATCGCGGACCTGTTTCTCGCGCGGCTTGGACGAGCCGCCGCCCTGCATGCGGCGTTCCTTCTCGCGCGCACGCTTGAGTGCGGCGAGCGAACGCGCGCGGCGCCCCTCGTCCTCGTTGAGAGCCTTGGTGACGGTCAGCTTGCCCGAACGGCGCTTGTCCTTGCGCTCGGCCGGGGCAGGACGCTTGTCGTCCTTCTTCTTCTTTTCCGGCTTCTTCGCCTCGGGACGGGCCACGGGCGTGAACTTGCGCGGAGCAGGGGCCGGCGTGCCTTTCGCTGCGGGCGCGGCTTCCGCTTCGCCTTCGGCTTCGGCCGGAGCTTCGGCAGCAGCCTTGGCTTCTTCCTCGGCACGCTTGGCGGCTTCTTCCTCGGCCTTGCGGTTTTCTTCCTGCCGCTTCTTCTCGTCCTCGGCTTCCTTCTTGGCCTTCTGCTCGTCACGCTTGCGCGCTTCCTCGGCGAGGCGCAGGCGCTCTTCCTCGGCTTCGCGCTGGAGGCGGGCTACCTTTTCCTGCGGGGTTTCGCCCGGAGGTGCCTTCTTGGCGGCAGGCTTCTTCGCTTCCGGTGCAGGCGCAGGAGCAGGCTCCGGCGCGGGCGGCGGCGGAGGGGGCGGAGGCGGAGTCTCGCCGGGTTTGACGAGCTTGCGCTTGCGCTTCACCTCGACGGCAACCTTGTTGGTGCGGCCGTGGCTGAAGGTCTGCTTGACCTCGCCAGCATCGACCGCCCGCTTCAGGCCGAGAGGTTTGCGTGCAGGTTTTTTGTCTTCGTCGCTCATCTAGCTCGTCGTTCCTTCAAACTTCCAATTCGTCGTCCCGCGCCGCTGCCGAGGCAGCTTCGCCGGCGGTCTCTTCAGGGGCATCGGCCCCGATGTAGTGCGACAGGCGCGCGAGGATCGGCAGGATCCGCTCGGCCGCAGCATCTTCGGCCCTACGGCCATTCACGCCCAGGTGGACGACGTTCTCGCGGCCCAATGCCACAGACAAAGCCGCCCGGTCCAGTGGCAAGGTCATTCCCCGCTCACCGCTACCTTCCGCATCGCGCCCTACGCGCCATGCCTGGTCGAGTTTCTTGCGCCCGTCCTCACGGGCATCGCGCGCGTGCAAAAGGAGGGCAACCCGCCCCATTCTCGCCTGTTCGGCGATCCGGTCCGAGCCCAAGATAATGTTTCCGCTGCGCATTTCGAGACCCAGCCGGTCGAGAAACTGCTTGCGCAGCGCATCCTCGACCAGTCGCGGCAGGTCTTCCGGGATCGTCAGCGGCGCTCCCTTGAAGGCACGCGCCAGTGCGCCGCGCAGCTTGCCCTTCGCCAATGCCTCTTCGAGTTCGACGCGCGCCACGCCTATCCAGGCGCCACGGCCCGGCGCCTTGGCGGCAGGATCCGGCAGCACCAGCCCGTCGGGCGAGATCGCCAGCCGCACGAGCGTATCGCGCGGGGCGGTGTCGCCGGTGAGAATGCAGCGGCGTTCCGGGCAGGACTTCCCGGGGCCGGAATTGCTCCGGCCCTCGGGCTTGTCAGCGATGTCGGGGCTCAGGCGCTCATTGTTCGGAGTCCGCATCGGCGGCCTCCTGCGTTGCAGCCTCGTCGGTCGCTGCGGGCGCAGCTTCCTCTTCGTCGTCGAACCAGTGCGCGCGGGCAGCCATGATGATCTCGTTGCCCTGCTCTTCGCTCAGGCCGTACTCGCCAAGCACGCCGCCCTTGTCCTGTTCGCGGATCGAGGGACGACGCATCGGCGGGCCGTCGTTGTTGCGACGACGCGGAGCTTCGCGCTTCTTGGCGATCAGCTCGTCGGTCGCGAGGTCGGCGAGGTCGTCGAGCGTCTTGATGCCGCCCTTGCCCAGCGTGACCAGCATCTGCTCGGTCAGGTGCGGGATGTCGGCCAGCGCATCTTCGACGCCGAGTTCGCGGCGCTCGGTACGCGCAGCTTCCTCGTGGCGCTCGAGCGCTTCCTTGGCGCGGCTCTGCAGCTCTTCGGCCAGTTCCTCGTCGAAGCCTTCGATCGAAGCGAGTTCGTCGAGTTCGACGTAGGCGACTTCCTCCAGCTCGGCGAAACCTTCGGCGACGAGCAGCTGCGAGAGCGTTTCGTCGACGTCGAGCTCTTCCTCGAACATCTTGGAGCGCTCGGCGAATTCCTTCTGGCGCTTCTCCGAGGCTTCTTCCTCGGTCATGATGTCGATCTGGTGGCCGGTCAGCTGACTGGCGAGACGCACGTTCTGGCCGCGGCGACCGATTGCCAGCGAGAGCTGATCGTCCGGCACAACGACTTCGATGCGGCTCTCGTCCTCGTCGAGAACGACGCGGGCGACGGTAGCCGGCTGGAGCGCGTTGACGACGAAGGTCGCGGTGTCCTCGCTCCAGGGAATGATGTCGATCTTCTCGCCCTGCAGTTCCTGCACGACGGCCTGGACGCGGCTACCCTTCATGCCGACGCAGGCGCCGACCGGGTCGATGCTGCTGTCGTGGCTGATGACGCCGATCTTGGCGCGGCTGCCCGGGTCACGAGCGGCGGCCTTGATCTCGATGATGCCGTCGTAGATTTCCGGCACTTCCTGCGCGAACAGCTTGCGCATGAAGTCGGGGTGCGCGCGGCTCAGGAAAATCTGCGGACCGCGGTTGTTGCGTTCCACCTTGGTGATCAGCGCGCGGACACGCTCGCCCACGCGGGCGGCTTCGCGCGGGATCTGCTGGTCGCGGCGAATGACGCCTTCGGCACGGCCGAGGTTGACGATCACATGGCCGAATTCGACCGACTTGATCACGCCGGTGATGACTTCGCCCGCGCGGTCCTTGAATTCCTCGAACTGGCGTTCACGCTCTGCGTCGCGGACCTTCTGGAAGATGACCTGCTTGGCCGACTGCGCATCGATACGGCCGAGGTCAACCGGGGGCAGCGGGTCGACGATGAAGTCACCGATCTGCGCGCCGTCCTGCAGCTTTTGCGCCTGCTTGAGGTCGACCTGCTTGAAGTAGTCTTCGACTTCCTCGACCACCTCGACGACGCGCCACAGGCTGAGATCGCCGGTCTGCGGGTCGAGCTTTGCGCGAATGTCGTTTTCCGAACCGTAGCGGTTGCGCGCGCTCTTCTGGATTGCTTCTTCCATCGCCTCGATGACGATCGCCTTGTCGATCATCTTCTCCGAGGCGACCGAGTTCGCGATCGCGAGCAGCTCTGCCTTGTTGGCGGAAATTGCACTGGCCATCAGTCGTCAGCCTTTTCTTCTTCGTCTTCGGTTTCAACTACATCCTCGACGCCGGTGGTGTCGAGCGGTCGGGTTGCGGCAATCAGCGCATCGGTGAGGATGAGCTGTGCCGAATGGATTGCGGACATCGGGACGGCAACCTCGCCGGCCTTCCTGTCCTCGATTTTCACGGTTTCGCCTTCGATGCCGATGAGATTGCCGCGCAAGTTGCGCTGGCCGTCCCACGACTTGTCCATGGCGATCTTCACCTCGTGGCCCGCCCAGTTGACGTAATCCTTCACGCGGGTGAGCGGACGGTCGATGCCGGGCGAGGAAACCTCGAGGTGGTAGGCGCCTTCGATCAGCACCTCGCCGCGCTCTTCGAGTTCGTCGATCCTGTCGGACACGCGGCGCGACAAGGCGGCGCATTGTTCGATTACCAGCTGGCCCGTTTCCGGGTCCTCCGCCATGATCTGCAGGGCCAGGCCGCCATCGCCGGCTTCCGACGGCATCATCTTCACGCGCACGAGATCGAAACCGAGCGCTTTCGCTTCGGGTTCGATAATATCGGTCAGGCGTGCCAGATCGGCCATCGGGTCTCCATTTTTGCTCGATCGCCGCGACAATGGGGTTTCGGGCCGGCCCCCGGAGGCGCCAGCATCCAAACCTTGTCGCGACAATGTCGGAATGCCGCCCAGATAGGCGCGCCTTCCCGACAAAGCAAGTTATAGTTGGTGAGTTCGGGTGATTACCCGAGGACTATCGACCCGCCTGGACGAAAGCGATCAGTCGCAGAAACGCGCGACCTGCTGGTCGAGCTCGGCGATCATGTCTTCGTCGCGGTCGAGCGTGCCCTTTTCGACCGAGCGATTCCAGGCGTTCTCGGCGCGCAGTTTCCATGCCTCGCACTGGTCCTGCTTCGCCTTCGCCTGAGCCGTGGCGATTTCCTGACCGATCGTGCTTCCGCCGAGGGCATCCATCGGCTGGTTCATCGCCTCGTCGACGTCGCGCGGGACGGAAAAAGCCATATATGCCACCCACGCCATCCAGAAAGTGCCGAACAGCACGGACAGGGCCTTGATGAGTTTCATAGCAATATCTCCGCCGCGCCGGCACGCTCATAACCGGCGAGGCGGAGATACGCCGTGACAGTCAATTTACGGTTAAGGCCGCCGCGAACGGAAGGCAGACGGCCCTGCCCCGCGAGACTATCAATGATGGTGGTCGTCGTGACCACCTTCCTCGGGAGCCCAGGTGACATGGGTGACGAACTTGATGCCGTTGACCGATTTTTCGAAGGTGTGCGGGCGACCATTAAGCAGGAACCCGGTCGGGCGGCCCCAGGTGGCAGGAGTATTGCCGACAGCGGGCAGGCTGACACGGTTCTTGCCCTTGCCGTTTCCGCCGCCGCCACCGCCGCCTTTGCCGCCACCCTTGCCTGGCTTGGTACCGCCACCACCGCCATCGCCGCCGCCCGAGTAGATCGTCAGCAGCTGGTCGTAATCGTGCTGGTCCGGCCCTTCATTGCCCTCCGGACGACTGGTGTATTCCATGCACGAAGTCGTCTCGTCGGTTGAGAAGTTCTCGTTCTGGTGCGCGAGGCCATAGTCGTGGCCGATTTCCTGGCAGGTCACCAGCTGGCGCCAGCTGTAGGTATTGTAAGCGTCGCGGTTGAAATAGTTGTCGTTGAGCTTGGTCGTCCCGGCGACGATCTTGCCGCCCGACAGCGCAATGCTGGCAAGGCCCAGCCAGCCGTTCGAGCCATAGTCGTCGTTGCAGACCTGGATGGTCCCGGTGACGAAGCTGCAGGACGAGTTGTTGCCGCGCTCGATAGTCGCCTGGATGACAGGAGAAGCGTTCCAGTCGGCAACCGCCTTGTCGACATAGCTCGTCCAGTTGGGATCGGTGTTGTCGACCACGGGCGCGGCGATCGGGTTCGCCCCGTCGTAGTTCCACGCATAGGTGCTCCACGAATGGTTCGCGATGGCGCTGCCGCCGGCAAGCGCTGCGAGCGGGACGGCGAACAGCAAGGCGCGCTTGCGGCTGGTGAAACGTTTCATGTGGTCTTCCCCCGATGAATGATCAGGGGAGGCATTAGGACGGTCGAAAGCCTAATCCGCGCTCAAGAGGATTGCCTGATGAAACTGCCTAATGGCCGGCGTCCGATTGGTAACCAAGGCTCGCGGCGGGTCAGTCGTTGTCCGACAACCCGTGCTTCTTGATGCAGTGACGCAGCTGGTCGTAGGTCAGGCCGAGTGCCTTGGCGGTCTGGCGCTGGTTCCAGCGATGCTTGCCGAGCGCGTGCTCGACGATCGCCTTCTCGTGCTCGTCCACGGCGGCACGCAGGTCGTCGATGTTCTCGAGGTCGGCGGTCGGGCGCGCATCTGCGGAGACGATATTGCGGAAGTTGGGTTCGCTGGTTTCCGGCGACGGCGGATTGACCGGCTTCCACGGGGAATCGAACGGGTCGAAAATTACATGGCCGATCGGCGTTTCCCAATTGTCCCACCGGTAGACCGCGCGTTCGACGACGTTGCGCAGCTCGCGCACATTGCCCGGCCAGGGGTGGTTCTCGAGCTGCTCGGCGACATGGTCGGAAAAGCCCGGCCAGCCTTCCCACCCGATCTCCGCGGCCATGCGACGCCCGAAGTAGTCCGCAAGCACGCCGATATCCCCTTCGCGCACGCGCAGGGGCGGGAGAGTGATGACTTCGAAGCTCAGCCGGTCGAGCAGGTCAGAGCGGAACTTGCCCTCGGCCGCGCGGGCCGGGAGGTCTTCGTTGGTGGCGGCCACGATGCGCACGTCGACCCTGATCGGGCGCGAGGAACCGATGCGGGTGACCTCGCCATATTCAACGGCCCTCAACAGGCGCTCTTGTGCGGCCATCGAGAGAGTGCCCAGTTCGTCGAGAAATAAAGTGCCCTTGTCGGCTTCCTCGAACCTTCCCTCGCGAACCTTGGTAGCACCGGTGAAGGCTCCGGCCTCGTGACCGAACAGTTCGGCCTCGATCAGCGTTTCCGGCAAGGCGGCGCAGTTCATCGTAACGAGCGGTTCGTCCCACCGGGTCG
Organism: Erythrobacter sp. HKB08; assembly: GCF_004114695.1. Taxonomy (NCBI): domain Bacteria; kingdom Pseudomonadati; phylum Pseudomonadota; class Alphaproteobacteria; order Sphingomonadales; family Erythrobacteraceae; genus Erythrobacter; species Erythrobacter sp. HKB08. The sequence goes on from NZ_CP035310.1 coordinate 2,577,117, forward strand.
ACAGGCGGTGCAGGCGCTCGGCGATGAGTTCCTTGCCCGTCCCGCGCTCGCCGATGACGAGCACGGGGCGCCGCATCGAAGCTGCACGACTGGTCCGTTCGACCGCGTCGAGAAAGGCCCCGGACTGGCCTATGAACTGATTTTCCCGCTCCATGGGCCAAGATATAGTGAAAATTCCCAAGCCTTGGCAACAGAAACCAACCGCCCTCGGTAAAAATCATCAAATTCCGGCGGTTTTCTCCCGAAATCCAAAATTGGCACGCCCCTTGCTGATAGGTGAACAACACCAAACGGGAGTTAGTAATCATGTTCGACCGCCGCTTCTTTCAGACCAAGCTGGGACAGGCCTCTATCGCCAGCGTCGCAGCCATGTGCCTGTTCGTGGCGCTCAGCTCGCAGATGCAGGTGAGCCAGGCCTACGCCGCGGAAATCACCTGCGAGTCCGTGGAACTGGCATGAACATGCCCGTTGGCAAGAACCCCCTAGGTCCGGAGCGCACCGTCAAGGCCCAGCGCTTCCAGTCCGGCGCAGCCCCCAAGGCTCGCGGTGACGCTCCGGCCCGCAATCCGCTTTCGCGGCTCGAAACCGAGGTCGAACGCCTCCGCAAGAGCCCGACTCCAACCCAGTCGCCTTCCACCAGCGACCGGATCCAAGACGTCTTCAACTCCGGAGTGCCCTTTATGGGAATTTTCAGTCGTACCCGCGATATCATCGCCGCCAACTTCAATGACATGCTCGACAAGGCCGACGACCCCGAGAAGATGATCCGCATGATCATCCTCGAAATGGAGGAAACGCTGGTCGAAGTCCGCGCAAGCGCCGCCCGCACGATCGCCGACCAGAAGGAAATGCACCGCGCGACGGTCAAGCTCGACAAGCTCCAGGCCGACTGGGCCGAGAAGGCGCAGCTCGCACTCTCGAAGGACCGCGAGGACCTCGCCCGTGCCGCGCTGGTCGAGAAGAAGAAGGCTGCCGACATGTCGGACCAGCTCAAGCAGGAAATCGCCGTGCTGGACGATGCGCTGCGGGCCTACGAGAAGGACATTCACAAGCTGCAGAACCGCCTGCGTGAAGCACGCAGCCGCCAGACCGCGATCGCCGCGCGCCTCGAAAGCGCCGAGAACCGCGTCAAGCTGCGCAGCCTGATGACGCACGAGCGGACCGACGATGCGCTGTCGCGCTTCGACCAGCTCGAACGCCGTGTCGACTACGCCGAAGGCCGGGCCGACTCGCTCGCCATCGCCGACAAGTCCGGCACGCCGAGCCTGGCCGACGAGATCGCCGCGCTCGAAGGTGCTGACAAGATCGACGACGAACTCGCAGAAATGAAACGCGCGCTCGGCATGGGCGGCAGCGAAGACAAGAAGGACTGATCATCGTGGAAGAGATCATCATCATCCCCGCCATTTTCATCGGCCTGCCGTGGCTCATCCTCCACTACGTCACGAAGTGGAAGTCTGCCGCGACCATCACGACCGATGACGAAGCGCTGCTCGACGACCTCTACCAGCTCGCCAAGCGCCTCGACGAACGGATGGACACAGTCGAGCGCCTCGTCGCCGCCGATCATCCGGAATTCAACAACACGCGGCTCCTGCCGGACCGCGAAACGGACAACCAGCCGCTGCGCGAACTCGATCGCCTGATGGCTGAAAAGAAGGGAGCCAAGCTGTGAACACCCCGCGGACCACTCTTTATCGCGACAAGCAGAATGCCAAGCTGATGGGCGTCTGCTCGGGAATTGCGGACTATACCGGCGTCAACGCGCTGTGGGTTCGCCTCGCAGTCCTCGCCCTCACCTTCATGACCGGCGGTATGACCATCCCGGCCTACTTCATCGCCGGCCTGTTGCTGAACAAGAAGCCACCGCATCTCTACGTCGACCAGGAAGAGCAAGTCTACTGGCAGCGGGTTCGGCAGAGCCCGAAGCGCACGGCACGCGAAATCCGCTCGCGAATGCGCGACGTCGATCGCCGCCTGGCCGAAGTCGAGAGCTTCTACGTCAGCAGCAATCCGCGCCTGACCGCCGAAATCGAGCGGCTGCGCTGAGACCGACACACGGAGGGGGACTGATTAAATGGAGCCAGGACAACTTGCACTGCTGATCCCGATCATCGGCGTGTCGATCCCGATCGTCGCGATCTGGACCAAGCATCGCCAGAAGGTCATCGAGATCCAGATGGAAGCCACGGCAAGCGCGAGCGCGGAGAAGGCGGCACAATATGCCACCCAGGTCCAGCGCCTCGAAGACCGGGTGCAGGTGCTCGAACGGATCGTCACCGACCGCGGCTACGACGTCGCGACCCAGATCGAAGCCCTGCGCGACCAGCGCGAGGTGGAAGGCGCGGACAACGGCGTGCCTCTGAACATGGATAGGAAGGAAAACGTATAATGGATTTCGGCGGACCAAGTTTTGTCATCGCGATCATCGCGGTCAGCTACGGCGCCTGGATCCTCAACAACTGGATCCGTGCCAAGCACGGGTACGAGCTGGAGGACGAGTGGGGCGGCAAGAGCAAGCCCAAGGACACCAAGGAAAGCGCCCAGCTGCGCGAGGAAAACGCCGCGCTGCGCGACCAGATCGACTCGATGCAGGACCGCATGGTCGTGCTCGAGAAGATCGTGACCGACCGCGGCTACTCGCTGCATGACGAAATCGAGGCGCTGCGCGACAAGCCCGTCGCAGCCCGCAACGACAGCGGCGTGCCGCTCGACATCACCACCCGGGAGAAGGCATGACCATGGACACCGCAGCACAGATCGCACCCCACCTGCCCTGGATCATCGGCGCAGGCCTGGCTCTCGGCGGTGCCGGCATCGCGGGCTGGATCCACACGACCCGGCTCAAGATCAAGCATGGCTATCCGCTGGAAGGCATGTGGGGCCAGTCGCTCAAGCCGAGCACCGACGGCCAGACTGCCGAACGCGTAAAGCTCCTGACGCATGAGAACGCCGAACTGCGCGCCGAACTCGGTTCGATGAAGGACCGGCTGGGCAATATCGAGCGCATCGTAACCGACAGCGGCTTCCAGCTGACGCATGAATTCGAGCGTCTGCGTAAAGAGAAGGATGTGAACTGATGGGCGAACTGATGGTAATTTTCGGCTTCGTGATCGTCGCCGTCATGATCGTCACGATCGGCGTCAGCACGATCGTGAACCGTAGCCTCGAACACAAGGAGCGCATGGCGGCAACCAAGGGTGCCGGCCAGCAGGGCATCTCGAAAGAGAACTATGTCAAGCTCGAAGAACGCATTCGCGTCCTCGAACGCATCGCGACCGAGAACCGCAGCGATCTTGCCGCCCAGATCGAGCAGCTGCGCGATCTCGACACGCTCGAAGACTTCTCGAGCGACCGCCGGGAGACCGCCGCATGAGCATCTGGACCGCCCTGCTGATCTTCGCGATCGTGATGATCGTCATCGAGCGCAACCGGACGATCCGGAAGCTGAGCGGCGAACATCGCGACCATCACGACGAAGATCGCCAGCCCCAGGTCGAAGCGAGGGACGACGATACCCAGCGCGAGCTGCAGGAACTTCGCGACCGCGTCAAAGTGCTCGAACGCATCACCGTCGACGGCCGCGAAGCCAAGGCGATCGCCGACGAAATCGAGAAACTGAGAGACAAGTAAGGACACCCGCCAGTTCGGGGAGGAATTGGATATGAGTGAACAGATCATCATAGCTGCGGCCACCGTCACCGGCCTCACGATCCTCGCCATGACCGCGATGCGCTGCTGGCAGGGCTGGCTGGCGCTCAAGGAACGCGAGCTCGACCGGGCGATCCGCGCCCCGGAAATGGACAACGGCTCTCCCGCCGGTGCAGCTCGCATCGAGATCGCCGATCTCAAGGAACGCATCCGCAAGCTCGAAGCCATCGCGAGCGGGGTGGATTTGTGAGGCGATGCGCCTACATGGCGCGTCATGAGATCAATCGACGATATCCGTGAGGAGTACGAATTCCTCGAAGGCGACGAACGCTATCGCCTGCTGATCGAACTGGGCCGCGAACTCGAGCCCATGCCCGACGCCCTCAAGACCGACGCGACGCTGGTGCGCGGATGTTCGGCAAGCGTCTGGGTCTATCCCACCGAAAGCGGCGACACGCTGCATTTCCTCGCAGACAGCAATGCAGCCATCACCAAGGGCATCGTCGCGCTGGTGATCTCGGCTGTGCAGGACAAGCCGGCGAAGGATGTCGCAACGCTCGACATCGAAGGCGAGCTTGCCCCGTTCGACCTCAGGAACCAGCTGTCCTCCAACCGGACGCAGGGCATTCCCAACATGATCGCACTGGTGAAGGAACACGCGGCGAGGCTTGCTGCGGCCTGAGATGCGCACGCTCTACCTTGTTTGCGGCATCTTCTTCGTAGTGCTCGGCGCGATCGGCGCCTTCATGCCGATCATGCCGACCGTCCCGTTCCTGCTCGTGGCAGTCTACTGCTTCGCGCGCAGCAACCCGGAATGGGAGCGCAAGATCCTCGACCATCCGACCTGGGGGCCCCAAGTGCGCGACTGGACGGAGCGCCGGGCGATCTCGCGCCGCGCGAAGATCATGGCCATCGGCGCAATGAGCGTCGGCGCGGTCTTCACCTGGTACACCCTCGGGCACCCGTGGTACTGGATTTCAATCGCTATCCTGGTTGTCGCCGGCAGCTGGATCGCGACCCGCAACGAATAGGCTTCAGGCCCCGGCGCTCTCGCGCACGACGGCAATGCCTGCTTCGCGCTGCCGCTTGAGTTCGGCTTTCAGCTTTGCCGGATCGCGCGCGAATACGAAGCCGAAGCTGACCCCGCCTTCCTTGCCGATCGTCGCATGGTGCAGCTTGTGCGCCTGCACCAGCCGCTTCGCGTAGCCACGCTTGGGCACCCAGCGGAAATAGCGCTGGTGGACGAGACCGTCGTGAACCAGCGTGTAGATGATCCCGTAGAAGAGGATGCCGAGCCCGATCCAGGTGCCCGGCCACCAGGCGGAAGCGCCCATGACGAGCGGGCTGCCGAGCGCAAACATCGAGATGCTCATCGCCGCGCCGACGATGGCATAGAGATCGTTCTTCTCGAGCACATTGTCGTGCGGCTCATGGTGGTCGCGGTGCCACGCCCAGCCGAAGCCGTGCATGATGTACTTATGGCTGGCCCACGCGACCCACTCCATCGCGAAGACGGTGGCAATGACGATCAGGGCTGGCAGCAGGATGTCCATGGTGTGGACGATTATAGGTCAATCGTCCTTGGGAAAAAAGAACCGCGACACTTCTTCGCCGATGCGTGCCGGGCGCAGGGTTTCCGCGTCGATGCAGCACCAGGCGCTTTGTACTTCGGCAAGAACGTCTTCGCCGCGCTGGATGACCGTGCGGTAGAACGCACGCGCGCCCTTGATGCTTTCGAGCACGGTTTCGGCGATCACGTCGTCTTCGAGGAAGGCGGGCTTGCGATAGGTGATCTCGTGCTTGAGCGCGACCCACGCCTTGCTCGCCACTTCTTCCGCCGGGGCAAGCTTGCGCCAGTGCGCGAGCACGGCGTCCTGCACCCAGCCGAGGTAGCGGGCATTGTTCACGTGCCCCATGAAATCGATATCACCGGGCACGACCTTGATCGGAAAGGCGAAAGGCTTTGCTGACATGCGTGTCAGTTAGCATCGGATGTCTTTCATTTCCATGACCCCGCAGCAGGAAATTTCACCGGGTGGCTTTCGGAGCACAGAAAAATGTTTCGCATCGCCCAAGCTGACAGCCTTGTTTTGCGATCGTTCAGATAAGTGCGCTATTTTATGAACATGTGGACGACACGGATAACAAGGAAACTACCATGCACAAGTCAACCAAGCTGATCGCCGCCGGGCTCGCACTTCCCATCGCCCTCGGCCTCTCGATTCCCGCGAACGCCGCACCGCGCGGCCACTGGGACAATGGTTACGAGCAGAATTATCGCGGAGACCGCTCCTATCACCGCGGCTATTCCGACCCGCGCATCGAGCGCCGGATCGACCGCCTCGCACGCGACATCCGCATTGCAATGCGCAATGGCGAGATCGACCGCTGGCAGGCCCGCCAGGTCCGCGAACGCCTGCGCACCGTCGAGCGCAGCTATGCAGCCTTCGCCCGCAACGGCCTTTCGCGCCGCGACGTGCGCACCATCAACTGGCGCATCGACCAGGCTTATGACGCGCTTTCCGAGGCCCGTTATCGCAGCGCCTATCGCGGTCACGACCGTTACGACCGCCGCTACGATCGTCGCGGACGCTATTAATCCGAGGGGCTGAAAGCCTCACGCCAAGCGGGCAGAAGTTTTCCTCCCTTGCCCGATAGGGGGCGGCGGCCATAGGCATCGTGCCATGGCCAGCCGCCCCCGCACTCTTTACGACAAGATCTGGGATGCCCACGTCGTCGAAACGCGCGACGATGGCACCAGCCTTCTCTTCATCGACCGGCACCTCGTCCACGAGGTTACCAGCCCGCAGGCTTTCGAAGCGCTGCGCGCTGCAGGACGCCCCGTCAGGCGCCCCGACCTGACCCTCGCGGTGCCCGACCACAACCTGCCGACAACCCCGCGGCTCGATGCCACTGGCAATCGCATCCCGATCGCCGATCCGCAAAGCGCGCAGCAGCTCGCCGCCCTCGAACGCAACGCGCCCGATTTCGGCATCCGCTACATCGATGCGAGCGCGCCGCAGCAGGGCATCGTCCATGTCGTCGGGCCGGAGCAGGGCTTCTCGCTTCCCGGCAGCACGATCGTGTGCGGCGACAGCCACACGGCTGCCCATGGCGGGATCGGCGCACTCGCTTTCGGCATCGGCACTAGCGAGGTCGAGCATGTGCTCGCCACCCAGACGCTCCAGCTGAAGAAATCGAAAGCGATGGAAATCCGCGTCGAGGGCGAACTTTCGCCCGGCGTTACGGCCAAGGACCTGATCCTCCACATCATCGGCCGGATCGGGACGGCTGGCGGCACCGGACACGTCATCGAATATCGCGGAGCCGTGTTCGAGGCGATGAGCGTCGAAGCGCGCCTGACCGTGTGCAACATGAGCATCGAGGCGGGCGCGCGTGCCGGCCTGATCGCTCCCGACGAGACGGTTTTCCGCTATCTCAAGGGCAGGCCCTACACGCCGACCGGCGAGAACTGGGATCGCGCGCTCGCCTGGTGGAAGACGCTCCATACCGACGAGGGCGCGGTGTTCGACAAAACCGTCATCATCCAGGCGAGCGATGTCGAACCGACCGTGACCTGGGGCACCAGCCCGGAAGACACTGCGCCGATCGGCGGCACGATCCCCGCACCCGAAAGCTTCGCCGACCCCTCGAAACAGGAAGCTGCGCGCAAGAGCCTCGAATACATGGGCCTCGAAGCGGGCCAGAAGCTGTCCGACGTCGAGGTGCAGACCGTCTTCATCGGCAGCTGTACCAACAGCCGTATCGAGGACCTGCGTGCCGCCGCCGAAGTGCTGCGCGGCCGCAAGAAGGCGGACAATGTCCACTGGGCCATCGTCGTCCCCGGCTCCGGCCTCGTTAAGCAGCAGGCCGAAGAGGAAGGGCTCGACAAGGTTTTCATCGAAGCCGGCCTCGAATGGCGCGAGCCCGGGTGCTCGGCCTGTCTCGGCATGAACCCCGACAAAGTGCCGCCCGGCGACCGCTGCGCTTCCACCTCCAACCGCAATTTCGTCGGCCGGCAGGGACCGGGTGCACGCACGCACCTGATGAGCCCCGCCATGGCCGCCGCCGCCGCCGTCACCGGGAAACTCACCGATGTCCGTGAACTTGTTGGCTGAGATGGCTTGCAAGCCCGCCCCGCGCATCCCATGAGGTTGTCATGACCAAGAAAATCACAGGCAAGGCCGCCATCGCCGCAGGTGCGATCGGCTCCGCCGCTATCGCCGCAGCGCTGCTCTATGCGAACCGCCGCAAGGACAAGTCCGGGGGCAAGCCGCCCAAGACCTCGACCGCGCCGCATACGCCCACAGGCGAGCCGCCCGAAACGGACTGATGAAAGCAGTCTCGACCATCGAAGGGCGCGCGATTCCCTATGGCGCGAAGAACGTCGACACCGACGTGATCATCCCGGCCAAATGGCTCAAGACCATTTCGCGAGAGGGACTGGGCGAAGGGGCGTTTGAGAGCGTCCGTGCAAATCCGGACAACGTGTTCGACGATCCCGAATACGCCGGCGCGCCGATCCTGATCGCGGGCGACAATTTCGGCTGCGGATCGAGCCGCGAGCATGCCGCTTGGGCGCTGCTCGACCTCGGCATTACCGCCGTCATCGCGCCGAGCTTCTCCGACATCTTCTCGGGCAATGCCTTCAAGAACGGCATCCTTGCCGTCGCGCTACCGCAGGAGCAGGTCGACCGCCTGCTGGAGGTCGCGCGCGAGCATCCGATCAACATCGATCTCGAAAGCCAGACGGTGACAACGCCGTTCCAGGACCGATTTGCCTTCGACATCGACCCGTTCCGCAAGCACTGCCTGCTGAACGGTCTCGACGAAATCGGCCTCACGCTCGAGCGGGAGGCATCCATCACGACATACGAACAGCGCCAGGCACGCGACATGCCATGGCTCGCACAAGGAACAGGGGAGAAAGCCGCATGAAGGCTCTACGCACGCACGCAGTCGGTGGTCCGGAAACGCTCACGCTCGACGAGGTGGAGGTTCCCACCCCCGGCAAGGGCGAAGTGCTGGTCGACGTGAAGGCCTGCGCGATCAACTACCCCGACACGCTGATGATCCGCGACCTCTACCAGTTCAAGCCGGAGCGTCCCTATTCGCCCGGCGGCGAGATCGCAGGCGTGATCGAGGCTGTCGGCGAAGGCGTCGAAGGCTATTCGGTCGGCGACAAGGTCATGGCCGGTATCGGCAACGGCGGCCTTGCCGAGAAGGTCGTCGTCCCGGCGAACCGCATGTTCCCGGTGCCTGACGGCGTTGCCTTCGAGAAAGCGGCCTCGCTGCTGATGACCTACGGCACGACGATCCACGGGCTGAAGGACCGCGGCCACATCAAGGAAGGCGATACGGTCCTCGTCCTTGGCGCGGCAGGCGGCGTCGGCCTCTCGGCAGTCGAACTTGCCAAGGCATTCGGTGCGCGCGTCGTCGCTGCCGTCTCCAGCGAGGAAAAGGGCGAAGTCGCGAAGAAGGCCGGTGCCGACGAGGTCGTGATCTATCCCAAGACCGAAATGGACAAGGATGCGTCCAAGGCGCTCGCCAACGCCTTCAAGGCGGCCTGCGGCCCCGAAGGCGCGAACATCGTCTACGACATCGTGGGCGGCCAGTATTCCGAGCCGGCGCTGCGTTCGATCGCCTGGGAAGGCAAGTTCCTCGTCGTCGGCTTCCCGGCCGGTATCGCCAAGATGCCGCTCAATCTCACCCTCCTGAAAAGCTGCGATATCGCCGGCGTTTTCTGGGGCGCCTTCACGGCGCGCGAGCCGGTCAAGTTCCGCGAGCAGGTCGAGGAACTGTTCGACCTGATGAAGGCCGGAAAGATCGACCCGCTGGTGTCGGAAACCTTCCCGCTCGAACGCGGCGGCGATGCGATCGCCAAGCTCGAAAACCGCCAGGCGGTCGGCAAGCTCGTGGTGACGATGGACTGACAGGGCTAGAAAGCTGCTTGCCCGCAAGGGGGCAGCGCCCTATTTCGAAGGGGATATCCATTCCCCCGAGAGGACAAAATGACCGATTTCAAGGACCGCGAACGCGCCGAAGAAGCCAAGTTCGCGATGGACGAGGACACTGCTTTTCGCGTTGCGGCACGTCGCAACCGCCTGCTCGGCCACTGGGCCGCAGAGAAGATGAACCTCACCCCGGAAGAAACCGACGCCTATGCCAAGGCCGTCGTGCAGGCCGATTTCGAGGAAGCCGGTGACGAAGACGTCATCCGCAAGCTCCTCGGCGACCTGACCGCTGCCGGTGTCGAGATCGACGAGGCTGGCGTTCGCGCCGCGCTCGAAGAAAAGGCGATCGAGGCCAAGCGCCAGTTCATGAGCGAGAGCTGATCCGATGCCGATGGCGGCAGAGGACATCGTTTCGATGATCAAGGACGCGCTTCCGGGCGCGGAAGTCGAAATGCGCGACCTGGCGGGCGACAACGACCATTGGGCAGCCAAGGTCGTCGCCCCGCAGTTCGCGGGCAAGACGCGCGTGCAGCAGCACAAGATGGTCTATGAAGCGCTCGGCGGGAAGATGGGCGGCACGCTGCATGCCTTGCAACTGACCACCCAAGTCCCCACTTCCGGCGCGTAAACGAAATTCAGACGGAAAATCCTATGTCCGACGTAAACGAACGCATCTCCGGGCTGGTCGGCGAGAACGACGTGGTCCTTTTCATGAAGGGCACCCCGCTCTTCCCGCAGTGCGGCTTTTCGAGCCGCGCGGTTGCCATCCTCGATCATTGCGGCGTCGCCTATGAAAGCGTCGACGTGCTGCAGGACATGGAAATCCGCCAGGGCATCAAGACCTATTCGGACTGGCCGACGATCCCCCAGCTCTATGTGAAGGGCGAATTCGTCGGCGGCAGCGACATCATGATGGAAATGTTCGAAGCCGGCGAGCTGCAGGAAATGCTCGAGCAGAAGCAGGTCGCAAAAGCCGACTGAACGCTTCATCGGTTCTGACAAAGAGAAAGGCCCGGTTCGCCAGAACCGGGCCTTCTTTTTGGGTCGACGCTACCGGGAGACCAATGGCGGCGTCAGTCATCGAGGACCAATCGATGCAAGCACAGATGCAGGCACCGTGCCAGATTTGCGTTTGGCCGCTTTTCCAGCGACTTCGATGGTTAGCGAATTCTTGATGCCGCCGGTTCTGTAAAAGCTTCCGACACCCGCATCCCGCTTCGCTGTCGTGAGCGCTTGGCAAAGCGGGCCGGCTGCTCCAAAGTCTCCCGCGATGACCGATGATCGTTTCGCGCACGCGCCCCATGCCGAGGGTATTCCCGCCGCCACAGTAGTCGTTTTCCGCCGCGCCGCCGATGGCGGGCCGCCGGAAATCCTGATGACCGTGCGATCGCGCTCGATGTCCTTCGCGGGCGGTGCGGCGGTCTTTCCCGGCGGCCGCGTCGACGAGGCGGACTTCGAGCTGGCAAAGACGCTCGACAGCGATATCGAGCAGGACGAGCTCGCCCACCGTGTCGCAGCGATCCGCGAAACGCTGGAGGAAACCGGTCTCGCCATCGGCATGCGCGGCGAGGTCGACGCGAGCCTTGCCGGCAAGGCGCGCGAATTGCTGCTTGAGCGCGGCGAGCTCGCACCGGTGCTGGACAAGATGGGCTGGCAGCTCGACCCGTCCGAAGTCCTGCCCTTCGCTCGCTGGTTTCCCAAGAACGAGAAGCTGTCGCGCGTGTTCGATACGCGTTTCTATCTCGCCGATCTCGGCACCGGCGCGGTCGATATCACTGTCGACCAGACCGAGAATGTCCGCCTGTTCTGGACCACCGCCCAAGGCGCGCTCGACAGGTCCGAGACCGGCGAGCTGACAATCATCTACCCAACCCGCCGCAACCTCGAAAGGCTCGCGCAGTTCACCGACTTCGCCCAGGCGGCGGACGATTGCCGCCGGCATCCGGTGCGCACGATCACGCCGTTCCTTTCCGAGGAAGACGGGCAGCGCTGGCTGCGCATCCCCGATGACGCGGGCTATCCGGTGACCGGCGAGCCGCTCGATGCGGTGATGCGCGGCTAAGCCTCTCACTTTCCCTGCGGAACAGGCGGCAGGCCTCCCCGTTGGATTGGCAAATCCGACGAACAGGAGCCCTCATGTCGCAACTCGAAACCATCAACCCCGCAACCGAAGAGCCGATCCAGTCCTACGACGTGCAGTCATGGGACGAGGTGAAGTCGTCGATCGAGCGCTGCCAGTCCGCATTCGAGGACTGGAGGCTGAATTCGCATGAAGAGCGGGGAGAGGTGCTCAAGGCTATCGCGGCGAAGTTCCGCGAGAAGAAGGAAAACCTCGCACAGCTCATGACCCGCGAAGTCGGCAAGCTGTTGCGCGACAGTCGCGACGAAGTCGAACTATGCGCCGCGATCTGCGAATGGACCGCCGAGAACGGCCCGAAAGAACTCGCCGACGACGAGCGCGAATACCCGGACGGGCGCAAGGGCGTCGTGACCTATTCGCCGATCGGCGTCGTCTACGGCATCCAGCCGTGGAACTTCCCGGCCTACCAGGTCGTGCGCTATTCCATCGCCAGCCTCATGGCGGGCAATGGCGTGCTGCTGAAGCATGCAGAGAACTGCACAGGCAGTGGCTTAGCCATCAAGGACATCTACGAGGAGGCGGGGCTGCCCGAAGACCTCTTCACCGTCCTGCTGGTCGACCATGACACTTCGAACAAGGTGATCGAGCACGATTTGGTTCGCGGTGTCACGTTGACCGGAAGCGACGGCGCCGGGCGCGCCATTGGCGAACTCGCCGCGCAGAACATCAAGAAAACCGTTCTCGAGCTCGGGTCCAACGATGCCTACATGGTGCTGGAAGATGCCGATGTCGCCCATGCGGCAAAGACCTGCATCCAGGGGCGGCTCTACAACAACGGCCAGACTTGCATCAACGCCAAGCGCTTCATCGTGACCGAGGCGGTCTACGATGAATTCATGGAGCATTTCGTCTCGGGCATGGAAGCGATCAAGCTCGGCGATCCGACCTCCGACGATAGCGATATGGGGCCGATGGCGCGCAAGGACCTGCGCGAAACGCTGCAGAAGCAGGTCGACCAATCGGTCGAGAGGGGCGCGAAAATCCGCTGCGGCGGCGAGATGCGCGAGGGCACCGGTTATTACTACCCTGCCACCGTGCTCGAGGATGTCGCCCCCGGGCAGCCTGCCTATGACGACGAACTGTTCGGCCCCGTCGCCTCGGTCATCCGGGCGAAGGACGATGAGGATGCGATCCGGCTCGCCAACGACAGCCGCTATGGCCTCGGCGGCGGGATCTTCACGAAGGACCTCGAAAAGGCGAAGCGCATTGCCAGCCAGCATTTCGATACCGGCATGGTGTTCATCAACGGCTTCGGTCTCGCCAACCCCAACATGCCGTTCGGCGGGGTGAAGAATTCGGGCTACGGCCGCGAGCACGGCGGCAGCGGCATGCGCGAATTCGTCAACGAAAAGAGCATTTTCGTCAACGACGCATGAGCGGGCGAGCTCCAGCGGGGTGCGTCATTTGAGAGAATAATGAGTGGCGCGCCCGGCAGGACTCGAACCTGCTACCTCAAGATTAGAAGTCTCGCGCTCTATCCAGATGAGCTACGGGCGCGCGCTGCCTCAGCGCATAGCGCGCTTTTCGCGGCCCGCAAATCGCTCTAGGCCCGCTGTCCATGGAAAAGCCGACACGCATCAAGACGGGTAGCGGGCCGCCGCAGGCCTTTCGTTACTACGACATCGTCATGGCCGCATTCGTGGCCATCCTGCTGCTGTCGAACATCATCGGGGCGGCCAAGCCGTCCTACATCACCCTGCCAAACGGCAGCGAGTGGTCGTTCGGCGCAGGCGTGCTGTTCTTCCCGATCAGCTACATCATCGGCGACATCCTGACCGAGGTGTACGGCTACGCGAAAGCGCGGCGGGTCATCTGGACCGGCTTTGCCGCGCTCACCTTCATGGCCTTCATGGCATGGGTCGTCGTGGCCCTTCCCCCGGCGGAAGGCTGGGACGGGCAGGAGGCCTACGAGAAGGTCTTCGGCAATACCTGGCGCATCGTCCTCGCCTCGATCATCGCCTTCTGGGCAGGCGAGTTCGCCAACAGCATCGTACTGGCGAAGATGAAGGTCTGGACCAAGGGCAAGATGCTGTGGTCGCGCACGATCGGTTCGACCGTGGTCGGGCAGGGCCTCGACAGCATGCTGTTCTATCCCATCGCCTTCCTCGGCCAGGATGGCTGGACCACCGAGCTGATCATCCAGCTCGTTCTGTCGCAGTGGCTCATCAAGACCGCGTGGGAAGCGTTCCTGACGCCGGTAACCTACGTAGTGGTGAACAAGCTGAAGTCGGCCGAGGGTGTCGACATCTACGACACCGCGACCGACTTCTCGCCTTTCGCAAAATCGGATTGATCGGGAATTTTGCGGGGCCCGAAATAAGGAAGGCCGGGCACTGAGACCCGGCCTTCCCCTCCCCCAAGCGTTGTTCGCTTAGAACTCCACACCGACTGCGATGCCGTAGCGCCGCGGATCGAGCGTGAAGATGTTCGTGAACAGGCCCGACGAGGCGTCGGTCACGTAGAGACCCGTCGTCGAGTTGCTGTCGAAGATGTTCTGGACGAACCCGCGGACGAACCACTGGTTGTCCGGCGCGTTCAACTGGATCTGCGCGTTCGCCTGAACGAACGGAGCGATCCGGTTGACCCGGCCGTTGAACACGTTGCCGTACTGCTCACCCGTGAAGGCGACGTCGAAGCGCGGCACGAGCGTCATGCCGCTGTCGAAGTCGTAGGTGTACTGGACACCGACCGAAGCCTTCATTTCCGGAGCCTGCGGCAGCTTGTTGCCCTTCAGGTTCACCTGGACACCCGGGCTGAGCACCTCGATCCCGCCGAACAGGCCGCCTGCTGCTGCAGCGTAGCCATCGAGCGCAGCGCAGACGCTGAAAGCGCCCGAGGATGCGATGTTGGCATCCGCCGGGAACTCGGTCGTCCCCTGCAGCGGGTTGGTCGTTGCAACATTGCCGGTTACCTGGCCTGCGTTGATTTCGCCGTTGACGAAATTCACGAAGGCATCGGGCCCGCCTTGCGCACTGCCGGTGACAGCACACAGAGCGCCGTTGGTGATGTCCTTGATGATGACGGCATTCGGATCGCCGCCACCCGGGTCACGCGGGTTCGAGAAGAACTGGTCGCCCGCAACTTCTGCATTCAGGTAGCTGAAGTTCATGTTGAACAGCCAGCGATCGGACGGACGCAGGAGAGACTCGATTTCGAGGCCCCAGATGTTCGCATCGATCGTGTCGTTGACCGAAGTGCGTGCGATAATGCGGCTCAGCTGCAGGTCCTTGTACTTGTAGTAGAAGGCCGTCGCATTGAGCTGCACCATGCCGTTAGCGAAGGTGTTCTTCGTACCGATTTCGAAGGCGTCGATCGTTTCCGATGCGAAGCTGTCCGGAACCGCGAAGATCGGCTGCAGCGGCGGGTTGATACCGCCCGACTTGTAGCCGCGCGAGTAGGACGCATAGATCAGGTTATCCGGTGTGATCTGGTAATCCAGGACCACGCGGCCGGTAATCTCGTCGAATGCGACCGACCGCTGTTGCAGCGGCTGGACACCCGCAATCCCCGGATCGGCATCGAAGCCGGCAGCGAAGGGCGAGGAGAACGGATCGCCGTCGTTGCTGTAGGGATTGAGGAAGCTTGCAAGCGTCGAACGAGCCGAAATCGATTTCGTGTCGTCGTTGTAGCGCAGACCGCCGGTCAGCTTCAGCTTGTCGGTAATGTCGAAATAGACCTCGCCGAAGATGCCGTAGCTTTCCAGTTTGAAGTCGGTCGTGTTGTTGCGGAAGAACGACGTCGCCAGATAGCTTGGATCAAGCCCAAGTCCGAAAGACGTGAACGAGCCAAGGACGCCGGTGATATAGTCGATGGCGAAGGCGTTCACGAAGTAGCTGTTCTCCAGCACCTTCGATTCTGCATAGATACCGCCGAGCAGGAAGTTGAACGGCCCGTCGAAGTCAGACGAGACAATAAGCTCGCCCGACCAGGATTCGTTCTCCTGGTTCGACCGGTCGAACTGCGTGCCGTCCGGGGTACAGACCCGGAAGCCCTCGAACGCGCCGCGGTTGTCGAGACGCGTGTCGGAGACGCACAGGTCAGTGCCGGAGAACAGGGCATCGGTAATCGGCGTGAAATACGCGCTCGAACCCGGGACGAAGGCCGGAGCCGGTGCCGGAAGTCCGGTCGGAATACCGTTGGCAGCGAAGAACTGCAGGGTTCCGAACGCTGCGGCAGCATTCGGGATTTGGCCCACGCCGTTGTTGTAGTCCTGGCGCGAGTCGACGCTCGTTTCCTGGTACATGCCCGACAGGCCGACACTGATCCCGCCGAAGTCGTGCTCGATGTGACCGTAGATCTGCAGTTCGTCGGCGAAGTATTCCGGCGTGAACTGCGTGCTCACTTCACGAACGTCGGACGATTCCTGGAAGTTCGCATAACCGTCGGGTCCATAGAGGCTGTTGAGGCCCAGGACCGCAGGGATGCCGTTGAACTCGAGGAACTCGGACGAACCCAGCGTGCCGGTGAAGGTCGAGTTGGAGTTCAGCTTGTCAAAATCGCGGCGGTTGTTGAGACAGCCGAGGATACCGGTCGGGTCCCTCTGACACTGCTGCTTCTGGATACGCATGCGATTGTCGTCTTCGCGGAAGTAGTAGCCCATCAGGTCGATGGTCGTATCCGGGCCCGGCTCGAAACGGAGCGAACCGCGGATCGCATACATTTCGCGGTCGTCGATATCGTCGCCGTTGAACAGGTTGGTCGTGTAACCGTCACGGTCGAGGTAGAAGCCCGCGATACGGATGCCGATCGTGTCGCCGATCGGCACGTTGACCATGCCCTTGGCCTTGATCGAATTATAGTTGCCGTATTCGAACTCCGCCTTGGCACTGAAACCCGAGAGGTCGGGCTTGGCCGAGACGACGTTGACCACGCCCGAGGTCGCGTTACGACCGAACAGCGTGCCCTGCGGTCCGCGAAGTACTTCGATCCGTTCGAGATCGAAATACTCGGTCTCGAACAGGCGCGTCCCGAAGAGCGGTGCGGAATTGAGGTGGATTGCCGTCGCGCTGTCGCAGCTCACGCCGACGCAGAGGTCGCCGATGCCGCGGATGGTGAAGCTCGAGGCGGTGAAGTTGCTCTTGGTGAAAGAGACGTTGGGCAGGGTCAGCTGGAGATCGCTTGCGTTCTCGATCTGCTGCGCTTCGAGTGCTTCGGCATTGAAGGCGCTGACTGCGATCGGAACTTCCTGCAGCCTCTGGCCCTGGCGCTGCGCGGTAACGACGATCTCGGTTGAACTACGGAAGACCGGTGCTTCTTCCTGGTCATTATCGGTATTGTCCTGCGCGTAAGCAGGTAGTGCGAACATGCTCCCGGCAATGCCGGCAAGCAGGGCAGCCTTGACCCTCATACGTCCTCTCCCATGTCACGGCTGTCTTTTGATGCAGCCTGTAGATTGGAAGCTATGCCAGAACATGTCGCTCTGGCAATAGGGTTGCGCGAAATGAATTGTTCAGAACGATTTGTTGCGCAACGCGCAATTCGCTCAATCACCTACTTTGCGTAGCTGTCGATCCGGGCGAGGCCGGCATCCGAGACGACCCGGAATTCGGGCCGCTTGCCCAGCCTGTCGGCCAGCAGCGTGAGGTCTTTTTCGTTCGGAATACCAAACAGCGCCTCGTGGCTTTCCTCGAGCGAGAGTACCAGCGCATCGCCTTCTATCTGCAGACTGCTGACCTGGAACAGCTTGGACGAACGCGCCCCGAGCCGGCGACAGAGCCGGGTCGCGAGACCCCAGCAAATCGCCGCTTCGAGCGCCTCTTCGGGTGCGAGGCTCGTCACATCCTTCGGCAAGTCGCAGCGATTGCCATTGGCGGAGACGGCTGCGGCGAGCATGGCGCGGTCCTGCGCCTTGATCGCGATCCAGCGCTTGTGGAGCGACCATTCGATCGCCAGCGGGCCGCGCAGGTTCGGCTCGATTTGCATCGACGCGAGCGACAGCATTGTGGCGGCGAGGCGGAGACGCTCCGAGCCGTATTGCGAGCGCGGGACGACGTCGGCAGTCCATCCGGCCATGCGCGTCGCCAGTACCGGCGGGCAGCCGCGGAGCGCTGCAAATTCCCCGACACCCGCGAGCAGCGGGTCCTGCCCTTTCGCATCGCTCGCCAGTTGGGAGAAGACGATGCCTTCGCGCAGACCCCAGGCCGACACGGTGATCCGCGACGGCTCGAGATGCTCGATCATCGCCATGAGCAGCGTTGCCGCGACCGGAATGTTCTCCGCACGCATGCTGGAAATGCGCGGGCTGCCGGCGAAATCGCTCGCTTCCATCGTCGCCAGCCGCCGCGCGAGTGCGAAAGCGTCTTTCGTCGCGATCTCGAAACCGTGCGGGTCGGTCAGCGGGTAGCCCTGCTCTTCCATCGCGTAGACGGCACCTGCGCGCCATGTGCCCCCGACGAGGTAGAGCGGCTCGCCCTTGGGCGCTTTCCAGTTCGCACCGGCGAGCATTTCGGCGATCGCCGCCTTGCCCTTCTCGCGCCCGTGCTTGAGCAAGGCCGGCAAACGCAGGGTGCCGAGCGGCAGGCTCGTCCCGACTTCGCATTGCCCGTCGGCGATCTCGACCAGTTCGAGGCTGCCGCCGCCGAGGTCGGCAACTACACCGCTGGCACCGGGAAAAGCGCCGACCACGCCCATAGCGCTCAGCTCGGCCTCCTCCTCGCCCGAAAGCAGGCGCGGTTCGAAACCCAGATCGCTCACCATGGCGAGGAACTCGGGCCCGTTGGTCGCATCGCGCGCAGCAGCGGTCGCCACCACGTCGACGCGCGACACGCCGAGCTCCTCGAGGATGAGCGCATAACGGCGCAAGCCGCGCATCGCGAGTTCGACCGCCTCGTCGGCGAGCCTGCCGGTATCGCCGATCTCGCGCCCGAGACGCGCGGTGACCTTCTCGTTGAACAATGTCACCGGCGCGCGCGGCGAGCCGCCGTAGAGCACGAGGCGCACGGTGTTCGACCCGATGTCAATAATTGCGCGGGCGACCCGGTTGCCGGCGAACATGCCCTGCCGGTCGGCGTGCCGCCTGCGAAGCGCCATCAGGCAGCGCCTTTGCGCAGCGCGAGCATCGGGACGGCGCCTGCTTCCAACGCGCCACCGCGCCCGCTGAGCGACGGGTTGGTCATGAAGTACTGGTGGCAGTTGAAAGGCTTCTCGCCCGGCTGCGCGCGTTCGTACGTGCCATCGCTCTGCTGCTCCCAGCTTTGCTCCGTATCGAGCAGGTTCGCGAGCAGCACCTGCTGCAGCACCTGGTCGTGGACCGTCTTGTTCCTGATCGGAACCATGACCTCAACGCGCCGGTCGAGATTTCGCTCCATCGCATCGGCAGAGGTGATGTAGACCTTGGCCTTGAAGCTCGGGAAAGCCTCGCCATTGGCAAAGGCCCAGATGCGGCTGTGTTCGAGGAAACGGCCGATGATCGACTTGACGCGGATGTTCTCCGACAAGCCTTCGACGCCGGAACGCAGGCAGCAGATGCCGCGCACGACGAGCTGGATTTCGACTCCCGCCTGGCTCGCCCGGTAGAGCCGGTCGATCACATCCTTGTCGGTCAGCGAATTGAGCTTTGCCCAGATGCCGGAGGGCCTGCCCGCCTTCGCATTGGCGATTTCCTTGTCGATCCGCTGGTAGAGCTTCTCGCGCAGCCCGATCGGCGAGATTGCCAGCTGCCCGGTCTTGCGCGGCTCGACATAGCCGGTGACGAAGTTGAACAGCTTTGCCGCATCGCGCCCGAGTTTCGGGTCGGCGGTGAAGTAGCTGAGGTCGGTGTAAATCTTGGTCGTGATCGGGTGGTAGTTGCCTGTCCCGAAGTGGCAGTAGGTCCGATAGCTGTCGCCTTCGCGGCGCACGACCATGGAAACCTTCGCATGGGTCTTCCAGTCGACGAAACCGTAGATCACCTGCACCCCTGCCCGTTCGAGCTTGGAGGCCCAGATCAGGTTCTGCTCCTCGTCGAACCGGGCCTTGAGTTCGACCACCGCAGTGACCGACTTGCCCTCTTCCGCAGCAGCGATCAGCGCCATGATGACCGGCGACTGGTCGCCAGCACGATAGAGCGTCTGCTTGATGGCGACCACGTCGGGATCGTCCGCTGCCTGGCGCAGGAAATCGACCACCACCTCGAAGCTTTCGTAGGGGTGGTGGATGATGATATCCTTCTCGCGAATGGCGGAGAAGCAGTCGCCGTCGTGCTCGAGGATGCGTTCGGGATAGCGCGGGCTGTAGCTCGCGAATTTCAGTTCCGGCCGGTCCTCCTCGACGATTTGCGAGAGGCCGGCGACGCCGATCAGCCCGTCGGTCTTGATGATGGTCGTCTCGCTCGAAGCCATCTGCTCGAGCAGGATTTCCTCGGCCACCGGGTCGAAATCGCTTTCCATCTCGAGCTGGATCACTTGCCCGCGGCGGCGCCGCTGGATCGCGCTGCGGAAGGTGCGCACGAGATCCTCGGCCTCTTCCTCGATCTCGATATCGCTGTCGCGCAGCACACGGAACGCGCCATCGCCCTTGATCGTGAAGCCGGGGAACATGTGATCGGCAAAGCGGCAGATCAGGCGCTCGATACTGATGTAGACCGCCTTGTCGCCCGGAACGCGCACCCAGCGCGGAATCGCGGACGGGACCAGCACCATCTCGACGATCTGCTGTCCGTCGGATTCGCGCTCCAGCGTGAAGAGCAGCCCCGCGCCCTCATTCGCCACGAAGGGGAACGGGTGCGCCGGGTCGAGCGCCTGCGGTGTCAGGACCGGGACGATTTCCTCGAGGAAATAGGTCTTGAGCGCGGCATAGCTTTCGGGATCGACCCGAGCATTATCGGCAATGGTGATACCCGCTTCCTCGAGCTCGGCGCGCAGTTCCGTCCAGTTCGATTGCTGTTCGGCATTGAGCTCGTGCACCGCCTCGCGAATGGCCGCGAGTTGCTGCGAGGGGCTGCGCCCGTCGATCGAGACGCGCTCGATCCCGCGCTGCACCTGCCCGACGAGGCCGGCGACGCGGATCATCATGAACTCGTCGAGATTGCTGCCCGAAATGGACAGGAAGCGCAGCCGTTCAAGCAGAGGGTAATTCGCATTGCGGGCTTCGGCGAGGACACGGGCATTGAACGCGAGCCAGCTCAGCTCGCGGTTGATGTAGTGATCGGCCGCCTCCTCCGACGGTTCGAAGGCGTGATCCAGGGGTAGGACCGCTTTGCCCGTATTCGCCATATTCCCCGTGTCCGGTGCCTCATCCATCTCGCTCGTCCCCGCAAAACCGTGCCCCGATTAGGCGAGCGCTTTGCGGAGTAAACGCGCTGCCTTGGCGTGACACAATTCGGTCATGAGCGCCAGCCTTCCGGCGCGGGCGGAGTCAGGCGATATCGCGGCTGTTGGCGATTTGCGCGATGCCGCGCTTGCCCGAGGAATCGCGCCCAAGTTGCACGATCACGTCGATGACCGAGGCGGCGTAGGAAATCGTGTCCTGCCGCGTGAGCCCGATGCCGGTCTGCATGACCATCAGCGACAATTGCTCGAGCGCGCCGCGCAGGCTGTTGGCATGGATGGTCGAGAACGAGCCGGGGTGGCCGGTGTTGATCGCGCGCAGGAAGGATACCGATTCCGCCCCGCGCAATTCGCCCAGCACGATACGGTCGGGGCGCAGGCGCAGCGCTGCCTGCAACAGTTCGTTCGGCGTGACCTTCGCTTCGCCCAGTTCGCCCTTCACCGCGACGAGGCCCACGGCATTCTCGCCGGGGAATTTCAGTTCGGGCGTATCCTCGACGAGGACGACGCGCTCCTGGCTGGGTATCTCGCCGAGCATGGCGTTAAGGAAGGTCGTCTTGCCGGTCGAGGTGCCGCCGGAAATCAGGATCGTGCGGCGCTGGCGGATCGCTTCGCGCAGGTAGGCGATCGGCTCCTGCTGCGCATCGGGCATCGCGCCCTCTTCCTTCGGCTTCAGCGGACCGGCATCATAGGCATCGAGCGGCAGGTCGAGGCGCCGGTGGCGACGGATCGCCATGACCCAGTGCTTGCGCGCGGCGGGAGGACCGCAGAACTGCACGCGCGCACCGTCGGGCAGCGTCGCGCCGAGCAGCGGGTGCTCGCGGTTGATGCCCTGGTGGCTGACCCGTGCGACCTGCTCGGCAAGTCGCTGGACCAGCGTGTCGGTAATCTCGGGCGTTTCGATGCGCTGCATGCCGGGCGATGCGGCATCCTCGATCCACACTTCGCCGGGCCGGTTGACCATGATCTCGGTCACCGTGTCGCGGTCGAGCCACTGCCGGAACGGGGCGAGATAGGCGTCGAGATAGACGCTGCGCTCGCCAAGCTGCGGCTGCTCGCCTTTCGGCAGGGAGTGGATGTCGGCGCTCATGCCCTGGCCAGCCTTCTCGCGCTTACTCGACCGAACTGAAGTCGAGATCGCGCGCGGTGAAGACGCGGATCGGTTCGCCCATGCGCACGCGGATCGTCGGGCCGATCTGGCTGTCCTGCTGGACTGCCGCTGCTGCTGCCGACTGGCCCGCGCCGCCAAGCACGACCGAGCTGCCGCCCGAGCCGATGGCCGAAAGGCCGCCGACTACGGAGAGGAGCAGCGCCGAACCGAAGCGCTGGAAGAAATTCGAATTGACCTTGCCCGCAAGCCCGGTCGTGCCGTCGAAGCCGACAGCGGGCGAGGACAGGGTAACCGATGCGCCATCCGGACGGATCAGGCGCGTCCAGATCACATAAGCGCGCTTCTGGCCGTTCTGCACGCCCGACTGGTACTGGCCGATCAGGCGGCTCGAACGCGGGACGAGGACGCGGGTGCCGTCGAAGCTGCGCACGTCCTGGCTCACCACTGCGCGGACATAGCCCGGCACATTGGTATCGATCGCGGTTTCGAGGACTGCGGGAATGAGCGTGCCCTGCGTCACCGTGGTCTGCGGATTGACCATCGCCTTGGCCTGCGCCGTGCCGCCACCGACACCGCCGACACGCGCGGCGAAGTCGCCAGCAGAGCCGGTCGCGCCCGAAGCTTCGACCGCTTCGCCGGTCACCGCCGCAGAGGGCAGAGCGACCGAACCGATCGGAGCCCCGCTCGCATCGAAGACGACCGTCGGCGAGGAATAGGGATTGCCCATCGGCATCGCGTCCGCACGCGGATCGCGCGCGAGGACTGCCGCCGGAGCGGGATCGGGCTGCGGCACGCCGTTGGCCTGGCGCGTGGTCGGAAGGACAGGCTGCGCTGCCGGCTGAGCGACCGGAGCGGGCGCTGCCGCCTGCTGTGGCACCGCAGCCTCTTCCGAACCGCCGGTGCGCGCGCTGTTCATGCCCCAAAAGGCGGCGAAACCGAGCAGGGCCACGACGGCGACGCCGGCAGCGAGGCCGAGACCGTCGGACCCGTTCTTGCGCTGCGTGACCGAGGGGTAGGCATTGCGGCTCGCGAGGTCGATGACATCGGCGCTCTGAGTTTCGCGCGGATCGACGTCGTTGGCGGTTTCATCGCCCGATTTCTTGGCCGGAAGACGCATGGCAAGGCGCATGGTTACCCTCCCCTCTGGATGTTACCGGACTGGGCGGAGGCGCGGACCGGCCCGGTGTTGGTCAGCGTGGCGACGTCATCGCCCGAACGCAGGATGATTTCGCGATAGACGCCCTCGACGATCACCGTGTCGCCGCGAACCGTGAAGTTGACCGGGCCTTCTGTGCCCTCTTCGTCCTTCACGAGGATCGCCGGTACGGCGGCACCGGTCGGCCAGGCGAGGAAGGTCGCGGTGCCATCGTCATAGGTCTGGCTCGGGAAGAGCTTGCGATTGCCTTCACTTTCCCAGTCGAAATTGAGGCTTGCCGGGTCGACCACTGCATAGGGATCGCTCGCGGCGGCCATCTCGATCGAATTGGCGGTCTCCGCCGCCGCAGCCAGCTGGGCTTCGTCTTCCTCGACCTCGGGCGGTTCGGGATAGGTGAAGCTGAGCACGTAGAGCGGCTTGGCCGAGGGGCTGGCGACGAGATCGAACAGGTAGGTGTGCTTGTCGGTAATGACCGTCAGGTTCGTGCGCGCATTGGGTGAGAGCGGCTTCACGAACAGCAGGTTCGCGCGCTTGTTCGGCGTCACCTGCCAGGCATTGCTGTCGCCGATCGCGACGTTCTCGATCCGCTCTTCCGGGTCGAACTTGATCGTCGCCTGCACCTTGGTCTTGCCGTCGATGCGGACGATCTCGTTTGGATCGTAGAGACGTTCGACCAAGCGCGGATCGTCGGCCAGCGCCGGGGCCGAGACGAGGATGAGAGCAAGCGCGGTAAAGCTTGCGCGAATCATTTCACTTTCTCCGTTTGGCGGGAATTCGCGGGGCGGAACCGGCTGCCGATGCCATGCGCTCGCGAGACGCCATTGCTAGTTGCCTGGACCCGACCCGATCCTGAAGAGGTGGCGAAGACCTTGGTCTCGCGCCTTGTAACGCTGGAGCCGCCACTGCTCGCATCGTTGGCGGCTGCAGCTGGCGTGACGCCCGACACGGCAATGCGGCGCGGCGGGTTGGACATGCCTGCGGCCTGTGCGGTCGACTGGACCTGCGTCGTCGCGCCTGCAGCCGGAGCACGGGTGCTTGCAGCCATGTCGGAGCCCTTGTTGGCGGCATCGGGTACGAGGCCGAAGACGCGCCATCCGGCAACCATCGTGCCTGCGACCTTGAGTGTGATGACCATAAGCGCCGCATGGACTGCGCCGATCAGGAAGAACGCGACGGCCGGGCGCGTGCCGACTTCGCCGGGAACCTGGCTGAGGCTGGAGAGGATCGGCACGCTCAGTTCGAGCATCACGCCCCCGCCGATCACCGCCAGCAGCGGGGTCAGCGCGAGCATCACCACGCCCTTGAGCCAGCCGACGAACAGCCCGCGGGTCGCCGGGAAAAGCGCGAGCACGACGAAGATCGGACCGAGCGCCACCAGCACGGCAAGCGCGATGCGCGCCGTCACCAGCACGCCGACCGTGCCGAGCAGCAGGATCATCGCGCCCATCCACAAGATGCCCTTGGGCGAGAAGGCTGTAATCTCCGAACCGATCTCGGCGCCCTGCCCATTGGCCGAAGCGACACCGGGCGCACCGCCCTGCGTCGCCTGCTCGATCGCGACGAACACGATGTCGAGCTTCTGCGCGAAGACGGCCGTGGCCGAACCATCGGTCCCGGTCAGCACGCTGGCGAGATAGTCGGGCGCGAAGATCGCGAGGTTCCACACGATGCCTTGGTAAGCCGCCCAACTGGTGGCGAAGGTCAGCACGAGGCCGAGCGTCACCATGCGCGGGACGAGCGAACGGACCGACAGGTTCGTGCGGCCCAGCATCAGCGCGATGGCGAACAGCGCGATGAAGATCGCGAGCAGGATGCTCAGCGTCGGACCGAGCGCGCCGCCGGGCGCGAACAGGCGACCAAAGGCCGAGGCGGTAACCTCGTTCGCCGTGCAGTCGACCGCGCGCAGCGCCGCCGCTACGCCGTTGCCGACTTCGGCTTTTGCCTGGTCGCAGGCGGCACTCACTCGGCCGCCTCCCACATGTCGTTTTCACTTGCGCCGCCCATGCCCGGCCAGCCGTGTCCGGTGAGCGCGGGATACCATTCGGACGGTGCATCGCCGACCGCTTCGCGCAGCAGGTCGAGACGGCGGACCGAAGCCTCGCGGCCCGAAAGTATGGTCAGCACTTCCGGTGCATTGCCGAGGTCGAGGCGCACCACGACGCTCGCATCGGGCTGGCGCACGAGGAAGCACCGCGAATGGGCCGGCAGCGAGCGGATGATCGACAGCTCGTGCTCGGTCAGGCCAAAGCCTTCGCAATAGTCCTCGGGTCGCGCACGGCTGTTCGGCATGAACACCATGGTCGCGGTCTGCTCGACCAGCGCGGTCGAGATGCGGCTTTCAAGCGCATCGCGCGCCGACTGGGTCGCGAAACCGACCAGCGCGTTGCGTTTCCGCAGCGTCTTGAGCCAGTCGCGGATGCGCGCGGCGAACACCTCGTCGTCGAGCGCTTTCCAGCCCTCGTCGATCAGGATCATCGTCGGGTGCCCGTCCAGCCGCTCGTCGATGCGGTGGAACAGGTACATCATGGTCGGGGTGCGCAGTTTCGGGTTCTCGAGCAGCGCGGTCATGTCGAAACCGAGCACGCGGTTGTCGAGATCGAGCCGGTCGCGCTCGTTGTCGAACAGCCAGCCGTGCTCGCCATCACCGATCCACGCGGAAAGGCGATCGGCAAGGTCGCCCGGCTCGGGTCGCCGCGTGCCCGACAGCAGTTCCTTGAAGTGGCGCAGGCGCCGCAGCGAGGCATCGTTTGAGTAAGCGGCGTCGACCGCTGCGGCGATCGTCGCGCTTTCTTCCGGCCCTTCGGCCTTCAGCAGCACGGTCAGCCAGTCGCGCAGGAACGCGCGGTTGACCGGCGTATCGGGCAAGGCGAGCGGATTGAAGCCGGTCGGCTCGCCCGCGTTGATACGGTCGTAGCGTCCGCCGATCCCGCGCACGAACAGCTCCGCGCCGCGATCCTTGTCGAACAGGATGGTGCGGGGTGCGAACTTCTGCGCCTGCGCGGCGAGGAAGTTCATCACCACGGTCTTGCCCGAACCCGACGGCCCGATGACCGAGAAGTTGCCGAGGTCGCCGTGGTGGAAGTTGAAGAAGAACGGCGTCGCGCTGGTCGTCTCCAGCAGCGTGACCGCATCGCCCCAGTGATTGCCGCTCGCCTGGCCGAGCGCGAAACCGTGGAGCGAGCCGAAGCTCGCCATGTTGGCGCTCGAAATCATCGAGCGGCGCACGATGTAGCCCTCGTTGCCCGGGAACTGTGCCCAGAAGGCGGGCTCGAGATTGGTGTCCTCGCGCACTGCAATCGCGCCGGTGTCGGCCAGCGCTGCGGCACAGGCGGCCGACGCGTCGTCGAGGCGGTTGAGATCGCGCTCGCGCACCAGCACGGTCAGGTGGTGGTCGCCGAAGCCGACCGAGCCTGCGCCAAGCTCGTCGCGTGCTGCGAGCATGTCGGCCCGTTCCGCCTGAGCCTCTTCGTCGGCCGAACGCAGGCGCCGGATCGCGAGGTCCATCCGCTCGCGCGCGGTCTGGCGCTCGAACGGGGCGTAGCTTTCGGTCACGATCATCTCGAACGGCAGGCGCAGCAGCCCGTCGAGCAGGCCGGGCGAGGTGGCGTCGGGATAATCCTTGAGGCTCAGGATCGCGGAGAAATCGGGATCGCCCGCACCGCGCTGCTCCATCGCGTCGAGGCCGAAACTGGTCCTGCGGTAGGGCAGCATCTGGCCGATGTCCGTCTCGTCCGACGGGCGGCGAACCGGGCGCATCTCGCCATTGTAGAGCGCGCTCAGCAGTTCGAGCAGCTCGTTGTTGGTGCGCCCTTCGCTCGCCTCGTAGTCGCCGAGCAGCGTCGCGCCATAGGATTGCAGCGAGGCGATGAGGCCGGTCGCGGCAGCCTTGAGCGCGCGCACGTCCTTGGGGTCGTATTCGAATTCGGCGTCGCGCTTGCCCTTGAAGAATTTCGCGGCGCGTTCGGCGATGCCCGCCTTGCCGCGCGCCGGGCGGCGGATGAGCGTGACGAACTGGTCGTTGATGAACAGCGCGCCCTTGCCGAGGCGCTCCTTCCAGCGGCGGTCGATATGGGCCGAGAGCGGATCGTCGAACTCGGCATCGAGCTCGACCTCGACCCGGCGGCGGACCACGTGGTGGTACATCACGAAGCGCGCATCGAGCGTCGAACGCAGCATCACCTCGCGCGTGCCGGCATGGGCATTGAGCGCGTCGGTATCCTCGGTCTCGAACAGCAGGCCGGGGACCTGGATCGAGGTCATGATCGAGCCGTCACGCAGCAGCAGCGTGTGCTCGTCGATCAGGCGGGCATATGGCAGCCGGTCGCCAGCGCGGGCTTCCTTCGCGCTCCAGGCGGCGGCTCCGATCCATTTGCTCATACGTCTCGACCCTCCAGCAGGTCGCTCTCAAAAACGGCGGTCAGGGCGCGTAGCTGTTGCAGCCCCAGCGCTTCCAGTTCTTCACTCGCGGGCACTTGCTGACCTTGGTGATCCACAGGTCGAAGATCCGCGGTTCGCGCAGGCACGCGAGATAACCGATGACATGCATGACGACCGCACCGATCAGCGACCAGAAGCTCTGGAAGATGAGGAACAGTTCGGTCGTCACCATCATGTTGATGATGAAATAATTGTAGGTCACGCCCGCAAACATCTGCGGGCGCGTCAGCGCACGGTGCACGGGATGCCGAACGAGCGCGTCCATGACCCGTCAGCCCCCTGCAGCGCCCTGGATGCCGGCGACGATCGAGGCGGCACCGAACAGGATAAAGCAACCGATGATGACGGTCGCACCGAAACGCCAGTTGAGGCGGCCGGTCAGCATCATGAAGCCGACGGCGGCAACGGCCATCACCGCGACTGCGGTCGCGACATTGCCGAGCAGAGTGCCCTGCAGCCAGCCGAGAGCGGCGACGATCGGGCCCGAGCCGGCCGGATCGGCGCTCTGCGCGAAAGCTGCACTGGGGACGGCGAGAAGCGATGCCGCGGCAAGACGGGAAAGAAAACGCATTGTTATTGAGCACTCCGGGAATAGTTCGACAAACGACCCATGATGGCCGCGACGTAAAGCTGGGTTTCGCGAATGCGCGGGATGCCGCCTGCAGCCTCGACCCTGCCAGGGCCGGCATTGTAGGCGGCGAGAGCCTTTTCCAGGTCGCCGTCGAAACGGTCGAGCTGTTCGCGAAGGTAGCGCGCACCGCCTTCGAGATTGGCAAATGGATCGTCGGGATCGACGCCGAGATAACGCGCCGTTCCCGGCATCAGCTGGGCCAGCCCGCGCGCACCGGCATGCGAGACCGCATTGTGGCGCCAGCGGCTTTCCTGCCAGACGACGGCCTCGATCAGCGCGGGGCTGAGATCGAAGCGCTGCGAAAGCTCGTAAACCTTGGCCATGTATTCGGCCGGAACGAGGCCAGCCTGGCCAGCGGCATCGGCGATTGCTTCGGGCGGAACGGCGAAATCGGCGGAGAGTTCGACGGCGGGAACGGCAACGCCCTGCGCGGCCGCTTCGCCGCCCACGACGACAGGGCCGCCGGCCACCCAGCGGGTCTCGCCATCACTGATTTCCATCACGTCCGCCCATGCCGGGGCAGCCGTCAGCGCCAAACCTGCGGTGATCGCAAGTCGGAGCCTCGACCAAAGAATCATCGGGGCCCTCCGTCCAGTCCCTGTGGTCACTCTACATGACACGCCCATGACAGCAAAGTGAACCGCAGGTCGAACTGTGGCCTAAAGCCCTAAACCGGCGACAAAATGGCAGCTCAGCCAGCCGCTTCGACTTCCGGTCCTTTTCCGCTTCCGCGCAATTGCCGCGTGTAGAACCATCCGATGCCGATCAGGCTGAAGCCCAATGCCATGAAGGAGGCGATGCGAAGCAGTCCTTCGAGGCCTGCCGTGTCGAACAGGAAGACCTTGAGCACGGCCAGCAACATGAGGACGAGCGATCCCACTCGCCAGCTGCGGCTGTCCGTGCGCGTGCCCCAGCCGAGGAAGCCGAGCGCAAGCACGATGCCGAGCAACGAGCGCAGCAGGCTCTCGGTCTCGCCGACGACCGTGCCGAGCGGCGGACCGATCAGGAACGTGCCCGAGAAGCCCTGTCGCAAGAGGCCCAGCGCACCCAGCGTAACGAGCAGCATGATCGCGCCATCGGCGATGCGCTTCATTGCGATACGATTTTCCGACCAGATATCCCGCAAGAGGATGATCGCCGCGATAGCCGCGCCAAACGCCGGCAGCAGGAGGTTCAGCACCGGGAGCGAGCCGACAGCTTGCGCGGTGAAAGCCGGGTTGTGCCAGCCGAGCGAGTAGAGGGCGAAATGCGCAAGGCCGGTTGTTGCGAGCGCACTCGCAGCCCAGCGCGACCACTCGGCCTTGCTCGCGAATTTCCACACGGCCCAGCCTGCGCCGACGAGCGCGACCTGCCACACGGTTCGCTCGGCCATGCCAAGCTGGGTAAAC
The DNA here is from genome assembly GCF_004114695.1 of Erythrobacter sp. HKB08. NCBI lineage: Bacteria > Pseudomonadati > Pseudomonadota > Alphaproteobacteria > Sphingomonadales > Erythrobacteraceae > Erythrobacter > Erythrobacter sp. HKB08. The sequence continues at coordinate 2,606,830 of NZ_CP035310.1, forward strand.
TCTGCCGGGATGCCGATACCGAACAGCTGCTTGTAGGCAAGGTGGAGAGCGATCGCCGCCATCGCGCCTGCCGCAGTGAAACCGGTAGCGCGCAGCCGCGCGTCATTCGAAAGCGCGCCAAAGGCAGCAGCGGAGGCGGCGAAAGGCAATATGCGCAAGGCAACGCTCGCCAGGTCCGGCTGGACGGGGCGCAGGAAGGCATTGCCGGCCAGTGACTGGAGGCCCAGCTCGAGCCAGTTTCCGACCGGAATAAGCGCCCAGGCGGCGGCAAGGGCGACTGCCGTCGCTGCTGCCGCGAGCCTTTCCCGCTGGAGGAACAGAACTCCGATGCCAATCGCGGCAGTGGCCCAGGCGAGCGCGTCACCGGGCAGGAATTGCGCAATCAGGCCGTAGACCGCCAGTGCGCCGACGATCTCGCCCGCAGTGCGCGTTCGCCCGGTCTTCGCGAGCAGCGCATAGGCGAGCGGCGCAGGCAGCAGGGCCGCCCAGCGAAGCAACGAATAGCCATCGAACGTCGCCGGCTGGATGGTGACGAGACGTTCGAACTCGTCCCCGACCATCCAGTCGGAGCCGAGCGCGACCAAAGTGGCGAAGATCGCCAGCCAGCCGCTCGTCCGCAGCAGATTGTCGTCACGCCGCGAAGCGAGGACTGCAAGACCGGTCGCGACAGGTGCGACGCCGAAGACATCGGCCCAGTCCGGCAGCAGCGTCAGGAGAGCGCCCGCGCAAATTGTAGCCGCCACTGCGATAACCGCATTCCCTGCCCAGCCGAGTTTGTCCTCGCGCTCCTGCAAAGGCCTGACGGCGGCGGCTGCAGGCAGGGCAGCGAGGCCAGCAAGCAGGGCGGCACGCGCTGTAAGCGACCATTCGTATGCGAATTGCAGATCGACGAATGCGGCGAGAGCTGCCGAAACGCCGGCTATCTGGGCAAAGTCGATCGCTCGCCCGCGCCCCCGCCAGATATCGACCAGCGGTACGAGCGTGAACACGGCTGCGATACCCAGCATGACCGCGAGGAATTCGCCATTCGCAGCATCGCTCCACAGGCCGAGCATGACGACAGCGACCGCCGCGGCAAAGGCGACTGCCTCGCGCAGCCTTGCATCGCGCCATGCGAAGACGACCAGCGTCGCGCCGAGTAGCAGGTAGAGCCCCCAGCCGAGCGGCTCGTGTCCGTTCAGCGATACCATCGCCGCCATCTGCACCGCCGCGAGCGCGGCCGCCCCGAGCCGGATGGCCGGATGGACGCTCGGGCCATGCGTAAAGGCGGGGATCACCGCGCCGAGCATGACGAGATAGAGGCCGTAGGCGGCAATGTCGCTCACCCCGGTGACATCGGTCAGCAGGATGAGCGCGCCCCAGCCGAGGCCGCCTCCTAGCGCTGCGATGCCGAGCCAGCTGCGTCCCTGCTTCTGACCGGCGTAGCTCAGCCCTCCCGTGACCAGCGCCAGGTAGAGCGAGAGAAGCGGCAGGTTGGTCTCATCGCTCGCCACCAGCGCGGGCGCGGCGAAACCGCCGACCAGCCCGAGGATAGCGCTCGGCAGGCCGAAGCGGAACGAAAGCGCGATCGCACCCGCAGTCACTGCGGCGAGGCCGAGGAATGCAACGGCAGGACCGATCAGACCGTAAAGCGATCCGGCCATGTAGAAGCTTGCATAAAGCGTCGCGAGACCGGCTCCGGCGAGCGCCTGGCGCACCCGTTCGTCGGCGATGCGCTTTTCCTGGCGGTAGGCGAGTTCCGCCCCGCCCAGCAGGAGCGTGCCGAAGAGGAAGCCGAGGATAACGCGCACGCTCGGACCTAAGAGCCCCGCCTCGATCGAGTAGCGGACGAGGAAAAAGCCCGCGAGCGCGAGCGCGACGCCGCCCGCCCAGATCGGCAGGAGGCGGCCGAAAATATCCTCGAAATCGAAGCTGGGGAGCTTGATTGCCGGAACCTTCGACCCGGTGACGCGCGGCCGCTCGTCGCCGTGCGGTTCCGGTGTCGCCGGTCGTGATCGCATCTGCGGCACGAAGGTTCGCTTGGCCGCTTCGGCCCTGGGCGCCTCGACCGGTTCGGCCACGGGTTCTTCCTGCGGCTCCGTGGACGGTTGCGCCTGCCCGAGCCGCCATTCGGCGGCATCCAGCCGCTGTTCGAGTGCGCGATAGTCGCGCGCCATCGCGTCGTAGCGGGTCCAGAGATAGGCAACCGCGATACCGAGAACGAACAGCAGAAAGATCGTCATCTTGCAGCACTCCCCTTCCGATTCGAGGTGGTATCGGTAAATTGAACGCTGTTCAATATAAAAATTAGACAGTGTTCAATTCTGTGCTAGAGCGCTCTTCCATGGGACGCCGGTCGGATCACTCACCGCAGGAACTGCGCGAGCTGCTGCTCGAAAAGGGGCAGGAGCTGATGGCGGAGGTCGGCTATGCGCGCTTTTCCGGCCGAGAGGTAGCCAAGCGCGCGGGCTATTCGGTCGGAACGATCTACAATGTCTTCGGCTCGCTCGACGACCTGCTGGCGGCGATCAACACGCGCACCTTCGGACTATGGGCGAACTGGCTGGAGCGCGAGCTGGCGGACGGCGGCAAGGATCGTATCGCAAGCCTCGTGCGCGGCTATTTCGATTTCGCGGTCGCCCATCCCAATCTTTGGTCGGCGATCTACGAACACAGGGTTTCGCCGGAAAAGGGCTTGTCGGAAGAGGACCTCGCCGGGCGCGCGGTCCTGACCGGGATCGTCGAGGAGGAAGTCGCGGCCGTACTTCCGCCAGACACGGACCTCGACACAGGGCGTTACGCGCGATCGCTGATCGCATCGGTGCACGGGCATTGCAGCTATGCCGTGACCGGCAGCTTCGCCTTGCTCGACGAAACCGATCCCGTCGGCAGCGCGCTCGAAAGGGTTAGGGAATCCCTGCGCCAGAACGGCGCGAAATTAGGTTTGCAGAGCTAAAACCTCACAAAAGTTAGGATTGATGGAACCGATTGCGCCGCCGCGACTTCTAGTCGGCATGCGGGGAGAGATTGACAGCTATCCTTTGACCGCCCGTTTCCTGATGGGCCGGCTGCGGCATGCCATGTCGGAGCGCGAGAAGGAAATCCTCGAATCCAGCATTGAGGAAGTCCGCGAATACGACCAGTCGCATACCGTGCTCGAACGCGGGAAACTGTGCGATTTCTCGACCATGCTCGTCTCGGGTTTCGCAATCCGCACCATCCACGAGAACAACAATCGCTACATTGTCGGCATCCAGGTGCCGGGCGATTTCATGGACCTGCATGCCTTCGCATTGAAGCGGTTGGACCACGACCTCGTGACGCTCGGGCCGACCAAGATCGGCCTCGTATCGCACAAGCGGTTGCAAGAATTGATGCAGGGCGAGCCCCACCTCTCGCGCCTGTTCTGGTTCTCGACCTTGCTCGACGCTGCGATCCACCGGCAATGGACACTCAAGCTCCAGCAATTGAAGGCGAGCCGCCGCACAGCGCATCTGCTGGCGGAAATCTGGCACCGTTTCGACCAAGTAGGCCTCGCCAATCCGACTGGCTTCCGCTCGCCCCTGACCCAATCGGACCTGGCCGACATGTGCGGCACCACGCCGATCCACATGAACCGCTCGCTCGGCGAATTGCGCCGCAAGGGCCTCGCCGATTTCAGGCGCGGCAAGCTTGTCTGCAACGACCGCGCGGCCTTGGAACAGATGGGCGATTTCGACCCCACCTACCTCTATGGCGAGGGCGACCTGTTCATGGGCGACGTGATGAGTTTTCCGGCCTGAGGCCTATTCCAGCGCGCCGAACCGCGCGAAACCACCTTCCAGCCAGCCAAGCGGATCGAGTTCGTCGTCATCGCGCGAGCGCACGTCGTAGACATTGCCGACGAATAGCTCGTGTGAGCCGTGAACCAGCGTCGCTTCGACCCGGCAGAACAGGTTCGCGACAGCCGTCTCAAGCCAGGGCATGTCATCGGTGATGCTCCACGGCCCTTCGGTGAAGCGCGCTTCGCGCATGCCGGGCGTCGAAAAGGGTTCGACCAGGCTACGCTGCTCGGTCCCGAGCAGGTTGATGCAGAAGCGACCTTCCTTCTCGATCGAGGCGTGGCACTGCGAACGGCGATTGACCGCGACCAGCATGGAGGGCGGATCCATCGAAACCGGGATCACGGCAGAGGCGACCATTCCGACCGGGCCGCCTTCGGCCTCGTCATGGCTGGTTACGATCGAGACCGGGCCCGGCAACCGGCGCAGCGCAGACCGCAGCTTGTCGGCAATTGCAGCGCTAGCATTCGTGTCCATTCGGGCCGTTCTCCACCGTGCGCTGCCACGCGATATCGCGCTTTGCTCCCATCTAGATGGTGGTTGAGCAGCTTTCAACCGTCGGAAATCGCGACTTCTCCGCCTGATTTCACATTTCAATGTGATTCTTCACTCGACAAATCACATTGCGCGAGATAGGGCGCACCGCATGAGCGAACTATCGATCCAGCAGCGCATCCGCAAGCTCGTCGAAGACGGGACCATGTCGCGCTCCGCCATCGCCCGGGCCGCAGGCCTCCATGCCAATTCGCTGCGCGAATGCACCGAAGCCAGCTGGAACCCGACTGCCGAAACGCTCGGCAAGCTCGAGGCGTTCCTCGAAGCGAACGACGACCGCCCGGTGCTCGCGAGCATCGAGGAAATCATCGACGAGGCGCGCAACGGACGCATGTATATCCTCGTCGACGACGAAGACCGCGAGAACGAGGGCGACCTCATCATTCCCGCCCAGATGGCGACCCCGGCGGCGATCAATTTCATGGCGACGCATGGCCGCGGCCTCATCTGCCTGTCGATGACCAAGTCGCGTGCGGACGAGCTCAAACTCGAGCCCATGAGCCGCAACAACCGCGAGTCCATGCAGACCGCCTTCACCACCAGCATCGAGGCGCGCGAAGGCGTCACCACCGGCATCAGCGCGGGCGACCGCGCGCGCACGGTCAGCGTGGCGATCGACAGTTCCAAGGGTGCGGACGACATCGTGACCCCGGGCCACGTCTTCCCGCTGGTCGCGCGCGATGGCGGCGTGCTGGTGCGCGCGGGCCACACCGAGGCCGCGGTCGATATTTCGCGGCTCGCAGGCCTCAATCCCTCGGGCGTGATCTGCGAGATCATGAACGAGGACGGCACGATGGCGCGGCTCGACGACCTCGTCGGCTTCGCGCGCAAGCACGACCTCAAGATCGGCACGATCCGCGACCTCATCGCCTATCGCCTGCGCCACGACCACCTGGCCGAAGTGCGCGCCGAAGCCCGCTTCACCAGCCGCTGGGGCGGCGACTGGACGGCGGTCGCTTTCTACAACAAGGCAACCATGACCGAGCAGATCGTGCTCAAGAAGGGTCATGTCGATCCGGACAAGCCCACGCTGGTACGCATGCACGCGCTCGACATGTTCAACGACATCTTCGGCAAGCAGAGCGACGACGATCGCATCCTTGCCAAGTCGATGGAGATCATCGGCAAGGAAGGCGCCGGCCTGATCGTCATGATCCCGCGCGCGAGCGGCGGCTTCATCGCCGACCAGGTCCGCAAGCTGAAGGGCGAACCGCCCGAGCCGATGGATGCGCTGCGCGACTATGGCGTCGGCGCACAGATCCTCAACGAGCTCGGCGTGCACGAAATGGAGCTGCTAACCAACTCCGACCGCTCGCTCGTCGCGCTCGACGGATACGGCGTGTCGATCGTCGGCAAGCGGGCGATCGACACCGAATAGGCGCTAGTCCTTCGCGGAGAACAGGCGGAAGCCGTTGGGCGCGATGCTGACGGTATCACCCGCCGCGAAGGTCACGCGATCGCCGCGAAACTCGTCATAGCTGCCTGCCGGCAGCCCGTCGGCGAAAGTCACTTCGACCGCCGCGCCGGAGAAGTTGAACAGGCCCAGCACCTTGTTCCCTTCCTCTTGCCGGACCCAGGCGAAGACCTGTTCGGGCTTGTCGGTCTCGACCTTGAACATGCGCGCGCCCCATTGCCCGTTTTCGAGCGCCGGGTTCGCCTTGCGGAAGGCTATGAGGTCCTTCAGCAGCGCACCGTATTCGCAGTTCTCGCCCTGCGACCAGTCGATCGCGTCCTTCTCGAAGAACTCGAGCCGCTTGGCGTTGCAGGCTTCCATCCCGTTGTGGACCAGCGGCACCCCCTCGCCGGTGAAGGCGAGCGCGGTCGCCGCTTCCAGCGCGGCCCCGTAGTTTTCGCGCAGCGTGCCTTCCCAGGCATTGCTGTCGTGGTTCTCGATATAGGTCATGCGCATGGCCTCGCGCGGCCACAGGCTCTCGTTCTCGGCGTAGTATCCGTAGAAGGCGCTCGGCCCGGCATTGCCCTTGGCGACGTCCTTCGAGGTATGATGCCAGTCCCACGCATAGGTCGCATCGAACGCCGCGCGGTGATAGGCGGTTTCCTGCACCTCACCGAGCATGAAGACCGGGCGGATCGCGGACAGCCGCGCGCGCATCGTTTCCCAGAAATCGACCGGGACATAGCCTGCGACATCGGCGCGGAAGCCGTCGATTTCGTAGTCGCGGACCCACATCTCCATCGCCTCGCCGACATGCTGACGCACGCCCGGCTTGGACCAGTCGAGATCGATGATGTCGGACCAGTCCCACCACGGGGTCGGGCGGAAATCGCCGTCCCATGTCTTCTCGTACCAGTCGGGATGCTCGCTGCGCAGCGGGTTGTCCCACGCGGTATGGTTGGCGACGAGGTCGAGGATGACCTTGAAGCCTTGCGCATGGGCGGCATCGACGAAAGCCTTGAACTCCTCCTTCGTGCCGAACTCGGGGTTCACATCGTAATAGTCCTTCACCGAATAGGGCGAGCCGAGCGAGCCCTTGCGGTTCTCCTCGCCGATCGGGTGGATCGGCATGAGCCAGAGGATATCGACGCCCAGTTCCTTGAGGCGGGGCAGCTCTTCCTGCGCAGCGGCGAAGGTACCTTCCTCGGTGAACTGGCGGGTGTTGATCTGGTAGATCACCGCATCGCGCGTCCACTCGGGGCTCTCGAGCTGGACATATTGCTTCGGCTCCCACGGCGAGCCGCCGGTGAGCACGTCCTCGGGCCGCTCGCCCATTGCGAAAGCGCCGCCGGCGATAAGGGCCGCCGCGCCAAGGCCGATTGCCATGCGCTTCATGCTGCCTCTCCTTCACCCGGCACCTGCACCCGCATCATGGCGAGTGCTGCGATCACCAGCGTTCCTGCCGCAAAGGCCATCGTCCAGATCGGCTCGGTCGGGAAGAACGCCTTCATGATCGAGCCCATGACCGTTGCGACCAGCAGCTGCGGGACGACGATGAACACGTTGAACAGCCCCATGTAGATGCCGAGCTTCTGCTGCGGCAGGCTGCTTGCGAGGATCGCGTAAGGCATGGCGAGGATCGAGGCCCAGGCGATGCCGATGCCGATTTCGGAAACCAGCAGGGCCTGCGGATCGCGGATGACGAAGAAGCTCGCAAAGCCGAGCGCGCCGCACAGCAGGCCGAACACATGGGTCTTCGCCTTGCCGACGCGGCTGGCGATGAACGGCAGGAGCGTGAGCGCGGCCACGGCAGCGACCGCGTTGTAAGTGGCGAACAGCCAGCCGACCCAGTTCGCGCCCAGATTGTAGGCCTCGCTCGCGGTGTCGGTGCTGCCGAAGACATATTGCGTCACCACCGGCGTCGTATTGATCCACATGATGAAGAGCGCCGACCAGCTGAAAAACTGTACCACGGCGAGCTTCTTCATGATGTCGGGCATGCCGGAGAAATCGCCGACGATGCTGGTCAGCATGCCGGTGGTATTGCCCTGCTTCGCCATCGAAATCGCAACCGCGCTGAGCATGCCGTAGGCGATCAACAGCGCGCCGAGCAGGTAGACTTCCTTCTCCAGGTCGAAACCCATGACCGCCAGCACGACCGCGACGCCGGCGAACATCCAGACCGCGCTACCCTGATAGCTCTTGGAAGCGAGCGCACGCACCGTGTGGCCGCTTTCGTCGACGGCATCCTCGCCGCCGAATGCGCGCATTTCCTCAGGGCTGTATTCCTTGGTGGTCAGCACCGTCCAAAGCACGGCTGCGAACAGGGCCGCGCCGCCGATCCAGAAGCTGTAGCGGACCGTGTCGGGAATGCCGCCGTCTGCCGCGACATTGGCGACACCGAGCTGCGTCATGGCCCAGGGCACGATCGATCCGACCACCGCGCCCACGCCGATAAACGCGGTTTGCACGGCGTAGCCGGCAGTGTGCTGGTCCTTCCTCAGCATGTCGCCGACGAAGGCACGGAACGGCTCCATCGAGATATTGAGGCTCGCATCGAGCACCCACAGCAGTACTGCCGCCATCAGCAATACTTCGCTCAGCGGCATGAGGAACAGCGACAGCGCTGCCAGTACCGCGCCAAGTAGGAAGTAGGGACGGCGACGACCGAGCTTGCCCATCCATGTCTTGTCCGACAGGTGGCCGATGATCGGTTGGACCAGCAAACCGGTCAGCGGAGCGGCAACCCAGAGCGCGGGAAGATCGTCGATCGCGGAACCGAGCGACTGGAAGACGCGGCTCATATTCGCGTTCTGCAGCGCGAAGCCGATCTGGATTCCGAAGAAGCCGAAGCTGATGTTGAACAGCCCGGCCCAGCCCTGGCGCGGTTTCTCGCGTCCCGTCATATCTCACTCCCGTAAGGCGCGCGCGGACTTGTGCCGCTGCTGCGCGAAGACGCATGGCTGACAGCAATCGGGCGCGCCGACAATACGCATACGAATGTGGTGATCGATTGCGCCAGGCGCGCTCAGGCGTCCGAGGTCGCCTTCGCAGGTGACTTCTTCGCGACGGTGCTTTCGCGCACGACAAGGCGCGCAGGCAGTTCGCGCCGGGTAATCTCGTCGTCCTCGATACCCTTGAGCAGCACGTCGAGCAGCGCAGCCCCGGCGCCGCGCATGTCCTGCATCAGCGTCGTCAGCGGCGGGCTGGTGTGGCCCGCGGCAGGAATGTCGTCGAAGCCGACGATGGCGACATCTTCAGGCACGGTTTTCTGCGCTTCGGCCAGCGCCCGCATTGCGCCGATGGCGATGAGGTCGCTCGCGGCGAAAACGGCGTCGAAATCGCGTCCGCTATCGAGCAGCTTCCTGGCAGCGGCGTAGCCATCCGCCTCGCTCGTCAGCGCATCCATGCGCAGCTTCGGATCGGCCTCGAGACCCGCCGCATCGAGCGCGGCACACAGGCCGGCATAGCGATCGGCAAATTCGGGATACCCCTCGTCCGCATCGCCGAGGAAAGCGATCTTGCGGCGGCCAAGCTCGACGAGATGCTCGCCCGCTTGGCGACCCGCACCGAAATTGTCCGAACCGACAGTCGCACCGATGTTGTCTTCGCGCACCGAACCCCAGCGCACGAAATGCGTCCCCTGCTGGGCAAGCTGCTCGAGCCGCTGTTCGTAGGCGGTGTAATCGCCGTAGCCGAGCAGGATGAGACCGTCCGCGCGGTGGCTGTCCTGGTATTTGACGTGCCAGTCGTCTTCCATCCGCTGGAAGGAAATCAGCAGGTCGAGCCCGCGATTGGCGCATTCGCGCGTGATCGAACCGAGCATCGAGAGGAAGAAGGGGTTGATGTTGCTGTCGTCGGCGGTCGGATCCTCGAAGAACAGCAGCGCGATCGTGTTCGCCCGCTGCGAACGGAGCGAGGATGCATTCTTGTCGACCGTGTAGTTGAGCTCGCGGGCGATTCGCTCGATCTTCTCGCGCGTCTTCTCGCTGACCGCCCTGTCGCCCCGCAATGCGCGGCTCACCGTGGGCTGCGACACCCCGGCAAGATAGGCGATATCGAAGCTCGTCGGCTTCCCTGTAGGCTGGCGGCCCATCCACTCTCCTCAAGCGGCGAAACTATCGCGCACGCGCACGAGGCGCAACGCGTTGCAGGGGCTGAACCAAGCGGTTGGAGAACATAAGACAATTTGATGCAAATCGGTCACACAGCCCTTTTGTGCGCCGCACAAACATACGTATGCTGACTATGCGAGAGCCCGATTCTCAGTCGTAATGCATCGTCGAGGGGCTCGGATTTCCGACGATGGGACCGCCTCCACAGACAGATTTATTCGCCGCGGGGGCGCGGTGGGACTGGGAGAATACACAGTGATCAAGCGTAACACTCTGACTGCCGGAATCAGCGCTCCGGCACTCGCTCTCGCACTGGTCGGGGGCCTCGCCCCGCAGGCCGCGATGGCTCAGGAAGCCGATGCCGCGGCAACCGACGAAGAACCGGTTTCCGAAGACGACGGCGTCATCATCGTCAGCGGTTTCCGCGCCTCGCTCGAAAGCGCGGTCGCGGAAAAGAAGCTCAACGACCAGATCCTCGAATCGGTCACGGCGGAAGACATCGGCAAGCTGCCGGACAACTCGATCGGTGAATCGATCGCCCGCCTGCCCGGCGTCACCTCGCAGCGCCTCAACGGCCGCGCGAACGTGATCGCCATCCGCGGCTTCGGCCAGGACTTCTCGCAGACCCTGCTCAACGGCCGCGAACAGACCTCGCTCGGCGATGCGCGCGCAGTCGAGTTCGACCAGTACCCGGCGGAAGTCGTGAACCAGGTCGTCGTCTACAAGACGCCGACCGCCGAACTTGTCGGCCAAGGCCTCGTCGGCACGATCGACATCCGCACCATCCGCCCGCTCGAAGTGAGCGAATCGATCTTCGCGATCGGTGCGCGCGGTTCCTATGCCGACCTCGGCAAGCTGAACGCCGGTTCGAAGGAATTCGGCTTCCGCGCGAACGCGACCTATGTTGACCAGTTCGCCGACGACACGCTCGGCGTCTCGCTCTCGGCCTCCTATGTCGACGAGCCGTACCAGCTGCAGGAATTCAACGCCTGGGGGTACACCGGCGGCCCGTCGGGCGGCGCGCAGCTGATCGGCGGCTCGAAGAGCTTCGTCACCTCGACCCAGCTCAAGCGCCTCGGCATCACCGGCACCGTGCAGTGGGAGCCGGCCCCGAACTGGATGGTCACGCTCGATGCGTTCTATTCGGACTTCGAGGACGACCAGAGCAAGCGCGGCGTCGAACTGCCGCTCGGCTTCTGCGCCAACCCGGGCGATCTGCTCAACCGCAACGCCGCCTTCTGCTTCGGCGCGACCTATGACGTCAGCGCGCAGCAGGTCGACAACGACACGGTCGTCGCGGGCCGTTTCCCGACTGTCGAAGGCGTCGTTCGCAACGACATCTTCCAGAAGGAAGCCGAACTGATCTCCGGCGGCCTCAACGTCGCTTATGAAGGCGACGACGGCTGGAGCGCGTTCTTCGACTTCGGCTACTCGCGCACCGACCGTCACGAGCTGAGCTTCGAATCCTACGCGGGTACCGGCGTCGGCGCCCTCAACGGCGCGACCGACGACATCACCTTCACGCAGGACGAGAACGGCGCCTTCTTCACCTCGACGCTCGATTATTCGGACCCGAACACCATCCTGCTGACCGACCCGCTCGGCTGGGGCGGCGGCACGCAGGCCGGCTACTTCAACGACCGTATCATCGACGACGAGCTCAAGCAGTTCCGCGTCCAGGTCGCGAAGGAGAATTACGACTCGTTCATCAGCGCTGTGAAGTTCGGCATGAACTACACCACGCGCGACAAGTCGCTCGACCCGCAGGAATTCTTCATCCGCCTCGCCGGCGGCGCGCTCGAAGCGACGATCCCGCAGGAATTCCTGCTTCGTCCGACCAATCTCGATTACCTCGGCCTCGGCCCGATGCTGAGCTACGACGCGCGCGAGCTGATCGGTGCGGGCATCTACGTGCTCGACCCGAACACCTCGAACGACATCCCGGCCAAGGCCTTCGAGATCGAGGAAGATCTGATGACGATCTACCTCCAGACCGATATCGAACAGGATCTCGGCGGCGCGATGCTGACCGGTAACGTCGGCGTCCAGGCGGTCCACACCGACCAGAGCTCGAGCGGCCTTGCCTTCCCGGGCGGCGTCCAGACGCAGGTCACTGCCGGTGCGGATTACTGGGATGTCCTGCCCAGCCTCAACCTGTCGCTCCGTTTCGACAGCGACTTCGTGATCCGCGTCGGTGCGAGCCGACAGATCCAGCGTCCGCGTCTCGACGACATGCGCGTCGCGATCGGTTACGGCCTCGACAACAACGTCGGCAACAGCCCGACCGGCACCGCTCCGTTCCTCAACGGCGGCGGCGGCAACCCGACGCTGCGGCCGTACCGTGCGAACGCGGTCGACCTCACCTTCGAGAAGTATTTCGGCACTTCGGGCGTCGTGGCGCTCCAGCTGTTCTACAAGGACATCAAGAGCTACATCGACTCCAGCACCTTCGTCTTCGACTACGCCGGCTTCCCGCTTCCCGCAGGTCCGACGCCGCCGAGCACGATCGGCCTGCTGAACGCGCCGAACAACACCGGCGGCGGCAACTTCTACGGTGGTGAAATCGCGGCGACCGTTCCGTTCGACGTCTTCACCGAAGCGCTCGACGGCTTCGGCTTCACCGGCGGCCTTGGCTACACCAAGACCGAGGTGGAAGACGCCTTCGGCAATGTCGACCAGATCCCGGGCTATTCGAAGTGGGTCGCCAACGGCACGCTCTACTTCGAGAAGTACGGCTTCAACGCTCGCGGCAGCGTCCGCCATCGTTCGAGCTTCCTCGGCGACTTCACCGGCTTCGGTGGCTCGCCGACGCGTCGCCTCGCTCGCGGCGAGACGATCGTCGATGCCCAGATCGGCTACGACTTCCAGGAAGGCAGCGCGCTCGACGGCCTCTCGATCTACCTCCAGGGCCAGAACCTGACCGACGAACCGTTCGTTTCGATCAACGGCAACGGCAACCAGCTGCAGGTCGTGGATTACCAGACCTACGGCCGCCGCTTCCTGGCGGGCTTCACCTACCGCTTCTGATAGGCGGTTGGGGGCGGTTGCGGGCCATGCGAGACGGCCTGTACCCGCCCCCATTGTTTTGCCCTGTGGCGACATAGGGCAAGATCAGGATCGATCCGGGGAGAGGACGTGAGCGGAGAGGGCAGACAGGCGATTGTCGTGGTCGGCGGGGGAACCGCCGGCTGGATGACGGCAGCCGCACTGGTCCGCTTCACGCAGGCCAAGGTCACACTGGTCGAATCCGATGCGATCGGCACGGTCGGCGTGGGCGAGGCGACCATCCCCCAGATCCGCCTGTTCAATGCCGGGCTCGGCATCGACGAGGCCGAGTTCCTGCGCGAGACCCGCGGCAGCTTCAAGCTCGGGATCGAGTTCGCCGGATGGAACGGCGAAGGCAGCCGCTACATGCATGCCTTCGGGCATATCGGTCAGGGTCGCGGGATTCTGCCCTTCCACCAGTACTGGCTGCGTGCCCGGGCAGAGGGTCTTGCCAAGGACCTGTCGGCCTATTCGCTCAACGAAGTGGCTGCCCGCGCGCTCAAGATGCAGATGTGGCGCCAGCAGCCGGGCCAGCCCACGCCGGACATGCCCTGTGCCTATCATTTCGACGCGGGCCTCTATGCCGCCTACCTGCGCCGTTATTCCGAGGCCGCAGGGGCAACGCGCATCGAGGGCAAGGTCGCCCGTGTCGAGCGCCATCCCGATAGCGGGCTTATCAGCGCCATCCACCTCGACGACGACCGGACGATCGAAGGCGACTTCTTCATAGACTGCACCGGCTTTCGCAGCCTGCTCCTCGGCGAGGCGCTTGGGACCGGCTTCGACGACTGGACGCATTGGCTCCCCTGCGACCGCGCTATCGCCGTGCCATGCGAAACCAGGGGCGACTTCACGCCCTACACCCGTTCCACCGCGCGCAAGGCCGGGTGGCAATGGCGCATCCCGCTTCAGCACCGCATCGGCAACGGTCATGTCTATTGCAGCGAGTTCATGGAGGACGCAGAAGCGCTCGACATACTCCTCGCCAATCTCGACGGGAAGCCGCAGGCCGAGCCCAACCAGCTTCGCTTCACCACCGGAACGCGCCAGAAGCACTGGGTCGGCAATTGCCTCGCCATCGGGCTATCGGCAGGTTTCATGGAGCCGCTGGAATCGACCAGCATCCACCTCATCCAGAGCTCGATCGCCCGCTTCCTGCAAATGCTTCCCGGCAAGCAGGTCGAACCCGCGATCGCGGAGGAATTCAATCGCCAGGCAAGCTTCGAATGGGAGCGCATCCGCGACTTCCTGATCCTGCATTACTGGGCGAACGGCCGCGAGGGCGAACCCTTCTGGGACCTTTGCCGCGCGATGGAGCTGCCCGATACGCTTACCGCCAAGGTCGAACAGTTCCGCGCCGGTGGCTACATCCATCGCGAGCACGAAGAGCTCTTCACCGAGCCCGGCTGGCTGCAAGTTTTCGTCGGCCAAGGCATCGTGCCCGAGAGCTGGCACCCGGCCGCCGATGGCATGGGTGATGACCAGCTGGCCGAAATGCTCGCCCAAATCGAACAGGGCATCGAGCGCCTCACTGCCGACATGCCCGGACACATCGAATTCCTGCGCGCCTATTGCGCACCGCAAGACCAGAGGAAATCCGCCTGATGAAACGCGCCCTCCCCTTCGCCGCGTCTCTCGTCGCCCTTGCCCTGTCGCAGCCTGCGCTCGCGCACCCGCAGGAAGAAGCGCCGAGCTTCCGCGATCGCGCTCCGGAAGAGGAAATCGTCTATTTCGTGCTGCCCGACCGCTTCGAGAACGGCGACACGTCGAACGATCTCGGCGGATACGAGGACGAGCCGCTCGTCAGCGGTTTCGACCCTACCCACAAGGGCTTCTTCCACGGAGGCGACCTCAAGGGTCTGACGCAGCGCCTCGACTATCTCGAAGGGCTTGGCGTGACCGCAATCTGGTTCGCGCCGATCTTCCAGAACAAGCCGGTGCAGGGACCAAAGGGCAACGAGAGCGCGGGCTATCACGGCTATTGGGTGACCGACTTCACCCGGCCCGACAGCCACTTCGGCACGCGCGCCGAGTTCAAGGCCTTCGTCGACGCGGCTCATGCGCGCGGGATGAAGGTCTATATGGACATCATCACCAACCACACCGCCGACGTCATCCGCTACAAGGAAGGCGACGAGACGGGCTACGTTTACCGCGACCGCGCAGAGTTTCCCTATTCGCGCAAGCTGGGCGTCGACGGTGCGCCGATCAACGAGGGCTTCCTCGGCGACGAGGTTCGCACCAAGGAAAACTTCGCCAGACTGACCGATGCAGGCTCGGCCTACACGCCGGTTGTTCCTGCGGCGGAGAAGGACATCAAGGTCCCCGCCTGGCTCAACGATCCGATCTATTACCACAACCGCGGCGATACGACCTTCAGCGGCGAGAGCAGCCGTTTCGGCGATTTCGTCGGGCTGGACGATCTCTTCACCGAACATCCGCGTGTCCTTGCAGGCATGATCGAGATTTACGGCGACTGGATCCGCGAAACCGGCATCGACGGCTTCCGCATCGACACGGCTCGCCATGTAAATCCGGAGTTCTGGCAGACATTCGTGCCCGAAATGCGCCGCATCGCCGCCGAGCAGGGCATCCCTAACTTCCACATCTTCGGCGAGGTCTACAAGGACTCGCCCGATAGCGGCTACATCGCGCAATACACACGCCGCGACGGCTTTCCCGCCGTGCTCGACTTCGCTTTCCAGTACGCCGTGACGCTCGCCGTCAGCGGGCAGGCCCCGCCCGAGGTCATGACGCACATGTTCGACGGCGACGTGCTTTATGAAGGCGGCGAGGAAGCGGCGCGCACCATGCCGACCTTCCTCGGCAATCACGACATGGGCCGTTTCTCGACCCTCATCAAACAGCGCCTGCCCGACATCTCGCAGGACGAATTGCTCGCCCGCGTGAAGCTCGGCCATGCGATGCTGCTGACCCTGCGTGGCAGCCCGGTCGTCTATTATGGCGACGAGCAGGGCTTCGTCGGCGACGGCAACGACCAGGCCGCGCGCGAGGACATGTTCGCAAGCGTCACCGACAGCTACAACGACAACGCGTTGATCGGCACCGAAGCGACCACTGCGAGCGAGAACTTCGACACCGGCCACCCGCTCTACCGCCTGATCGCGGAGCTTTCAGCCGTGCGAAAGGCGCATCCGGCGCTCTCGCGTGGGAAGCAGGTCGTGCGCAGCTATCACCTTGAGCCCGGCCTGTTCAGCGTCTCGCGTTTCGACCCGGAAACGGGCGATGAGTACCTACTCGCCTTCAACACCTCGCCGGAGCGCCTGACGACGCATAGCCGCATCGGTTACGAGGCGCGCGGTCTCGAGACGCTGGCCGGTACCTGCCCGCGCGAGGTCGCCGCGCCCGGCAGCCTCGCGCTCGACCTTCCCGCATTCGGCTGGGCCGTGTGCAAAGTGACGAAGACCGCCGAATGAACCGCATGACCCGCCTCCAGACAGCCGAGGGCAAGTCCGGCAACGCGCCATGGTGGCGCGGCGCGACGATCTACCAGATCTATCCGCGCAGCTTCATGGATTCGAACGGCGACGGCATCGGCGACCTGCCGGGCATCACCTCGCGCCTCGACCATGTCGCCGAGCTCGGCGTCGACGCGATCTGGATATCGCCTTTCTTCACCAGCCCGATGAAGGATTTCGGCTACGACGTGGCCGATTACTGCGATGTCGATCCGATCTTCGGCACGCTGGCCGATTTCGACGCGCTGGTCGCGCGCGCGCACGATCTGGGCCTCAAGGTCCTGATCGATCAGGTTTATTCGCACACCTCGGACGAGCACCCATGGTTCGCCGAGAGCCGGTCGAGCAAGAACAACGCCAAGGCCAACTGGTATGTGTGGGCCGATGCCAAGCCCGACGGGTCGCCGCCCTCGAACTGGCAATCGGTTTTCGGCGGGCCCGCCTGGACATGGGATGCCAGGCGCGGCCAGTATTACCTGCACAACTTCCTGAGCAGCCAACCGCAGATCAACATGCACAATCCGGCGGTGCAGGAAGCGATCCTCGCAGTCACACGCTTCTGGCTCGAACGCGGGGTCGACGGTTTCCGGATCGACGCGCTCAATTTCGCGATGCACGACCCGCAGCTGCGCGACAATCCGCCTGCCCCCGACAATGGCAAGCCGCGCACGAGACCGTTCGACTTCCAGCGCCGCATCCACAACCAGTCGCATCCGGACATCCCAGATTTCATCGCACGCATTCGCGCGGTGACCGACGAATACGAGGGCATCTTCACCGTTGCCGAAGTCGGCGGCGAGGATGCCGAGCGCGAGATGAAGGCTTTCACGCAGGGCGATACCCATCTCAACTCGGCCTATGGCTTCAACTTCCTCTATGCCGATGAACTGACGCCAGAACTCGTCTGCTCCGCGCTTGCCGAATGGCCGGACGAGGATGGCATTGGCTGGCCTAGCTGGGCGTTCGAAAACCACGATGCGCCGCGCGCCGTTTCGCGTTGGTGCGCGCCGGAACACATGGATGCCTTTGCGCGGCTCAAGATGGCGCTGCTCGCCTGCCTGCGCGGCAACATCATAATCTTCCAGGGCGAAGAACTCGGACTCGAGCAGGACGATATCCCGTTCGAGCTGCTGCAGGATCCCGAGGCGATCGCGAACTGGCCGCTTACGCTTTCACGCGACGGCGTGCGCACGCCCCTGCCGTGGAACACGCAGGACGAGTTCGGCGGCTTCACGCAGGGCCAGCCCTGGCTCCCGCTGAGCGAGGCGAACCTCGCCCGCGCCATCGACCGGCAGGGCGAGGACGATGCGAGCATGCTCGCGTTTACGAAGGAAGCGATCGCGCTGCGCAATGCGAACCCGGCCCTCCATCACGGCAAGGTCGTCTCCTGCCGTGCGGGCAATGGCCTGCTCGCTATCGAGCGCGAGGCGGACGGGCAGCGCGTTACCTGCCTTTTCAACCTCACTCCGCAGCCGGCCCGGCAAGATATGAAAGGCCGCATCCTCCTCTCCGTCAACGGCGCGAGCGAAACCGCCCTTCCCCCCTATGGTGCACTGGTGATCGAACAATGAGCCTTTCCAGACTGCTGCTCGCCCTTCTCGTTATCGTCGGCCTCGTGCCCGTGGCATGGGCCGAAGAGGTCGTCACCTCGCCCGACGGGCGCATCACCGTAACGGTCGACACCAATGGCGAGGGCCGCCCGTTCTACCGCGTCGATCTCGACGGAGAGCCGGTACTCGGCGAAAGTCGCCTCGGTTTCCTGCTGACCGACCAGGACAAGCTCGAACGCCGGCTGGCGATCATCTCGGCCGAAGCTGCAAGCCACGATTCCACTTGGGAACAGCCCTGGGGCGAGCGTCAGTTCGTGCGCGATCATCACAACCAGCTGACGGTCCGCTTCGAGGAAGACAGCGACGAGAAGCGCCGCTTCGGCGTGACCTTCCGCGTGTTCGACGACGCAATCGGCTTCCGCTACCTGTTCGACGATGCGAGCATGGGCGAAACGCTGCGCGTCGCGGACGAGCTGACCGAATTCAACCTCGCCGCCGACGGCAGCGCATGGTGGATCCCCGGCGGCGAGTGGAACCGCTACGAATATCTCTACGAGGAAACGCCGATCAGCGCGGTGTCGCTGGCGCATACCCCGCTCACTTTTCGCATGGAGAACGGCGTCCACGTCGCGATCCACGAAGCGGCGCTGGTCGATTTCGCCGGTATGTGGGTCAAGCGGACCACCGGCGCAAATTTCCGCGCGACGCTCGCCCCGACCGGATCGAGCGCGGCGCGCGCCGTGCGCGACATTCCCTTCGCAACCCCCTGGCGTACCATCCGCATCAGCGACGATGCCGCCAGCCTCGCGATGAGCGATATCGAGCTCAACCTTAACGAGCCGAACAAGCTGGGCGACGTGTCGTGGTTCAAGCCGCACAAATATGTCGGCGTATGGTGGTCGCTCCACCTCGACGAGGAAAGCTGGGGTTCGGGTCCGAAGCACGGCGCGACGACCGAGAACGTGAAACGCTACATCGATTTCGCGGCAGAAAACGGCTTCGAAGGCGTGCTGGTCGAAGGCTGGAACATCGGCTGGGACGGCAACTGGTTCTTCAACGGCAATCTCTTCAGCTTCACTCAGAGCTATCCCGATTACGATTTCGAGGAACTCGCCCGCTACGCCGCCGAGAAAGGCGTGCCGATCGTCGGCCACCACGAAACCAGCGGCGATGTCGGCAATTACGAGGCGCAGCTCGAAGCCGGGCTCGACCTGATGGCCGCACGCGGGGTCAAGACGATCAAGAGCGGCTATGTCACCGATGCCTGCAACCTGCGCTATGTCCATCCCGACGGCCGGGAAACGCGCGAATGCACCGAAAGCCAGGTGATGCAGCGCCATCACCTCAAGGTCATCGAGGAGGCCGCCAAGCGTCGTATCGCGATGAACCCGCACGAGCCGGTCAAGGACACGGGCCTGCGCCGCACCTATCCCAACTGGGTCAGCCGCGAGGGCGCACGGGGGATGGAATTCAACGCATGGGGCGTTCCGCCGAACGGGCCGAGCCATGTCCCCACCATGGTCTTCACCCGCATGCTGTCCGGCCCGATGGACTACACGCCCGGCGTGCTCAGCCTCGAAGGGCGCGGCCAGCCGCTGCAGATGACGCAGGCCCGCGCGCTCGCCGAATATGTCGTGATCTATTCGCCGATCCAGATGGCTGCCGACCTGCCCGAGCATTATGCCGAGCATCCCGAGGCCTTCCAGTTCATCAAGACAGTGCCGGCGGACTGGTCCGAAAGCCACGTGCTCGAAGCGGAAGTCGGCGAATACGTCGTCATCGCGCGCAAGGACCGCAACAGCGCCGAATGGTATCTCGGCGGCGCTGCGGACGAGGCGGGGCGCACGGTCGCGGTCGATCTCTCCTTCCTCGATGCGGGCAAGACCTACCGCGCGGAGATCTACCGCGATGGCGCCAATGCGCACTTCGAAGGCGATGCGCGGTTCGACATCGTGATCGAGGCTCGCATGCTCGGCGCGGGCGACACACTCGAGCTCGTCATGGCCCCGGGTGGCGGCTTCGCGGTGAGGCTGATACCGCTCGACAAGTGAGCGAGCCCAAACCTCCCCATATCGTCGTCCTTGGTGGCGGCAGCGCAGGCTGGATTACCGCCTGCCTGCTCCACCACGAATGGGGTGCGCGGGGCGGCCGGGTCACGGTCGTAGAGAGCTCCGACATCGGGATCATCGGGGTCGGCGAAGGCTCGACACCGCAGCTGAAAGCCTTTTTCGACCATCTCGGCCTCGACGAGACGGAGTGGATGCCCGCCTGCGACGCCACCTATAAGCTGGGCATCCGCTTCACCGGGTGGAGCGAACGGGAGGGGTTCGAGAGCTATTTCCACCCCTTCCCCGGCCCGGTCGACCTGCATAGCGAACCACAGTTCGTCCATAATTGCGCGCTCGCCCGGCGCGGGTTCGAGGCGCCTGCCCATCCCGACGACTGGTTCCTCGCGGCAAAGCTCGCAGACGAGCGCAAGGGCCCGCATCCGTCTGCGAACTTCCCGTTCCCGCAAAGCTACGGCTACCACTTCGATGCCCACAAGCTCGGCGCGTTCCTGCGCGAATGGGCGACGGCGCGCGGTGTCGAACATCTCGACCGGCGGGTCGCCGATGTCGAACTGGACGATGCCGGCGACGTCGCAGCCCTTGTCTGCAAAAACGGCGAGCGTATCGAGGGCGAGCTGTTCGTCGATTGCTCGGGCTTCCGCTCGATCATCGCGCAGCAGGCACTCGGAGCGGAGTTTCTATCCTTCGGCGAGAACCTCTTCGCCGACCGCGCCGTCGTCATGCCTACCGAACATGGCGCTCCCGTCACGCCGCAGACCGAGGCCGTTGCCATGTCGACCGGCTGGCGCTGGTCGATCCCGCTCACAACGCGGGTCGGCAATGGCTACGTTTATTCCTCTCGCTACATCTCCGACGAGGACGCGGAGGCGGAAGTGCGCGCGGCGATCGGGATGACCGACAGCGAGCAGGATGCGCGCTTCCTCCAGATGAAAGTCGGCCGGGTGCGCGACAGCTGGACCCGCAATTGCCTCGCCGCCGGTCTCTCGCAGGGCTTTATCGAGCCGCTCGAGGCGACCGCGCTGCATATCGTGATCGTCACCGCGCTCGAATTCGCGCGCGCCTATGAGGCCGGAGGGTTCACGCCCAAGCACCGCGATGCATTCAACGCTTCGATCGCAGCGCGCTACGAGGGGATCCGCGATTACATCGTCGCGCATTACCGCCTCAACCAACGAACCGATTCGCAGTTCTGGCGCGACAATGCGGGCAACGACGCTCTGTCGGACAGCCTCAAGGCGATGATGACCGCCTGGTTCACGCACAAGGACATCGCGCAAACCGCTGCCGAGATTTCCAGGCAGCCGACCTATGCGAGCCTCAGCTGGCATTGCCTCTTCGCGGGCTACGGCACTTTCCCGCCGCCTGCGAAAATGCAGCCCGCCCCGCCGCAGGCGCAGGTTGCGGACAAGGAAAAGGCGCAGGCGATGCTTGCCGCCTGCGCCTCCAATTTCCCCGACTACGCGCCTGTCTGAGGCGCGTAGGCCCGCTTACATCGAGCGGGCGATCAGCATCTTCATGACTTCGTTCGAGCCGCCGAAAATGCGCGTGATACGCGCATCGCGGTACATTTTCGCGATCGGGTACTCGTTGATGTAGCCCGCGCCGCCGTGGAGCTGCAGGCACTTGTCGACGACTTCGCCCTGCAGTTCGGTCAGCCAGTATTTCGCCATGCTGGCGGTGGCGACGTCGAGCTCGCCCTTCAGCAGCTTGGCGATGCAGTCGTTGACGAACACGCGCGCCGCAGTGCCGCGTGCCTTGAGGTCGGCGAGGACGAACTGGGTGTTCTGGAAGTCCCAGATCGTCTGGCCGAACGCCTTGCGGTTCTTGACGTAGTCGATGGTCGTCTCGAGCGCCTTCTCGATGCCGGTCGCGGCACCCATGGCGATGACGAGGCGTTCCTGCGGGAGTTCGCCCATCAGCTGGTAGAAGCCCTTGCCCTCCACGCCGCCGAGCACGTTCTCGGCAGGCACGAAGACGTTGTCGAAGAACAGCTCCGACGTATCGGCCGCGTCGAGCCCGATCTTGTCGAGCTTCTTGCCGCGCTGGAAACCCTCGGCGCCTTCCGTCTCGAGCAGCATGAGCGAGATGCCCTTGGCGCGCTCGTTCGGATCGGTCTTCGCGACGACGACGATGAAGTCCGCCGTCTGGCCGTTCGAAATGTAGGTCTTCGCACCGTTGATCCGGTAGCCGTTGCCGTCCTTCAGCGCGGTGGTGGTGATCGACTGGAGGTCGGAGCCGACGCCCGGCTCGGTCATCGCGATCGCGCTGACGAGGTCGCCGGAAACCAGCTTGGGCAGGTATTTCTTCTTCTGCTCCTCCGTGCCGTGGCGCACGAGGTAGGGCAGGATGATCGTGTTGTGCAGGCTCGCCGCGAAACCGTCGACCTCGTGCTTCGACTGCTGGTCGAGCACGACCATGTCGTGGCGGAAGTCGCCGCCGTGGCCGCCGTATTCCTCCGGCACGGATACGCCGAGCAGGCCCGCCTGGCCGGCCTCGCGCCAGAAGTCGCGCTCCACCTGGCCGTCTTCGCGCCATTTCTCGACGCGCTTCTGCGGGGCATGTTGCTTGTAGAACTTGCCCACGGCGTCGGCGAAGATGGCAATCTCTTCGTCCTGCATGAACTCGGGCGGGGCTACATCGATAACCGGCATTGGGGGGAATCCTCTCTCACTTTTCTTGTTGCCCGACAGCGTATCAGCTAGGTAGCGGATCGCAACGGGAATTTACGTATACGTCAAGGGGGCCAAGGCCTGCATGGAACTGATCGGTCCGACTTCGCAGAGTTTTATCAGCCAGCGCACGCGGTTGCACTATGCCGATTGGGGTAATCACGATGCGCCGCCGCTGATCCTGCAGCACGGCGGACGCGATCATTGCCGCAGCTGGGACTGGGTCGCCGAAGAACTGCGCCACGACTGGCACGTGATTTGCCCCGACTTGCGCGGGCATGGCGACAGCGAGTGGACCAATACCGGCACCTACCAGATTTCGTCCTACGTCTATGACTTCGCGCAGCTGATCCACCAGCTCGAACTGGCGCCGGTCACCATCGTCGCGCACTCGCTCGGCGGAAATATCGCGACTCGCTATGCGGGGCTCTATCCCGAAAACGTTCGCAAGCTCGTCTCGATCGAGGGACTCGGCCCCAGCCCCAAGGTCATGAAGAAGATGGCCGAAACGCCGTGGTACGAGCATCGCAAGCAATGGATCGACAAGAAACGCGACGCATCGTCGCGCATGCCCAAGCGCTATGCGAGCTTCAAGGACGCGCTCGACCGGATGCACGAGGCGAACAGCTACCTCAGCCGCGAACAGGCCGAGCATCTCACCCGCAATGGTGCGATCCGCAACGAGGACGGCACCTGGAGCTGGAAATTCGACCCGCACCTGCACGCATGGCCGCCGGACGACCTGACGCATGAGCAGCTCGAAGAGCTATGGGGTCGCATCAGCTGCCCCACGCGGATGATCTACGGCAACGACAGCTGGGCTTCGAACCCCGTCAAGGACGGGCGCATCAAGCACTTCGGCGACAATGTCAGCGTGACCGACTACGACCGCGCCGGTCACTGGGTCCATCACGACCGCTTCGAGGATTTCGTCGCGGAGGTGAAGGACTTCATCGCCTAGATCTCGCGGCTGATCACTTCCTTCATGATCTCGCTCGTGCCGCCGAAAATGCGGGTCACGCGGGCATCGCGCCACAGGCGGGCGACCGCATATTCGTTCATGTAGCCTGCGCCGCCGTGCAGCTGGAGCGCGGCGTCCATGACCTTCCATTGCATCTCGGTGTGCCACAGCTTGGCGGCCGAGGCTTCGCCGGTGGTCAGCTTGCCCTGCAGGTGGCGGGTGAGAGCCCAGTCGAGATGCGCCCAGCCGACCTGCAGGTCCGCCTTGAGGTCGGCTAGGGTGAACTTGGTGTTCTGGAATTCGAACACGGTCTTGCCGAATGCGGCGCGTTCCTTGGTGAACTTGACCGCTTCGTCGAAGGCGCGCTGCGCGCTCGCCTGGCAGCCGATGGCGATCGACAGGCGTTCCTGCGGCAGTTCCTCCATCAGGTGGATGAAGCCCATGCCTTCCGCGCCGAGCATGTTGGTCTTCGGCACGCGCACGTCGTTGAAAAACAGCTCCGACGTGTCCGCCGAATGCTGGCCGATCTTGTCGAGGTTGCGGCCACGCTCGAAACCGGGCGTGTCGGCATCGACGAGGATCAGGCTGGTGCCCTTCGCGCCCATGGTCGGGTCGGTCTTGGCGACCACGATCACAACGTCGGCGTTCTGGCCGTTGGTGATGTAGGTTTTCGAGCCGTTGATGACGAGGTGGTTGCCGTCTTCCTTGGCTGTGGTGCGAATGCCCTGGAGGTCGGAACCCGCCCCCGGTTCGGTCATGGCGATCGCGGTGATGACGTCGCCCGTGACCATGCCCGGGAGGTATTTCGCCTTCTGCTCGGGGCTGCCGAGACGCTCGAAATAGTTGGCCGTGATGTCGTTCTGCAGGGTGAAGCCTGCGGACGAGCCGAGATAGCTCAGTTCCTCGGCGACGACGGCATTGTAGCCGAAGTCGAGGCCGAGGCCGCCGTTCTCTTCGGAGACGGTCGGGCACAGCAGTCCCGCTTCGCCGCACGCCTTCCACACTTCGCGCGGAACGATGCCCTTTTCCTCATGCTCGTCCATGTGCGGCGCAAGGTGTTCGGCAAACACCTTGCGCACGGTGTCGCGGAACATGTCGTGGTCTTCGTTGTAGGCGGTGCGGGTACTCATATCGAGCATGGGTCGTCTTCCTCTCAGGCCACCGTCCCTGCATCGCGCAGGGCAGTGCGTTCGTCTTGTGCGATGCCGAGCGATTCGAGGATCGCGTCGGTATCGTCGCCCGGCATCGGGGCCGGGGCGGGATCGGCATTGGCCGTGCCGCTATAGCGCGGAGCGGGCGCAGGCTGCGTGTCGCCGCCGACCTCGATGAAGGTCTGGCGTTCGACATTGTGCGGGTGCTGCGCCGCCTCGCTCATGGTCAGCACCGGCGCATAGCAGACGTCGGTGTGCTCCATGATCGCGTTCCATTCCTCGCGGGTCTTGCTCTTGAACAGCGCAGTGAGCTTGTCCTTGAGCGCGCCCCACTGGCTGCGGTCGTGCTGCGCATCGAAGGCGCTGTCTTCCTCCAGCCCCGCAAGACGCCGAAGCTCCGCGTAGAACTGCGGCTCGATGCTGCCGATGGAGATGAACTTGCCGTCGGCGGTCTCGTAGGTGTCGTAGAAATGCGCGCCGGTATCGAGCAGGTTCACGCCCAGCTCTTCCGACCAGACGCCCATGTTCTTCATGCCATGCATCATGCTCATGAGGACGGCGGTGCCATCGGTCATGGCGGCATCGATCACCTGCCCTTCGCCGCCGCGAGCGACATTGAGCAGCGCGGCGACCATGCCGAATGCCAGCATCATCCCGCCGCCGCCGAAATCGCCGACCATGTTGATCGGCGGGGTCGGCTTGCCGCCAGCCCGGCCATAATGGGCGAGCGCGCCGGCAAGCGAGATGTAGTTGATGTCGTGCCCGGCATAGGGCGCGTAGGGACCGGTCTGGCCCCAACCCGTCATGCGGCCGTAAACGAGCTTCGGATTATCCTGCAAAAGCTCGTCGGGGCCGAGGCCGAGGCGCTCCATGACGCCCGGGCGAAAGCCCTCGATGATGCCGTCGGCACTGGCCGCGAGCTTGCGGGCGAGAGCGACGCCTTCTTCGGTCTTGAGGTTCAATGCGATCGACTTGCGACCGCGGGCGAGCACGTCTTTGGTCGTGACCGGCTGCGAGCCGCCGCGGCTGCCGCTTGCGCGATCGACACGAATGACCTCTGCACCGTGGTCGGCCAGCATCATCCCGCAGAACGGGCCCGGCCCGATCCCGGCGAATTCGACGATGCGCAGCCCGGTTAGCGGGCCGCCCATTACTTGCCCTTCCAGTTGGGGGCGCGCTTTTCGGCGAAGGCGGCAGCGCCTTCACGCGCATCTTCCGACATGAAGACCTGCGGCAGCAGCGCCGACTGCTTGTCCCACATCTCGTCCTGGCTCCAGCCGCCCGACTCGACGACGATCTGCTTCGAAACGCGAACCGCGATCGGGCCGTTGGCGGTGATCTTGCCGGCCAGTTCGATCGCTGCATCGAGCGCCGAGCCGTCGGTCACGCGGTTGAGCAGGCCGAGCTCGTAAGCGCGGGAGGTGTCGATGAAGTCGCCGGTCAGCGCCAGCTCCATCGCGATCTTCTGCGGGATCATGCGCGGAAGCTTCATCAGGCCACCGGCAGCGGCAGCCAGGCCGCGCTTGGCTTCGGGAATGCCGAACTTCGCGTCCTTGTTGGCAACGATGAGGTCGCAGCTGATCATCAGTTCCATGCCGCCTGCAAGCGCATAGCCTTCGACCGCCGCGATGATCGGCTTGACCGGGCCTTTCTGCGTGATGCCGCCGAAACCGCGGCCTTCGATGCTCGGCGACTCGCCGCGCAGGAAGCCCTTGAGGTCCATGCCCGAGCAGAAGGTGCCGCCTGCGCCGGTGAGAATGCCGACGCGAAGATTGTCGTCCGAGTCGAGGCGGTCGAGCGCCGCTGCGATCCCCTCGGCCGCAGCCTTGTTCATCGCGTTCTTCGCCTCGGGACGGTTGATCGTGATGATCAGAATACCGTCGCGCTCTTCGGTCAGCAGCTCTTCGCTCATGAAATCCTCTCCGATTTTCATTTGAAACCTGTCTTGCCGCATTGCTGGCCAAGGTTTACGGATACGTCAACCGCAAAGACATCAAGCGAGAGGATACCAAGATGGCCGAAGCCTATATCATCGATGCAGCCCGCACTCCGCGAGGGATCGGCAAGCAGGGCAAGGGCGCGCTGGCCGACCAGCACCCGCAGCACCTGGCCGCAACCGTGCTCAAGGCCATCAAGGACCGCAACAATCTCGACACCAAGACCGTCGACGACGTGATCTGGTCGGTTTCGACGCAGGACGGCATGCAGGCGGGCGACATGGGCCGCATGGCCGCGCTCGATGCGGGCTACGACGTGACGAGTTCGGGCATGACGCTCGACCGCTTCTGCGGCGGCGGCATCACTTCGGTGAATCTCGCCGCAGCGCAGGTCATGTCGGGCATGGCCGACTGCGTCGTCGCCGGCGGCACCGAAATGATGAGCCTGACCGCGGCCATGTCGCGCGAGAAGATGCAGGCCGGCATCAAGCCGCCGATGATGGGCAGCTACAACGAGCGCCTGCAGAAGGTGCACCCGCAAAGCCATCAGGGCGTGTGCGGCGATGCCATCGCGAGCATGGAAGGCTTCACCCGCGAGGAACTCGACGCAGTGGGCTATCGCAGCCAGCAGCGCGCGGCGAAGGCGATCGAGGAAGGCCGTTTCGACAAGTCGGTCGTCCCGGTGGTGGACGATGACGGCAACGTCATTCTCGACCGTGAGGAGTATCCGCGCCCGCAGACGACCCTCGAAGGTCTCGGCGAGCTCGAGCCCGCCTTCACCAAGATCGCGGACGTTCCGCTCGACCCGAGCGGCACGACCTTCCGCAGCCTCGTCAACCAGAAGTACCCCGATCTCGAGATCAAGCACTTCCACCACGCGGGCAACAGCTCGGGCGTGGTCGACGGCGCTGCCGCAGTTCTCGTCGCGAGCAAGGAATACTGCCAGAAGCACGGCCTCAAGCCGCGCGCCCGCATCGTTGCGACCGCCAACATGGGCGACGATCCGACGCTGATGCTCAATGCCCCGGTCCCGGCAGCGAAGCGCGTGCTCGAGAAGGCCGGTCTCACCAAGGACGACATCGACCTGTGGGAGATCAACGAGGCTTTCGCGGTCGTTGCGGCGAAATTCGTGCGTGACCTCGAACTCGACTGGGACGATGTGAACGTGAACGGCGGCTCGATCGCCCTCGGCCACCCGATCGGCGCGACCGGTTCGATCCTGATCGGCACGATCATCGACGAGCTCGAACGCCAGGACAAGAAGCGCGGCCTCGTGACCATGTGCGCTGCCGGCGGCATGGCCCCGGCGATCATCGTCGAGCGGGTCGACGACTTCGTCGACTAAGCCGTTACACCACGACGGGCGCGGTCAGGCCATCTCGCTGCGCCCGTTGACGTGGTTCCAGATCGCGGAAACCACCACCGAGCCTTCGCCGACGCCCGAAGCGACGCGCTTGACCGATCCGGCGCGCACGTCTCCGACTGCAAAGATGCCATCGGTCGAAGTCTGGTAGGGCGAGGCGCGCCCGGCATCTTTCCCGGTCTTCACGAAGCCCCGCTCGTCGAGATCGACGAGGCCGGACAGCCAGCATGTATTGGGCGCGGCGCCGACCATGATGAACAGCCCCCCGCAGTCCATCTTCTCCTCGCCGTCGGGCGTCTCCAGCGTCACCGCTTCGAGCATGCCCTCGCCATGCAGGGCCTTCGCCTCCGTATTGTAGTGGATGGTGATCGCATCGTCCGCCTCGATCCGCTGGGTGAGGTAGGACGACATCGAATCCGCCAGGCTGTCGCCGCGCACGAGGATGTGGACGTGATGTGCTTGGCGCGAGAGATACATCGCCGCCTGCCCTGCCGAATTGCCGCCGCCGATGATCACCACCGGCTTGCTCGCGCAGAAGCGTGCTTCCATGTCGGTCGCGGCGTAATAGATCCCCGCCCCCTCGAAATCCTCGCGCCCTTCGAGCGGTAGCTTGCGATACTGCACGCCGGTCGCCACCAGCACCGCCTTGGCGCATACTTCCTGCCCGTCGTCGAGCGTTGCGCAAAACGTGCCGTCGTCGCGCTTTTCCAAGCCTTCGACGCGGCGCGGCATGGCGAAGCGGGTTCCGAATTTCATCGCCTGGATCTGCCCGCGATAGGTCAGGTCCGCGCCGGAGATGCCGGTCGGAAAGCCCATGTAGTTCTCGATCCGGCTGGAGGTGCCAGCCTGCCCGCCGATCGCGGTATCCTCGATCACCAGCCCGCACAGCCCTTCCGCCCCGGCATAGACCGCTGCTGCTACCCCTGCCGGGCCGCCGCCGACGATCAGCACGTCGAAATCGGCATCCTGCTCGATATCGAGGTCGAGTCCGAGCAATTGCGCGATCTTGCGCGGCGTCGGATCCTCGACGAGCTGGTCCTTGTCGAACACGACCGATGGGGTGTGGTCGGAGAGATTGCACAGCCGCGCGCTTTCATCGTCCGTCCCGTCGAGCGCGTATGACTGGTAGGGGATGCGATTGCGCGAGAGGAAGCTCGCGACCTGCTGGACCGCGCCGTCCTGCTCCGCCCCGACCAGCTTGATCGAGCTGCGATGGTCCTCGAACTGCTTGCGACGCCGGGCCGAGAACACGGTGAGGATATGGTCCGACATCTCGGGTATCTCGGACATCAGCTTCAGCATGTCCTCGCGCGGCGCTTCCAGCGTGCGCGTGTCTTTGGCCGCGCGCATGGGGAGCGTGTGGCTGCCGGCATTGAGGAAGGCGAGCTCGCCCATGAACTGCGTCGGGCCGAGGCTCGATTCGATCAGGCGCTCGCCCGAATAGGGGTCGACCACCTCGATTTCGCCTTCGATGACATAGACGAACCGGTCCATCGGCTCGCCCACTTCCGCCACCATGTCGCCCTTGGCGTAGCCGCGCTCAGTTGCGATCTTCTTTATCGCGGCGACGTGGCTGTCGGCGAGCGGGGTGCGCGGCATGACCTCAAGGTCGGCGCCGATGGATTCCATCGCATTTCTCCCAACGTCCCGCCCATTCGCGGTCTAGGACAATGGCCGCTGCATGCCAATCGCGATTGACCCGCAGGCCATTCCTCGCCAGCACAACGGGCGAGAATTTGGGAGATTACATGCAGATGGAACAGGATGCCGCGCACATTCCGGTGATCGTCGGTGTCGGCCAGGTCAACGACCGGCCGGCCACGCCAGACGACGGGCTCGACCCGGTCGGGCTGATGGCAGCCGCGCTGCGCAAGGCTGACGACGATGCGGGCGGCGGTTTCCTGGCCGATTGCGACAGCCTGTCGATCATCGGCCAGATTGCCTGGCCGCACCTCAATCCCGTGACCGACAAGCTTGTCGAGAAGCTAGGCATTGCCCCTGCCCACAAGGTCGAAACCCCGCCGCATGGCGACAGCCCCACCCGGCTGCTGAGCGAGGCGGCGAACAGGATCGCCTCGGGCGAAGCGAGCATTTGCGCGATCGTCGGCGGCGAGGCGCTGCGGACGGCGGGGCAGCTTCAAGCGGCAAAGGCGGCTGCGAGCGAGAAGAAGCCGAATGCCCTGCGCGATGCGACCCACCGGATTCGCAAGGGCTATGCGCAAAGCTATGGCCTCGTCGTCCCGACCGATGTCTACCCGCTCTACGAAAATGCGACCCGGCCCGAATGGAAGCAATCGCTTGCCGAGGCGCAGGCCGAAAGCGGCACGATCTGGTCGCATTTCTCCGAAGTCGCTGCGACCAACGATGCAGCGTGGATCCGCAAGTCCGTATCTCCTGGCGATGTGGTCACGCCCGATGAGAACAACCGCCCGATCGCCTTTCCCTACACCAAGCTGCAGGTCGCCAATTCGAGCGTGAACCAGGGGGCGGGCTTCATCGTCACCTCGCTCGCCGAGGCGCAGCGGCGAGGCGTGAACGACGATGCGATCATCCACATCGGCTACGGCGCTGCCGCGGAAGAGGACACCAACTTCCTGCACCGCGATCGCTACACCGGCTCGCCCAGCCTGTCGGTCACGATCAGCGAAGCCATGGCTGCCAACAATGTCACCGCCGACGATCTCGATTTCGTCGAGCTCTATTCCTGCTTCCCCTGTGTCCCCAAGATGGCGCGGCGCGTGCTGGGATGGCCGCTCGACAAGCCTGCGACCGTCTTCGGCGGGCTGACCTTCGGCGGCGGGCCGATCGGCAATTACATGAGCCACGCGGTTGCCAGCATGGTCGACGTGCTGCGCGCCAAGGGCGGCAAGGGCCTGCTGTTTGCGAATGGCGGCTATGCGACGCACAACCACGCGGTCCTGCTCTCCTCCGAGCCGACCGGGTGCAGCTTCCCGCAGGATTTCGACCGGCAGGCGCAGGCCGATGCACTGCGCGGCGAAGTGCCGGAGCTTGACGAGGACTACGCCGGCCCCGCCACGATCGAAACCTACACGGTCCACTATCGCCGCGACGGTTCGCCTCGCTCGGGCGTGATCGTGGCGCGCACCCCGGAAGGCAAGCGCACCCTCGCCTCGGTCCCGCCCGACGACGAGGCGACCATCGCTTTCCTCACCGATGGCATCCACGAACCGGTCGGCACCAAGGGACAGATCGCTCGCGGCGGCGAGGACGAACTCGCGGTCTGGAAACGCTGAAATGAAGATGCGCGACGCCCCGCACCGGCGGCGCAACCTGCTGACCGGCGAATGGGTGCTCGTCTCGCCCCACCGCGCCAAGCGCCCGTGGCAAGGCGAGATTTCGACACCTGCGCCCGACGAGCTCCCCGCTCACGATCCAGATTGCTACCTGTGCCCCGGCAATGAACGGGCGGGCGGCAAGCTCAACCCGGACTACAAAGGCACCTGGGTCTTCCCGAACGACTTTCCCGCGCTGCTCGAAGACCAGGTCGAGAGCGTAAACACACACCCGTTGTTCGAGGAGACGCCAGCGCGCGGCGAGGCACGGGTCATCTGTTTCGCGCCCGACCACTCGCTGTCGCTCTCCCGCATGAGCGATGCCCAGCGCGAGGCAGTCGTCGAATGCTGGTGCGACCAATCGGCAGAGCTTGGCCGCAAATGGACGCATGTGCAAATTTTCGAGAACCGCGGCGCGATGATGGGCGCATCCTCCCCCCACCCGCACGGGCAGCTGTGGGCGAGCGATTTCATCCCGCAGGGACTGGCGCAGGAAGAGACGCGCCAGCGAGAGCACCTGTCCACACGCGGCAAGCCCCTGCTGGACGAGGTTCTCGCAAGCGAAATCGCCGATGGCGAGCGGATGGTCGAGAGCAATGCGCATTGGGCCGCCTTCGTCCCGCACTGGGCCGCGTGGCCGTTCGAAACGCTGCTGGTCGCGCGCGATCCGGTGAGGCGGCTCGAGGAAATGTCGAGCGACAGCCGGAGCGCATTGGCCGAAATCCTCGGCAGTCTGCTGCGCCGGTACGACGGGTTGTTCGAGACCGCCTTTCCCTATTCGATGGGCTGGCACGGCGCGCCGCATGTGCTGGGCGAGGACACGGGCCACTGGCGGCTGCACGCGCATTTCTACCCGCCGCTGCTGCGCTCCGCGACGGTGCGCAAGCATATGGTCGGCTATGAACTGCTCGCCGAAATCCAGCGCGACCTGACGCCCGAGCAGGCTGCCGAGCGCCTGCGCGCCGTGGCGATCTGATGAGCGAGGCGGTCGAAACCGCGCGTGCTGTGTTCGAGCGGCATTTCGGCACTGCCCCGCAAGGGGTCGCTTTCGCGCCCGGACGAGTGAACCTCATCGGAGACCATGTCGACTACAACGACGGTCTCGTCCTGCCCATGCCGCTCGGCGTCGGGACCGCCGTCGCGTTCGGACCGCTGGACGGAATAGTCGAGGCGGTCGCGGTGGACTTCGGCGAGGAAATCGACAGCTTCCCGGCAGGTGAAGTGCCGGCGTCGGGCGAAGGCTGGCGGGCCTACTTTCGCGGAATGGTCGCGATGCTCGCCGAGGCCGGCATCGTAACCGGCGGATGCCGTCTCGCCATCGCGGGCGACATGCCGCAGGGGACCGGACTGTCCTCCTCCGCATCGCTCGAAATCGCCATCGGTCGCGCGCTTGCGGCCCTCGCTGGCACCGAGATTTCGCCGGAAGAGCTGTCTCGCGCAGCCCAAGCGACCGAGCATCGCTATGCCGGGGTCAATTGCGGGATCATGGACCAGATGGCGTCGGCTGCGGGTAAGCCGGATCATGCCATGCTGCTCGACTGCCGCGACCTCTCTTACGAAAATATCCCGCTGCCCGAAGACTGGGCGGTGCTGATCGTCCAGTCGGGTGTCGAGCGCGGACTGGTCGATGGCGAGTACAACACCCGCCGCGCCCAGTGTGAACGCGCGGCAGAGGCGATGGGCGTCGCGTCCCTGCGCGATGCAACAATCGCGATGCTCGATGCGGCAGACCTCGACATCGAGACCGAAATGCGCGCGCGCCACGTGATCGAGGAGATTGCCCGCGTCCGCGATGCCGCAACCGCCCTGCGCGCTGCCGATCTCGCCACCTTCGGTCGGCTGCTGAAGGAAAGCCACATGTCGCACCGCGACCTGTTCGAGAACAGCCACCCGCAGGTCGACCGGCTGGTCGAGCGGCTCAAGGGCCTGATCGGCAGCGAAGGCGGGGCTCGCATGACCGGCGGCGGTTTCGGCGGGGCCGTCGTCGCGGTGATGGCCGCGAGCGAGGTCGAGCGGGTCGAGACCGAACTGCGCCGCCTGCAGGACGCCGACGGGATGGAAGCCAAAACGATGAGGGCGCGAGCCACATCGTGACCCGCGCCCTCGACTAGCTTTCAATCAGATCAGACTGCAGCGTCGCGCTTCAGCGTGATGACCTGCGGGTAGGTGAATTCGAGCAGGCCTTCCTTGCCGTATTCGGCACCGAAGCCCGACTGCTTGTGCCCGCCGAACGGTGCGAAGGGCGAAAGCTGCATGAATTCGTTGACCCAAACAGTGCCGGTTTCGAGCTGCTCGGCGATCTTCACGCCGCGCTCGGTGTCCTTCGTCCAGACAGCACCGGCAAGGCCGTATTCGCTGTTGTTCGCACGCTCGATGACTTCGTCCTCGCTGGAGAACTTCATCAGCGGCATGACCGGGCCGAACTGCTCTTCGGCGACGATGCGCGCGTCTTCCGGCGGATTGTCGAGGATGGTGATCGGCACGTAGTAGCCCGTGCCCGAAGGATCGCCGCCCTCGCCGCCGAGCAGGAACTGGTAGCCGCTGTCCTTCGCGTCCTGGATCAGCTCGAGGACGCGCTCGTACTGCTTCTTGTTCTGGATCGGGCCGACACCGGTACCCTGCTGCGAACCGTCGCCCACCTTCACGGTCTTGGCGTATTCCGCGATCGCCTTCGACAGGTCGTCGTAGATGTCTTCGTGGATGTAGACGCGCTTGGCAGCGACGCAGACCTGGCCCGCGTTCTGGAAGCTCGACCAGAACAGTTGCTCGGCAACCTTCTCGACATCGACGTCGGGCAGGACGATCGAGGCGTCATTGCCGCCCAGCTCGAGCGTGATGCGCTTAAGGTCCTTCGAGGCACCTTCCATGATCTTCTTGCCGGTCGCGGTCGAGCCGGTGAAGGTGATCTTGTCGATATCCGGATGGCTGGTGATCATCGGGCCGAGCTCGTCCGGGCCGGTGATGATGTTGACCACGCCGGCCGGCACCACGTCCTTGATCAGCTCGGCGAGACGCAGCGTCGCGAGCGGAGTGAAGGGCGAGGGCTTGAGCACGATGGTGCAGCCCGAGAGCATGGCGGGAGCGATCTTCTGCATCGCCATCATGACCGGAAAGTTCCACGGCACGATGCCGCCGACCACGCCGACCGGCACGCGGCGCGTGCGGCTGAGGCGCGTGTCGCTGTCCTCGGTGATTTCCTCTTCGAGATTGAGCGTCGCCTGCGCACCGGCCATCGCCGAAGCGCCGAGGATTTCGCCCATCGCCTGCTGGTGCGGCTTGCCCTGCTCGCTCGTCAGGAGGCGGTGCAGCTCGTCGGCGTTTTCCTTGATGATGCCGGAAATCTGCATGATGACCGCGCGGCGTTCCTCGATCGGTTTCTTCGACCAGGTCTTGAACGCACGGCGCGCAGCGGCGACCGCACGGTCGAGCTCGTCCTTGCCGCACGACGGTACGAGGCCGATCACGTCCTCGTTCGCCGGGTTCACGACTTCGAGCGTGCTGTCGGTCGAAACCAGTTCGCCATCGATCAGGTTCTGGTAGGTCTTGGTCATCTCTCTCTCCCGGATGTTCTTTGATCCGGCAGACGGGGGGCGTCGGTCCGGACTCGGGGGCGAGCATATCGGCCCCTATCCGATCCGGCAATTTTTTAGTGGCAGAGTGAAACGGAAGCGCGGCGGATCAGTCGAACTGCGATTTCGCAGCGTTTTGGTGCCACAGGCGGCACAGTTCGATCCGGCGGGTGATGCCCAGCTTGGCGAAGACCTGGCGCAGGTGGCTGGAAACGGTCCAGGGACTAATCTCGAGCGAGCGGGCGATTTCCTTGTTCGAGAGGCCTTCGTAAACTCCGAAAGCGACTTCGCATTCGCGCGGAGTCAGTATCTCGTCGAGTGCCGACTCCGGCTCGATTTCCGCAATCGAAACCGGCCGGACATCGGCAAATGGAGACCGTGGCGAATCGCCGGGCTGGTCGCCCTCTTCCCTATACTTTAATACGTTAGCCACGATCACCCGCCCAATTCTTTAGTAAAAAGCTGCGACCCGGGTTAACAAAACTAACCTCTACCCACTTCTTTTCATGGGTATTACATTACCCTGCGGCTTCTTATCGAGGATTGCAAGGCCGACCGATTCCGCGCTGGTCCGCCAGTCGTCGCAGTCGTCGATGATACCTTCGAGGAACGCTTCGAAGTCGATCCGGACATTGGTCAGCAGGTGATCCTCCGCCAGCCAAGCGAGGATATTGCGGCCCGACATCGCGAGGCGGCTACGCTGCGAGGCGTTCGACGTTTCGGAGAGGTAGCGCTTCTGGATTTCCTCCAGCACGTCCCATCCATTGTCCGCCCCGAACAGGTTGACGATATCGCTCGCGCCGAGGATCTCGAAGGCCTCGCGCAGCAGGATCATCACCTCGCTGCGCAGCACGGCGATATGGCCGTAGCTGACCTGCTTGAGGTTGTGGCGCAGGTCCAGTCCCGCGCGGCGAACGACCGCCATGCTGCCGAAGGTCTCGCGCGATCCATCGGGGCGCAGAACCTCGGAGACGCGCTTGTCGCCGAAGAAGCGGGACACGTGTTCGCAGAAATTGCTGAGCAGCCCGTGGAACGCGGTGTTGGGCTGCGATCCCGGCGGGACATTGGCATCGGTGTAGCCGAAGACCTTGCGATAAGCCGAGAACCGATCGCGCGCGGTGTAGCGCAGCACCCGCTTGCGATCGAACTGGTAGAGCGCCATGGCACCCGGCCCGTCCGACAGACGCACTTCGCCCGAGCGGAACAGCGCCTGCAGCTTGAGGATCGCGCGGAACACACCGGCGCGCTCGTGCTGGTAGATGTAGTAGAGGTCGCCGACCGCCCGTACGCGTTCGCGGCGCACGGCATTGTCGTAGTTCGGCACCAGCACCGGCGGCGGAGTTTCCCCGACCGTCTCGGCGATATGGTCGCCAAGGCCGATCATGTTGGAAAAGCCGTTGTCCTCCGGGCCGTCGAAATCCGCCGCCTGGGACAGCAGCGCGTTGGCGCCGGAAATCCATTCAGCGATAATCTCGCTGTTGGGCGTGACCGACAGCTCGTCTCGCGCATCGCGCACCAGCTGCGCACGCACTTCTTCCAGCTTGGCGATGAGCGCGTTGTACTCATCGAGCGTGGGGATCGGGCCTTCTTCTTCGTGGCTCATTGTCTCGACTCCTTGATTGCGTGAAGCGGGGGATCAGGATCCCAGCCGGTGCGCGAATTCGGCGCATTTTGCGGTGATGACTGCGAGGCCCGAGGTGTTCTCGGCGATGTCTTCGGCGGTGCCTTCGAGATCGAACTCGGACAGCTTGCCGGCACAGGCCCGAAGCACGGTGGCGATCAGTTCGAGTTCGTTCGCGAGCCCGTCCATCGCGAGCCGCCCGAGCTGTTCGACTTCGCGGTCGCCCTCGACGAAGGGCTGGCTCACATCGATCAGCCAGGTCATCGCATCGGCGAGCCCGTTGCCGAGGCTCTCGTAGCTGCCGCAGCTGTCGGGCACCTTGATATCTGTGCTCTCCCACAGGTTGAGCGTATCGGCCATCTCGACGCTGCCGAGCTGGTCGAGCGTGGCGCGCGCAGTGAACATCGCGCGTTCGAGCGAGCGTTCAAGGCGGTAGCCGATTTCGGCAACGCTCCGGCAGCAGGCTGCGCGCTGCAGGCGGCGGTGGATCGAATTGACCACCCTGCCCGCGTCGACCACCTCGGACCGAAGCTCCTCGCGCACAACCGCGCCCTGGTCGATGGTCACGTCATCGCAGTCAAAAGGTTCGTCCTTCTGGCCGCACATGCAATCGACGTCGGCATCGACATCGATCCCGATGGCCGCGAGATATTCGAGCACTTCACGGGCGAGCTGGCGCGATTTGACGTTCGCCTGCCCTGCCGGAATGCCCTGCGGCGATGCAGCGAGCGTGGCGATCTCGTCCAGCCGCCGGTCAACGAGGCGCCGCGAACGCGGTGCGCCGCCGGCAATACCGGGCCGCTCGACGAAGCGCACCTGGTTCTCGACCCCGTCGAGGATGACGGCCAGCTGGTCGGTTGCGAAAGCGATCGCCTGCGCATCGACGGCGATACGCCCGGAAAGCGCTTCGGACGGCGTGCGGAAGCCGCCGACCGGACGCTGGCGGGTGCGCACGCGCGTGCCGCTTTCGGTGTCGACGATCTCGAAGCGGTCGCTCAGCGCCCGGATGAGCTGGTCGGTCAGCCGGCCATCCTCGTCGTCGTCCAGCTCGAGCGTGCCGTAGCTGTGCGGCAGTCCGAGCCGGTCGAGGCTGGAGATGAGCTGGCTGGTGACGGTATTGCCCTTCACCTGCGAGCGGGCATTGCCCGAAAGGCGGATCGTGCCGCCGGGACGCGAGGCTGCGCCCTGCGAATTGGGGGAACTGGCCATACTCTCTTCTCCTGTTTCGTTTTCGTCGTCGAATTCATCGTCAAGCGCGTCGCAGGCGGTTATCAGCGCATCGTGCGAGGTGGACACATCCTGCAGCGCGGAGAGCAGCTCGCCTGCTTCCCTCTCTCCGGCCGGCGCATCGCTCGCTTCCTCGGCGACATCTTCGAGGATGCGCTTGTCGAGGATCGCCGAGTTCACATCGCTCGCGATGCGGTATGCGCTCGCAGCGACGGCAGGCGTAACCTTCTTGCCCTCGAGCCTCTCGAGCCGTTCGCGCAGGCTCGGCAGGACCGATGCAATGTCGTCGAGGCTGGCGCGCTCGCCGTGCTTCTCGACGAAATTGGCGTGCCGGTCCGCGAGCCGCGCGAGGCTGCGCGTCATCCGGGCACGCGCACGGCCGAATGCGGCAGTCATCTGGACGAATGCGTCTGTTCTCTGCTGACCTTGCGCGCTCATCGTCAGCTCCGTTCCAGCGTTGCGTAGAAATTGCGGGTGATCGCCTCGGGCGAAGCCTTGCGCCGCGCGAGGGCGAGGCGGGCCGCGCCGATCAGGAACCGTTCGGGCAGGACGCCGGTCGACATGCCGCGCTCGAGGCGCTCGGCACCTTCCGCGGTAACTTTCGCGTGCTTGGGTTCGTAGCGGACCACGTCGATCATCCGCTTGCCGCCCAGTTCCTTCATCGGAGTGAGGATCATTGCACCGACCGCCGCCTCAATCTGGCGCGGGAGATTGCGGCGGAGCTTTTCGGGCAGGCGCTGCCAGGCGCTCTGCGGATAGAGTGCATCCCACGCAGCGCGAAAGGCAATTGCATCCTCGTCGAAGCCCATCACCTTGAGCAGGTGGATGTTCATCGGCACGCGCACGATCGGCGTCGGATGGACCGCCTCGTCCGAATAGCTCGCCGAACTTGCAGCCGTGCGGCCGACGACATCCATCAGCGAGCCGACATAGGCCGGGCCGATCAGCAATGTCCCGACGAGGTCGGCGTAGGCTTCCTTGTGCCAGCGCGCCCAGATCGCGCCCGCCTCACGGGGCAGCCCCGCTTTCGCGAAGCCGGCCATGATCCGGCGGGGCATGACGGTCCACAGGCCGAGGTCGCTCTGCAAATTGTGTGCGACCTCGTGCGGGACCGCGCCGAGCGACCAGGGATTGATCAGCCGGTGAAAGGGAATCTTCACCAGTGGGAACGGGTTCGAGCGCTTTCCGAGCTTGGTCAGCCGCACCCCGCGCCGGAAGGTCGCCGGGCCGAAGCCGGTCTCGACATAGCCGAAAGGCGTCGGGCTTGGGATCGAGCGTGCCTGCCCGAGGCCGAGATAGACCGCGCGGTAGCAATCGAGCGCCATGCGATCGATCCCCGACAGCATCGACCCGAACGGGCCGCTGCGCTGGTTGAAAAGGTTGAGATAGAATTCCCACACGCGCTCGCCTTGCTGGGCCTTGGAATGCAACACCTGCTTGTGGGCGAGCAGCGCATTGCGGCTGTCCTGCCCGCCTCCGCGGCGCACTGCGCGGGCGGCAGCGACAAGCTTCACCTCTTTGGCCCGCACGACCTTGTGGATCGCACCAAGCAGCGAATTGACCGCCGCGATATGCGCCCTGCTGGGGGCAGCAGGTCCGTTACCGAACTGGTCGGGCCGGAAATGCGCCATGCCCTTGGCGTAACGGTCGGCATTGACGATCGAACGCAGCGCGAAGAAGCCGAGCGCGGGCGGCACGGCCTCGCCTGCCGCCGGAGCCCGGACATTCGCAGGCGTCCTGCCGTCGCCTTGCGGCGCGTCGAGGAGGTCGACCTGGTTCACA
This sequence comes from Erythrobacter sp. HKB08, assembly GCF_004114695.1. NCBI lineage: Bacteria > Pseudomonadati > Pseudomonadota > Alphaproteobacteria > Sphingomonadales > Erythrobacteraceae > Erythrobacter > Erythrobacter sp. HKB08. Next base: position 2,646,409 of record NZ_CP035310.1, read on the forward strand.
GGGCAGCCGCTTCCAGGCGAGCGAGCGCTTCCGCTTCGGCGCTGGCCGAGGAATAGTGGCTCGCGCCGCTCAGCGGAGGCGCGCTGAACATCGGCGCGGTCTCGAAATTCGCTTCCCTGCTCGCGCTTTTGCGGAAGCTGAGCATGAGCACGACGGCTCCTGCAGCGGCGAGCTTCACATGGACAGGGGCAGGCGTTCTCCACAGCTGGTTGAAGAACTTGAAATAGACGCCCTGGTCGCGGCGCGAGATGAGCCGGCGCCGCAGCAGGCCCTGGGTCGCGATCGTCGCGAACAACGCGGGCGTCGGGTTGCCGGTGGGCGAGCGGCTCATCGCGGCTGCCATGCGCACTGCGATCGGGGCGATCCGCGCCCAGTTGCGCCACATGCTGAGCCGCAGGTATTCACGAAACTTGCCAGTCGGATCGAGCGATGCCGGCGGGCGCGGCACGATCCGGATGAAGCGCACGATGTCGGCCTTGCCCGGGCGATTGACCCGCGGGCGCGGCCTTGCACGGCTCTTCATCCGCGCGCGGTTCTGGGCGTAGCGTCGCCGCGCCATCATCGCGCGGTGGCGCATCTGGGTCGAGCGATAGCGATTGCGCACCCGGCTCGACATGCCGTCGCTTTCGCCGAGACCCTTGGTGGCGAACTTGAACGCCATGCGCAGGACCATCGAACGGAAACTGCCGAACATCGCCATGAGCTCGGCTTCGGCCCGCTGCCCGACCCGGATGAGCTCGCGGCGATAGACGGCACGCTTGGCCGGGTCGCGCGGCATCGGGTGGACCGACATGTAGACCGAGTAGAAGCCCTGGCGCAGCGCCGCGCGCTGGTAAGCCTCGTGGCGCAGGGCCATGACGCCGTAGCGCCTGGCGATCCGCCTGGCTGCGGCTAGGGCCGCGCGCAGGATCGCCATCCTGCGGCCGCGGATGACGGCGCGGGCGTGATAGAGATCGACGTTGATCGGCGGGACCGAGGCGAGATCGGCTTCGAATTCCTCGAGTGCGTCCATGTACATCGTCTGTCTCCAGCTTGATCGGGGAAATTGGGGGAGCCGGCGTAGGGCCGGCGGGGGGCCGGGGGCGGCCGGGATCGCAGCGGGCTGCACCGATCCCGGCCTGGGGTCCGCCTCAGTAGAAGCGCTCGGCCTTGGCGATGGCCGCCTTGTCGAGCTTGCGCTTCTTGACCGCATTGTTTGCCAGCGCCTTGGCCACGGCCGTCGGGCTGTTGAGCGTGCGCACGGCGTGCTTGGTCATCACGCGCGCAGCGGTCTTGGCGGTGATCGGTTTGCCCTTCTTCGCCTTGGCGGTGAGGGTCGCGACGGTCTTCTTCTGGATCGTCGGCAGCGTGCGGATCAGGTACTTGGCACGCTTGTCGCCGCTCTTCGCCATGACCTTGGCGACATCGCCGCTGGCCTTTGAGAGGACCGGCAGGACCTTCTTCACCTCGATCGGCGCACGTGATGCGATGGTGACCGTCAGCGCCGAACCCATCGACTGTGCGGTCGAGATATTGCCCTTCGAGCCGGCGGTAGCCATCGCTTCGGCTAGGCCTTCGTCGAGACCGCTGCCCTCGTATTCGGCTTCCATCTCGTCCTCGGACTCGTACTCGTCCTCGCCTTCCCAGGACTTGACGAAACCGCCGAGCTTGCCGCCGATCGCCGCACCGGCCGGACCGCCGAGAGCGCCGCCGATGACCTTGCCGATCACGGGAGCGAAGCGTTTGGCGATGGGCGCGACTTTCTTCGCGACCTTCTTGATGCCCTTCCAGATCTTGCCGAAGAACTCGTCTCCGTCCTCGAACTCGCCGAAGTCGTCCTCGTCCTCGAATTCGCCGAAGCCGTCATCCTCGAACAGGCCGTAATCGTCGACTTCGAATTCTCCGTCGTCGAAATCTTCGAAGGAGCCTTCCTGGTAGGACCCGAAATCTTCGTCGAGATCCTCCATCAGCTCCATGTCGGGGTCGTAATTGTCGTACATTTTCAGCTCTCCTTGCTGCACGTGCCGACACGCAGAGCCGGCTTCGGTCGCAATGAAAGCTGACGCGGATAGAGAGTTGGCGGAAGGCCTGGCGGTGCGCCAACACACCCGTGCTGGCAATGCCGCGCTACCTAGCTGCGCCTAGCATATCGGAGGGGGTTGACGGGCCGCGGTGGCGGAGTCGCTCGGGGCCCTTGTGGCTCAGGAAACCGTGCGCACGATGGACGGACACTCGGGGTCGAAGGGTTCGATCTCGGCTCGTTTCGCCTTCGCCAGGTGCTCCAGAACGGGTGCATAGAGCGGCGCCTCGAAGTGCAGGCCGACATAGCCTTTCTCAGCCCACCTGACATCGGCCTCGAACGGGCCCATGCCGTTGATGCGCACCCGGACCCATTCACCGGCCTGGAGACCGGAGAAACGGTCGAAGAGCCTGCATCCATGTTCGGAAATGTCGATGACGACGACGTCCCGGCGCGTTCCGAGCGCGTAGCGAACCGAACCGTTCAGGTCCGTCCGGGTCCGCGTTTCTCGTCTTACTTCGCCCATTCGGCAATTAGACGCCCGATTTCATGATATGCGGTTAATCGCGATGGTTAATCAGAGCCTTCCCGCGCCCGTTAAAATCCTTAAACCGCTGCCATAGTAATCCCGCAAATTCATGCGGATGAGCCTCAATCAGCGCAGAGAGCGTCGAACAGCCCCCTCGCAAAATCGCAGACCTGTCCGGGATGGGGTGGGTGGCGGAGCAGGAGGGATTCGAACCCTCGATACGGGGTTACCGTATACACACTTTCCAGGCGTGCGCCTTCGACCACTCGGCCACTGCTCCGCGTTCCAGCCGGCCTATCGCGCGTCGCGCTACCCGGGAACGTCAGGGGCGTGATCGTCACCCCTGCACTCACGTAGCGAAGCGATAGTGCAGCAAGAGAACGCGCCTCTAGCCACGAAACGAGGGCTTCGCAAGGCGGGTCGAGGGACAGGAAGCGAAAACCATTCGGGCGACTCGGCCCGGTCATGCTAAATGCATCCCTTAGCGGCGATGCTGCGCGGATCGGCATACCCTGCGAACATCGCCCGACCAGCCCCTTTTCGCCCCCGAAAACGTGCGAAAAGGGGCTTTCGCTTTCCTGTGGGCGAGAAATCTGCGCGGTGGCGGTGCGGCGGATTTGCTGGCAGTCTCGCGCACCATGAGCAAACACCTGATTTCGCTGGCCGCCGCGCTGGCTCTCGCTTCGCCTACTTTCGCACAGGACGAGCCCCAGGGCGCGCCCTCGCCCAACGAGATCGTCGAAGCTGCCTCTGCGGACGAGTGGATCACGATTCCCGCTGAAGACCTGCTGGTGATGACGCTCGCCCCCGATGCGCAAGGCAACAAGCGTAAGGTCGTCATCCAGCTCATGTCCGAACCCATCAGCCAGGGCTGGGTCGAGAACATTCGCACCCTCGCCCGCGCCAAGTGGTACGACGACATCAGCGTCAACCGGGTGCAGGATAATTACGTCGTGCAATGGGGCGATCCCAATTACGACAATCCGGAAGCCGACGGGGAAGAGAAGACATTGCCCGAAGGGCTGCGGGTCATGGGAGAAGATGAATACACCTCCAGCCTTGCAGAGTGGCAAGCCGAGAACGCACGGCGCGATCTCGAACGGCAAGACGAGGGGGTCTTACTGGCGCCCAGCAAGCCCGAGCCCTATCCCGACTGGCATAGCCGCGATGCCTACGCTTCGTGGGTCGACTTCTATTCTGGCTGGCCGGTAGCGACTTCCGGCTTCTCCTGGGACCAGGTCTGGTGGCCCCTGCACTGCTACGGCATGGTCGGCGTTGGGCGGAAATACTCACCGGACACTGGTTCGGGGGCGGAGCTTTACACCGTGATCGGCCAAGCGCCGCGACATCTCGACCGCAATATCGCGCTGGTTGGACGGATCGTGAGCGGGATGGAGCATCTGTCCTCGCTGCCACGCGGCACTGGTGCGCTTGGCTTCTACACCGAAGACGAGTTCGACAAGCGTACCCCGATCCTGACCGTTCGCGTTGCGAGCGACCTGCCGGAAGCGGATCAGCCGAACTTCCAATATCTCGATACCGAAAGCGAAAGTTTCGCCCGCTACGCCGAAGCGCGCGCCAATCGCCGCGACCCGTTCTTCATCGTGCCGGCAGGCGGGGCGGATGTGTGCAACATTCCTGTCCCCACGCGGACCGCCGCATCCGGGTGAGCGAAGAAACCGTCTCCCACACCGGGCCTCTATGGCGCTGGACGGCGAACAACGGCGTCAGCTGGTTCTTCATCACGATCGATGGCGAGGCGGGCGAAGCGATTTCAGCGACCGCACTGATGCGACGGCTCGAACTCGGCAGCAAGCGCGGCTGGGGCGGCGTGAGGGTGTCGGTCACGCTCGGCGAGAGCAAGTGGCAGACCTCGGTCTTCCCGCAAAAGGACGAGGCGGGCTGGCTGCTCCCGGTGAAGGCGGCGATCCGCAAGGCGGAAGGGCTGGAAGAAGGCAGCGAAGCGCGCGTGACGCTCAGCTACTGAGCTACATGCGCTCCGCCTGCGCGACCGCATCGCTTGCGCGCAGCGCGCTGAGGATGCGGGTGAGGTGCGCAAGGTCCTGCACTTCCAGATCGACTTCGTAGACGCCGAAAGGATGCTCCGTCTCGCTCAGTTCGAGCGCGCGGATATTGGCCATGTTCTGCCCGAAGATGCCCGCCATCTCGGCCAGCGCACCGGGACGGTCGTAGAGCGTCGCGCGCAAGCGGCCTACCGCGCCTTTCGAACGCTTGCCCCATGACAGGTCGAGCCAGTCGGCATCGATACCGCTTGCCAGTTCGAGACAGTCGATCGTGTGGACTTCGACGCCTTCGTTCGGCTTGCGCAGGCCAACGATGCGGTCGCCCGGGACCGGGTGGCAGCAGGTCGCGAGCTGATAGCCGACGCCGGGGGTCAGGCCGCGGATCGAGATCGCCTGCTCCTGGCGCCCCCACTCTTCCTCGTCGGCGATTTCGGCCGTGCAGCCCGGCACGAGCGCTTCCATCACTTCGCGGTCTTCGATCTTCGCCGCGCCGATGGCGTACATGAGGTCTTCCTCGTCCTCCATGTCGAGCCGCTTGAGCGCGTCGGTCTTCGCCTTCTTGCCGATCTTCGCAGGCACGCGGGCGGCGATCTCGTCGAACAGCTTGGCCCCGATTTCGGCAACTTCGGCGCGTTCTTTCAGGCGCACCGAACGGCGGATTGCCGCGCGCGCCTTGCCGGTCACGACGAAGCCGAGCCACGAAAGCTGCGGTTCGGCGGTCGAGCCCTTGATGATCTCCACCACGTCGCCGTTGTTGAGCGGCGTGCGCAGCGGCATGTGCCGTCCGTTGATCTTCGCCCCGACGGTCTGCGCGCCGAGGTCGGTATGGACCGCGAAGGCAAAGTCGACCGGCGTCGAACCCTTGGGCAGCTGGAACAGCGCGCCCTTTGGCGTGAAAGCGAAGATGCGATCCTGGTAGATCGCCATGCGCGTATGTTCGAGCAGTTCCTCCGCATCGTGGCTCGCATCGACGATTTCGATCAGGTCGCGCAGCCAGCCGACCTGTCCATCGGGCCGGTCGCCCTGCTTGTAGGCCCAGTGCGCTGCGAGGCCGAATTCGTTGCGGCGATGCATCTCGCGCGTGCGGATCTGCACTTCGACACGCATCGAGTTCTCGTAGATCAGCGACGTGTGGAGCGAGCGATAGCCGTTGTTCTTGGGCGTCGAGATGTAGTCCTTGAAGCGCCCGGGAATGAACTGCCAGACCGTGTGCAACACGCCGAGCGCGGCGTAGCAATCCGCCTCGCTTTCGGTGATGACGCGGAAAGCCATGATGTCGGTCACCTGCTCGAAAGAGACATGGCGTTCGGCCATCTTCTTCCAGATCGAGTAGGGGTGCTTTTCGCGGCCCGAAACCTCGACCATGAGGCCGGCCTCGGCGAGCGATTGCTTGATCGCCAGCGCGATAGCGTCGACCTGCCCGCCGTCCTGCCGCCTGATCTGTTCGAGCCTGCCGGTAATCGTCTTGTAGGCTTCCGGCTCGAGCTGTTCGAAGGCGAGAAGCTGCATCTCGCGCATGTATTCGTACATGCCGACCCGCTCGGCGAGCGGGGCGTAGATATCCATCGTCTCGCGCGCGATGCGGCGGCGCTTGTCCTCGTTCTTGATGAAATGCAGCGTGCGCATGTTGTGCAGCCGGTCGCCCAGCTTTACCAGCAGCACGCGGATATCCTCGCTCATCGCGAGCAGGAACTTGCGCAGGTTCTCCGCCGCGCGCTCGTTCTCCGGCATCGCCTCGATCTTGGAAAGCTTGGTCACCCCGTCGACCAGCCGCGCGACTTCGCCGCCGAAGTTTTCCTCGATGTCCTCGATCGTCGCGAGCGTGTCCTCCACCGTGTCGTGGAGCAGCGCGGTAATGATGGTTTCCTGGTCGAGACCGAGGTCGGTCATCAGGCCCGCGACCTCTACCGGATGGCTGAAATAGGGGTCGCCCGATGCGCGCTTCTGCGTGCCGTGCTTCTGGACCGTGTAGACATAGGCACGGTTGAGCAATGCCTCGTCGGCATCGGGGTCGTAATCCTTGACCCTTTCAACAAGTTCGTACTGGCGCAGCATTGACGCAAATGTGCGGTTTGCCGCCGACAAGTGCAAGCGCGAAACGCTGCAATGCAGCGTCAAATTTTCGCGGCGAGCTCCTTGAGGAAGGGCGCAGGCTCGTCGAGCCGGAATGCGACGCGCTCGATCGAGCGCGTCCGGCCGAGAAATCCGCGGTGCTCGATGGGCGTCGACAAGCGCAGCACGACATTGGGATGCGACAGGATCGCCGCGTTGAGCACGCCGGGCGTTTTCGCCTCCTCGGCACTGATCGAAGGTTCGATGGCGGCAATGGCATGGTAGGGAATGCGCCGGTCGACCAGCGTCCCGCCTCGCACATGCACGCCACTATCGTCGAGCAGGATCGGATAGAGGCGGAATGCCTTCATCAGCGCGATCAGGAACAGCGCTCCCCAGATGCCCAGCGCGAGCAGGACCAGTGCAGCCCGCTCGCTCCAGTGGCTGACGAGCAGGTCGACGACGACGATCTCGATCACTTGCAGAACGAGGAAGACCGCAATCATCGGGTTGATGACGCGGTGGTAGGCGAACCCCCGCGCACCTTCGGGCACATGCGGCTCCGCGCCCCAGCGGAACAGCGCGAGGCGAAGCATTTCGGTTTCTTGCGCGGCGAAGCTCACGAGCGGCTGCGGCAGTATCTCGCCCAGCGCAGCCTCGATCGAACCGGACGACCTGAAGGTCCGAAGAGCGAGCCAGCCGCTCCAGGCGAAGTAAAGAGCGACAGTCACACCCATCGCGAAGACGACCGGACGCATCTCCAGCAGCGCATCGCGCACCGGGTCGGCCGCGGCCAGCGTCGCGACCACGCATCCTGCCGCAATTGCGCCCAGCACTGCGCGAAGGCCCGGACGGTTGGCAGGCGCTTTCGCGATCAGCGCAAGCGCTAGGGCATCGGCTGCAAGCCACAGGAAAAGGAGCGCAGCCTGCGCAGGATAGCGCGCGGCAAGCTCGCTATGGGTTGCGAACCGGCCCGCAAGGATCGCCGCCAAAGGCAGCAGCGTTAAAGCCAAGGGATTGATCGACGACGGAATTCTGACCTGCATGTCGCGGCTCCTTGTCGAATTCAGCGACTACGCGCCATCGCAAGGGCAATCAATCGCAACCACCGCAACTTCCCGTGCGAGTTCCGCAAGCTCTGGCTGGCCATGAGCGCATCACGTTGATATGAGAACGTTCACAACACCACGGGGAGTAGGTAATGCGCAAATCTTTGGTCGTCGCGGTCGCGGCAGTTCTTTCGCTTCAGGGATGCGGCGGCGAGAATACGGCCCCGCCTGCGGCTTCGACCACCACTGCCCCTGCCACCTCCGCCGAACGCCAGCTGCTGTTCTCCGACGAGTTCAATTCCGGATCGCTCGACCGGTCCAAGTGGAACGTCATCGGGATGGATTTCTGGGTCAACAACGAGCAGCAGGCCTATCTCGACAGCCCCGACACGATCCAGTTCGCTTCGAGCGCGCAAGGTGCCGATGGAGGCGTCCTGATCCTGCGTCCGGTCTATCGCCCCGGCGTCGACACACGCGCCGACCGCAATGCCGATTTCATCTCAGGCCGCATCAACTCGAAGGGCAATTTCGATTTCACCCATGGCCGCGCCGAAGCCCGCATTCGCATGCCCGATGCGCGCGGTGCCTGGCCTGCCTTCTGGCTGCTCGGCAACGGCCAGTGGCCCGACACGGGCGAGATCGACATCATGGAATATGTCGGCGAGAAGGACTGGACCGCCATGGCCGTCCATGGTCCGGGCTATTCGGGCGAAACCCCGATCGTCGGCCGCCGCTATTTCCCCGAAGGACAGGATGCGACCGGCTGGCACACCTATGCCGTCGAATGGACCGACCAGAAGATGAGCTTCGAAGTCGATGGCGACACCTTCTACGAAGTCACGCGCGCCGAAATCGAACAATACGGTCCGTGGCGCTTCGACACCCCGAAATTCCTGATCCTCAACTTCGCGCTCGGCGGCGCCTACCCTTACAAGGTCAACAAGATCGAGGAGCCGTACAACGGCATGCCGCAATCGACCGTCGATGCGATCAAGCGCGGCGAGCTGGTGATGGAGATCGACTGGGTGCGGGTTTACGGACCAGAGGGCTGATCAGCTCCACACCGCTTCGGGCGGCAGGCTCATCAGGATGGCGTCGATATTGCCGCCCGTCTTGAGGCCGAACAGCGTGCCCCGGTCGTAGACCAGGTTGAACTCCGCATAGCGCCCGCGCCATTCGAGCTGCTGTTTTTTGTCGGCATCGGAGAACTCGCTCTCCATCCGGCGGCGGACCAGCTTCGGGAAAACCTCGAGGAAGGTCGAACCGACATCCCTAGTGAAAGCGAAGTTGCGTTCGAAAGCGGCTTCGTCCTCGCATTCGAGATGGTCGTAGAAGATGCCCCCGACGCCGCGATGCACGCCGCGGTGGGGGATGTAGAAATAGTCGTCCGCCCATTTCTTGAAGCGGTCGTAATAAGTCGGGTTGTGGCCCGAGCATGCCGCGCGGAAGGCGGCGTGGAATTCCTCGGTGTCTTCCTCGTAGGGGATCGGCGGGTTGAGATCCGCGCCGCCGCCAAACCATGCCTTGCCGGTCGTCAGGAAGCGGGTGTTCATGTGGACTGCCGGCACATGCGGGTTCGCCATATGCGCCACAAGGCTGATGCCGGTCGCGGTGAAGCCGGGCTGCTCCGCACTCGCGCCGTGGATCGAGCCGGCGAACTCCTGCGAGAAATTACCGCGCACGGTCGACACGTTGACGCCGACCTTCTCGAACACCTTGCCCTTCATCAGGCCGCGCGTGCCGCCGCCGGGATCGGGATTGCCCTCCTCCTCGCGCTGCCAGGACTGGTAGTCGAAGGAAGCGTCGGAGCCGGCCTCGCGCTCGATCGCCTCGAATTCGGCACAGATGTCGTCGCGCAGGGTTTCGAACCAGTCTTTCGCGCGGGCGGTGAAGGGTTGCCAATCGGTCATGCGAGCCCTCTTGCCAAGGCCATCGCGCTGCGGCAAGAGCGGCGAATGGTTCCCCTTTCGTTCGCAGGCGAGGAATTCGCCATCAGCAAGAGCAATGCGCTCTTCTGGCCGCGTGAAAACGCGCTGCTGGTGGCCGACCTGCATCTGGAGAAAGGCAGCTTCTTCGCGCGCCACGGGCAGATGATCCCGCCCTACGATTCGCGCGAAACGCTCGAGCGCATTGCCCTTGCCCTGCGCGAAACCGGTGCGCGGCGGGTCTATACTCTGGGTGACAATTTCCACGACAGCGCCGGTTCGACCCGGCTCGAACCGCATGCCGCCGGAATGCTCTCTGCCCTGACGCGGGCGACCGACTGGGTGTGGATCACCGGCAACCACGATCCCTCGATGGAAGCGCGCCACGGCGGGGCCATTGCGGAAGAGCTCGAGGTCGCCGGCATGGTCCTGCGCCATCACGCGAAGAAGGGCGAGACGCGGCCCGAGCTTTCCGGCCATTTCCACCCGCGCCTGCAGCTGACGGTGCGCAACCGGCGGATCAGGCGACCCTGCGCGGTTGTCGCGACGGGTGAGGAGCGCGGCGGACGGATGATCCTGCCGGCGTTCGGAGCCTATACCGGCGGGATGGATGCGAGCGACCCTGCGATCCTCTCCGCGCTCCAGCCGGCAAGCCGGATCGACGCGGTGGTTGCGACGAAAGAAAGGCTCGCGACCTTCCCCCTCTGGCGGCGCGCAGCCTGATTGGCGCGTTTCCCCTAGCGAATCCGCGAAACTACGCCTACATAGCCCCCACAAACCAAGGCAAACTCAGGAGACTGCCCCATAGCCCGTCCACCCCGGCGCAGCATGCAAATGCCCGTGAAAAGCGGCCCGCGCTACGACAATTTCATCAACGTCCCCAAGGTCCGCGTGATCGATCACGAAGGCGAGAACCTGGGGGTGATGTTCACCCGCGAAGCGATCGAGCAGGCCCAGGATGTCGGCCTCAACCTCGTCGAAGTGTCCCCCAATGCGGACCCGCCGGTGTGCAAGTTCCTCGATGTCGGCAAGTATCGTTACGAGGCCCAGAAAAAGGCCAACGCTGCGCGCAAGACGCAAAAGACGCAGGACATCAAGGAAGTGAAGATGCGTCCGAACATCGACACGCACGACTATGACGTGAAGATGCGCAACGTGAACAAGTTCATCGAGAACGGCGACAAGGTGAAGGTCACCCTGCGCTTCCGCGGGCGCGAAATGGCGCACCAGCAGCTCGGCATGGACCTGCTCAACCGCGTGCGCGACGATGTCGAGGAAATCGCCAAGGTGGAAAGCTTCCCGCGCCTTGAAGGGCGCCAGATGCTGATGGTGCTGGCTCCGAAGTAAGCCGCACCAGCGACACACGAGATCAGGAAGGGCCGGGCAGCGATGTCCGGCCCTTTTCGCGTCGGGGTCAGAGAAAAACCTCTGCCGTCTCCGCAGACGTGGCCTCGACCACCGGCCTGCGCCCGAAGCGCCACCAGAAATAGCCGATCGCGCCCCCGGTAACGATCCCGAAGAAGGAGAACAGCAGGGCGCCGAACATGTCGGCATCGACCAGCCATGAGCCGAGCATGAGCGCGCCCGCGCCGACGGCCGCTCCGCCTACCCCGTAATTCGCGCCGGTTTCCAGCTCGAGCCTGCGCAGGAGCAAGGTGAACGGAAGGCCGAGGAAGATGAAACCGCCCAGCCCGGCAGCGAGACAGATCAGCGCAGGCGTCACGACCAGCAGGACGATGACACCGCCGTCTTCGAAGCCGTCGGCGGCCATGCCGGTCGCGACGATCGTCGTGATCGCCGTCGGGATCGCAGCCCCGACAAGAGAGCCGTAGAGAACTGCCTTTGCAGCGGCGACCAGACTTGCCTTGCGATCCATCCCTTGTGATTACTTGCCCCGGCACCGCGCGACAAGATGCGGGCAAGCGAGGGGAATACGCATGACTGCCAATCGGATAGGGCTGGTTATCGGCGCGCTCGGGCTGCTCGCCGGGATCATCCTGCCGACGCCCGAGGGCATGACGCGCGAGGCATTCATCGTCGCGGGCCTCGTCGTGCTGATGGCAGCCTGGTGGATGACCGAGGCTATCCCGCTTACCGCGACTGCCCTGATGCCGTTCATCGTCCTGCCCCTCGCCGGAGTGATGACCGCGCGCGACACGGCGAGCGCCTATTACGCGCCGATCCTGTTCCTGCTGCTCGGCGGCGCGTTCATTGCGCTCGCGATCGAGCGGACCGGGCTGCACCGGCGGCTGTCGCTGGCGATCCTCAAGGGTATCGGCAGCGGCGGCGGGCAGACGCGGCTGCTGCTCGCCTTCATGATCAGCGCGGCGATCCTTTCCATGCTGATCTCCAACACCTCGACCTCGCTCATCATGATGCCGATGGCGCTCGCCGTCCTCGCCGGAGGCGGGGTCGCGGCGGGCGAGCGAGAGGGGCTTTCCGGCGCGCTGCCGATGGGCATTGCCTTTGCCGCGAGCATCGGCGGCCTCGGCACGATCGTCGGTTCGCCGACCAACGGGATCGCCGTCGCCCTGCTCGACGAGATGACCGGCCTGCGCATCAGTTTCGCGGAATGGATGGCTTACGGCCTCCCGGTCGTGCTGATCGGGGTACCGCTCGCCGCGTTCATCATTTCGCACGTCCAGCAGGTCGCCTCGCACCCGTTCGACGTAAAAGCGGCGCGTGCGGCGATCGACGACCATGCCCCTTGGTCGAGCGCCGAGAAGCGCCTCCTGCCGATCATCGCCATCACCTTCGCGCTGTGGATGAGCCAGCGCTGGGTCGCGCCCTACTTGCCGGAGAACAGCTGGACCGACGGGACGATCGCGATCCTCGCCTCGCTCGCGCTGTTCCTGCTGCCCGACGGGACGGGCCGACCGATGCTGCAATGGCACGAGGCCGACCGCGCGCCTTGGGGTGTGATCATGATGTTCGGCGGCGGCCTCGCGCTTGCAGCAGGGATGCAGGCGTCCGGCCTTGCGGACTGGCTCGGTCAGGCGCTTCTGCCGCTCGACGCACTGCCGCTGGTCGTCGTCGCGCTCGCCATCGTCGCCATGGTCGTGCTGATCACCGAGTTCGCCAGTAATGTCGCAACGGCGAGCGGCATCATCCCGGTCGTTGCGAGCCTCGTCGTCGCGCTCGGGGTCGATCCGATCCTGCTCGCAATGCCTGCCGCCCTCGCCGCGAGCTGGGGTTTCATGCTGCCGGCAGGCACCGGGCCGAACGCCATCGCATGGTCGACCGGGCACATCCGGATCGGCCGCATGGTCGGCGCCGGGATCCTGCTCGATCTGGCGGGGATTTTCCTGATCGTCGGAATGGTGTGGGCGGTTGCGGCCATCCTCTAACGCGCGAGTTGAAATCGACCCGCACGGGCGATATTCGCCGCTCCAGCATTCGGCATCCGGCGGAGATGCGTTCCTGCGGAGGTTAGGAACGGGCGCCCCGGCCAGCCATACCGGCTCCTGCCTTCCTGGGAGCATGATGCAAGGAAGGACCCGTCGCACATGACCGACGCAGTCGACGCAGCTGAAACCCCGACCCCGCGCCGCAAGCCCAAGGCGCCCGTCACCACGATCAATGGCCGCGAAATGAAGCCCAGCACGCTGATGATGGGCTATGGCTACGACCCCGCCCTTTCGGAAGGCTCGCTCAAGGCGCCGATCTTCCTCACCAGCACTTTCGCTTTCGAGAACGCGGCCGCAGGCAAGCGCCACTTCGAAGGCATCACCGGCCAGCGTCCGGGCGGTGCGGAAGGCCTCGTCTATTCGCGCTTCAACGGCCCGAACCAGGAAATCCTCGAAGATCGCCTCGCCATCTGGGACGGCGCGGAAGACGCGCTGTGCTTCTCCAGCGGCATGACCGCGATCTGCATCCTGATGCTGGCCTATTGCTCGGCCGGCGACGTGATCGTCCACTCCGGCCCGCTCTATGCGGCGAGCGAAGGCTTCGTCGCCAAGGTGCTGAGCAAGTTCGGCGTGACCTATATCGACTTCCCGGCAGGCGCGAACCGCGAGGAACTCGACGCCGTGCTCGAAAAGGCGAAGGCGCAGGCCGAGGCGAACGGCGGCAAGGTCGCGATGATCTACCTCGAAAGCCCGGGCAACCCGACCAATGCGCTGGTCGACGTCGAAGCGGTCAAGGCCGCGCGCGATGCGAAGCTCGACATGGATTGCCCGATCGCGATCGACAACACCTTCCTCGGCCCGCTGTGGCAGCGCCCGCTCGACAATGGCGCGGACATCGTCTGCTACTCGCTGACCAAATATGTCGGCGGCCATTCGGACCTCGTGGCAGGTTCGGTCGCAGGCGCGAAGAAGTGGATGGACCCGGTCCGTGCGCTGCGCAACACGATGGGTGGCATTGCCGACCCGAACACCGCGTGGATGCTCCTGCGCAGCCTCGAAACCGTCGAACTGCGCATGCAGCGCGCCGGCGAGAATGCGGAGAAGGTGTGCGAATTCCTTCGCGGCCATCCGAAGGTCGAAGGCCTCGGCTATCTCGGCTTCATCAAGGACGAGCGCCAGCAGGACATCTACGACCGTCACTGCACCGGCGCGGGCTCGACCTTCTCGGTCTTCATCCAGGGCGGCGAGGCGGAATGCTTCCGTTTCCTCGATGCGCTCAAGGTCGCCAAGCTCGCGGTCAGCCTCGGCGGTACCGAAACGCTGGCGAGCCACCCGGCGAGCATGACGCACCTCTCGGTCCCGCACGCACGCCGCGACCAGCTCGGCATCACCGACAACCTCGTACGCATCTCGATCGGTATCGAGGACCCGGACGACCTGATCGCCGACTTCGCACAGGCGCTGGACGCTGTCTGAGGACATGCGGCGCGTCGGTTTCCTCGCGTGCCCGGGCACACTGCCGGGCTCGTCGGACCGGCGCGCCGATGCCCACGAGCACGATTTGCAGGTAGCGGCCCTTCGCGAAGGATTCGCACCTGCAGGGCTCGAGCTGGTCGAAATCGACTGGCGCGCGCCGGAAAGCGCGTTCGACGGGATTGAGCTCGTCCTTCTCGGCACGGTATGGGACTACCAGGACCATGCCGAGCGGTTCTTCGCGACCATCGAGGGGTTGGCTGCCCGCGGCATCGCCGTGTGCAATCCGCCCGAACTGGTCCGCTGGAATATCGAGAAGACCTACCTGCGCGATCTCGAGCAAGCGGGCGCTCCAGTCATCCCGACCCTGTGGCTCGACGATCCGAATGGCGCCGACATCGCCGCCGCGTTCGATTACTTCGGCTGCGACCGGCTCGTCGTCAAACGCCAGGTCGGCGCCGGCGCGGAAGGTCAGATGAGTTTCGATCGCACCGCCCCGCCCTCGCCCGACTGGCGCTACGGCCACCGCGCGATGGTCCAGCCGTTCCTTCCGGCAATCGTCGAGGAAGGCGAATACAGCTTCGTTTTCTTCGACGGCGAATTCTCGCACTGCATCCGCAAGACCGCCGCGCCGGGCGAATATCGCATCCAGTCGCTTTATGGCGGCAAGGAGGAAGCGATCGACCCGCCTGCCGAAGACATCGCTTCCGCGCAGGCGGTCGTGCGCGCGATACCGGGCGATACGCCGCTCTACGCCCGCATCGACATGATCCGGCAGGACGGCGCACTGGCAGTGATGGAGGCGGAACTGATAGAGCCCTACCTCTATCCCGAGCAGGCAACCGGCTTCGGCGCGCGCATGGCCGAAGCGATACTCAAGCGAATCTAGGAAACGACCCGATGGCCCATACCGCGAAAATCCTCCTCCTCGGTTCGGGCGAACTGGGCCGCGAATTCGTCATCTCGGCCAAGCGGCTCGGTGCCTATGTCGTCGCCTGCGATGCATATGAGGCAGCGCCGGCCATGCAGCTGGCCGATGCGTTCGAAGTGTTCTCGATGCTCGACGGCGAAGCGCTGCGCGCCGTGGTCCGTAAGCACCGCCCCGACTTCATCGTGCCCGAGGTCGAGGCGATCCGCACCGAAGTGCTCGCAGAGGTCGAGGCGGAAGGCTTCACCGTCGTCCCCTCTGCCCGGGCGACGCAGATGACCATGAACCGCGATGCGATCCGCGATCTGGCCGCGCAGCAGCTCGGCCTCACGACTTCGCGCTATCGCTATGCCGAAAGCCTCGAGGAAGTGCTGGCGGGTGCCGAGCACACCGGCCTGCCCTGCGTCATCAAGCCGGTCATGTCGTCTTCGGGCAAGGGCCAGAGCACCGTGCGCGATGCAGACGAGCTGGAAACGGCGTGGAACTATGCGGTCGACAACATGCGCGGCGATCGCAAGCGCGTGATCGTCGAGCAGTTCGTCGACTTCGATTACGAAATTACGCTGCTGACCGTGCGCCACAAGAACGGCGTTACCTTCTGCCCGCCCATCGGCCATCGGCAGGAACGCGGGGACTACCAGGAAAGCTGGCAGCCGACGCCTATGTCCGAAGCAGCAATCGCCTCCGCACAGGACATGGCCCGCAAGGTGGTCGACGATCTGGGCGGCTACGGCCTGTTCGGGGTCGAGTTCTTCGTGAAGGGGGACGAGGTGATATTCTCCGAGCTCAGCCCGCGCCCGCACGATACCGGGATGGTGACGCTGGTGAGCCAGAACCTGTCCGAATTCGACCTGCACGCCCGCGCCATCCTCGGCCTGCCGATCCCCGAAGAACTGCGCGCCCGCCCTTCGGCCAGCGCGGTGATCCTCGCCGACCGGGCAAGCGAGACGGTCAGCTATTCGGGCCTTGCCGATGCGATGGAGAACGGCAGCGACATCCGCATTTTCGCCAAGCCCGTCACCCGGCCCTACCGCCGGATGGGCGTCGCGCTGGCGACTGCGGGCGATACCGACACGGCGCGCCGGAAAGCCGCTGAAGCAGCGGCGAAGGTGCACATCCACTACGGAGATTGAACATGGCAGAGCGCAAACCGGTCTTTCTCGTCATTGGTGCCGGTGCCGGCATCGGTGGCCACACCGCGCAGCGCTTCGCCGCCGGCGGTTATCACGCGGTTCTCGCCCGGCGCTCCGACGAAGAGGGCCTGCAGAAGCTGGTCGATGCCATCGGCGATGCCGGCGGCGAGGCGAGCGGCAGGCTGATCGATGCATTGCTGCCCGATACGATCGAAGAGCTGGTCGAAGACGTCGAGCGCAGCATCGGGCCGATCGAATGCGCCCTGTTCAATCTCGGCGCGCAGATCGGCAACCGCGCCCTCGCCGATACGACCGATCGCATATTCGAGCTCGGATGGAGGCTCGCGACCTATGCGCCTTTCCGCCTCGCCCGCGCGCTGATGCCGCATATGGCGGAACGCGGGCGCGGTTCGCTCATCGTCACCAGCGCGACGGCCGCCGTGCGCGGCAATGCCGGC
This sequence comes from Erythrobacter sp. HKB08, assembly GCF_004114695.1. NCBI lineage: Bacteria > Pseudomonadati > Pseudomonadota > Alphaproteobacteria > Sphingomonadales > Erythrobacteraceae > Erythrobacter > Erythrobacter sp. HKB08. Next base: position 2,663,326 of record NZ_CP035310.1, read on the forward strand.
CAGCACAGCCACGCCGCGGCGATGGGCGGAAGACGGATGCTGTGCCAGAGCCTCAATGCGGAGTTTGCGCCGAAGGGCATCCATGTGGTCCACGCGCTGATCGACGGTCCGGTCGATGCGCCCGATACGCTCGGCAAGATGCTCGGCGACAAGTTCGAGGGCTTCAAATCGAGCAAGGGCGAAGACGGGCTGCTCGATCCCGCTGCGGTGGCGGAAACCTACTGGCACCTCGCCCACCAGCCGCGCAGCGCCTGGACGCACGAGATCGACCTCAGGCCGTGGACCGACACGCCCTGGTGGAACGACAACTAGCTAGGGAGGTCGGGGGCGCTCAGCCCTTCCACTCGCGGCGCTCTTCCGCCTGCCGCAGCACTTCGTAGGCGACCTGCAGCTTCTGGAACTCCTCGGCGGCTTCCTTGTCGCCCGGCTTCACGTCGGGATGCACCAGCTTCGCCTTGGCGCGGTATGCCTTCTTGATCGCAGCGAATTCGACATCCGGTTCCAGCTCGAGGACGTCGAGTGCGCGCATCTCGTCGGCCGAACGCGAACCATCACCGCTGCCGCCCCAGCCGTAGTGCTGCGCCTCGGCATAGCCGGCATTCTCGCTCCGCTCGCTTTTCGCGCGCGCTTCCTTCTCGGCCTTGTCCAGGCCTTCGAAATAGTCCCACTTGGAATTGTATTCCGCCGCGTGCTTCTGGCAGAAATACCAGCGCTCCTTGCTGTTCGGAGCCTTCGGCGCGGGACAGTGGCCCTTTTCCTCGCAGCCGTGCCGGTCGCACAGGCGAACGGTTGTCGCATCGCGCGACGAGCCATAGCCGCGCCAACGCGGGAAACCCCAGTCGTTCGACCGGCGATTACCGACCATGGTCGGCTCCGCATGCAGTTCGGCTGGCGCTCATTGCGGTTGATCTAGGGACGATTGCGAAATTTTGAAAGATCGGGAACAAGGTTGCAGCTTGAAATGTTGCATTGCAACAGATCGTTCACATCTCGAGGCTAGAGGGCCTTCAACCGCAACCAGAAGATATCATGAGCCAGCAGCTTAAATTCTCCGCAACCGCATCGATCCTCGCCATGGCGCTGTTTGCGCTGGTGGGCGGAATGGGTGTGTCGGTCGACGGCGCTGCGCTCGATCTGGCCCAGCCGGGCTACGAGCAGTTCGTGCAAGTCGCGCGCTGATCCGGCCCGCCGCGCCGCGACAGGCCGGACCTGTTCACATCACTCGATAACGACAGTCACCGCACGGCGGTTCTGCGCCCACGCGCTCTCGTTCGAGCCGAGGGCGACCGGGCGCTCCTTGCCGTAGCTGACGGTGCGCACGCGGCTCGCATCGATGCCGAGGCCGACGAGGTAGTTCTTCGCCGCATTGGCACGACGTTCGCCGAGCGCGAGGTTGTATTCGCGAGTACCGCGTTCGTCGGCATGGCCTTCGACCGTCACGCGGATGCTCGGATAACGCATCAGATACTGCGCCTGGCTCTGCAGGGCGGCAGCATCGGCGCTGTCGATGTTGTAGCGATCGGTATCGAAATAGATCACGTTCTGCCCGTTCACTGCGTCGACGAAGTGCCGCTGCGTGCCGAGCTCCGCCCCGGTGGGAGCGGTGGTGGTCGTCGTCTGCGTCGACGAAGTGGTCTCGACCGGCTCGGGCGGAAGCGTGTCCGGAGCCTTCGGTTTGCAAGCGCCGAGGGCAACGGTGCCGATCAGCAGCGAAGCGACGATAGTACGGTTATTCATAAGCCTCTCCTCGGGAGGGTGTTGATCCAGGTGCGACCCCGCTTGCCCCCTAGAAACGTGTTTACGGTAGAATCGGTCCCCAAGCCGGATCCGACGCGTCCACCGGCGTCGGCAACTTCCTTTCGTTGCGGCCGGTGAGATCCACCTGCCAGAGTGACGTTTTGCCCGAGCCTCGCTCGGTTCGGAAAAACTGGATGATGCGGCCATTGGGCGCCCAGGTCGGTGCCTCGTCCTGCCAGCCATTGGTCAGCGTGCGGACATTGCTGCCCGAAGGCGACATGACGGAAATGTTGAAGCTGCTCGCATTGGTGAAGGCGATCTGGTCGCCGCGCGGGCTCCATTCCGGGGTCGCGCAGCGGGCGCTGCCGAAGCTGATGCGGCGCTGGTTCGACCCGTCGGCATCCATGACGTAGCACTGCTGGCTGCCCGAGCGGTCGCTTTCGAACACGATCTTGTTGCCGTCGGGCGAATAGGAGCCGCCGATATCGATGCCGGGCGTGTTGGTCAGGCGCACGCTCGGCCCACCGGATGCGGAAACGCGGTAGATGTCCGTGTTCCCGGCAATGGCCATGGAATAGAGGATCCACTTGCCGTCCGGGCTCCAGCGCGGCGCGAAGGTCGGGTTCGCATTTTCGGTCACCAGCGTCTGCCGCCCGGCGCCGATATCGTAGACGTAGATGCGCGGGTTGCCGTCGACGTAGCTGAGATAAAGCAGCTTGCTGTAGTCGGGCGAATAACGCGGCGTCAGCGCGGTCGAGCGGCCCGTGGTGATGAAGCGCAGGTTGGCTCCGTCGCTGTCCATGATCGCAAGCCGCTTGGATCGGTTATCCTTAGGGCCGGTCTCCGCGATGAAGGCGATGCGGCTGTCGAAGAACGGGCTTTCGCCGGTCAGGCGCGAATAGACGAGGTCGGCGCATTTATGCGCAGCCCGGCGCCAGTCGCGCGGCGGGACGATCCAGCCTGAACGCGCAAGCTCGTCCTGCAGGGCGACATCGTAAAGATAGCAGCCGACCGTCAGGCGACCGTCGGGGCGCGCCTGGACATAGCCGTGAACCAGCATCTCCGCACTGCGGTTCGACCAGGTCGGCCAGTTGGGCGAGGTGATCTGGCCGAACGTCGGCTGCGGCAGGGCGTCCGGACCGACCGGCTTGAAGAGGCCGTTGTTGCGCAGGTCGTTAAACACGACGCGGCCGATTTCCTTGCCGAGCGCTGCAGTGCCGGAGGTGTTGGCCGGCGTCGAGACGTCGCGATCGGTCGCGAAGCCCGCGATGGCGATGCCGAGATCCTGCCAGTCGCTCTCGTCGGTCACGCTACCCGACAGACCCTCCTGCTCGAAAGTCTCGACCTCGCCGCCCTCGGGCAGGCGATCGCCGAGGTCCTGTGCCGCTGCCGGAGCAGCGATACCGAATGCGAGCAAAATCAGCAGGTAACGCATCATCAAAGCCTTCTGTCGAACCGCCATTCGCGGATATAGGACCACTTATCGTAAAACTCTTCGGGCAGGTCGAACGGTGCGGCGAGTTGCACCGCACGTATGGCACGCTCCGCATGAACGCCCGCCTGCGCGCGGTTCGCATCGTTGACGCCGCTCTGGCTCACCACTTCGGGCGCACCGGCAAGGCTGCCGTCCTTGTTGAGACGCCAGCGCAGGACCGTGACCAGTTGTTCGGTGTCGACCCCTTGGGGGGCGCGCCAGTGCGGGCGCAGCTGGCGCGTGATGGCAGAGCGAAGTGCCGCCTGCTCGCGCGCGCCAAATTCGCGGCCGACCGCGCGGGTCTCGCTCGTATCGGTGCTGTCGCCGCGGCCGGGCAGGAAATCCGCACCGATCCGGCTGCCACCACTACGCGTAGGCGCAGCGCTCGGACGCGGCTGCGGCACGGTGCGCTCTACCCGGTCCGGGCGGCGGCGCGGCGAGGTGTCGGCTGGCACGGCGCGGGTCGCCGGGACTGGGCGCGTTGCAGGCGCAGGCAGCGGCTCGGCGACGGTCGTTTCGCTCGGGGCGAGCGGGGTGTCGCTCAGCGTCGGGGCAATTGCCGCGCGGCTCTCCTGCACTGGGTCGGGCGCGGCATCGACCGGGCCGACTTCCTCGGCGAGGCTGACGACGACGCGTTCGGGAAGCGGTGTCGGATCGACGGGGAAGAACAGCCGCACGACGAGCGCCGCCAGCAGCATCAAATGCAGCGCGACGGCCACGATGAGGCCGATGATCTCTTCCGACGAAAGGCGGGACGCTTGCATATTAGCTAACCGGGCTATTGCTCATCGTCTGAACCGGCGATTGACGCGGGCTGCTCGGCAACCCCGGTGGTGACCATCGCGATCCGATTGAAACCGGCCCGGTTGAGTTCACCCATGACCGCCATGACGCGCCCGTAATCGAGCACCCGGTCGGCGCGCAGGGTCACTTGCGGCAACTGCCCGTCCGCTGTCCGGTCGATATTCGCCAGCCGGTCGGGCAGCTCGCCCGGTGCAAGCGGGCTTTCGTCGAGATAGATCACCCCGTCGGCCGCGATGGAGAGCGAAATCGGGTCCTGTTCCTCCGGCAGGGAGTTTGCGCGGCTGTCGGGCAGGTCGACCGGAACGCCGGTCGTCAGCAGCGGCGCGGTGACCATGAAGATGATCAGCAGCACCAGCATGACGTCGACAAAGGGCGTGACGTTGATCTCCGCCATCGGAGCGCGGCGCGAACCGCGCGTGCGCTTGCCGGGACGGGCGAGACCCATCGCCATTTACATCCGCTCCAGCTGGCGGCTGAGCGAGGAATGGAACCGGTCGGCAAAGCGCTGCATCTTCGCCTCGTAGCTGTTCACCGACTGGCTGAAGCGGTTGTAGGCGATGACCGCCGGGATCGCCGCGAACAGGCCGATGGCGGTCGCGAAGAGCGCTTCCGAAATGCCCGGGGCAACGACGGCGAGCGAGCTGTTCTGCTGCGCGCCGATCTGGAAGAAGCTGTTCATGATGCCCCAGACCGTGCCGAACAGGCCGACGAACGGGGCGACCGAGCCGACCGTCGCGAGGAAGTTGAGGCGCGAGGACAACGTATCCGCTTCTTCCGCCACCTGGCTTTCCATCGCGAGCGAAACGCGCTGGCGAACGCCTTCGCGGTCCGCAATCGCCCCCTTGGTGGAGCGACGCCATTCGGCCATGCCCGAATTGGCGACCCGCGCGATCGGCACGTCCTTCTTGGCGTGCGCTTTCATGAAGCCGTCGAAGTCGTCGGTCTGCCAGAACTCGGTTTCGAACCGCTGGCCACGGCTACGCACGCCGTTCATGCGCAGCGAGAAGCCGACGATGATCATCCAGCTCCATACGCTGGCGAGCAGCAGGCCGACCATGACTGCCTGGACCACGATATCGGCATCGAGGAACAGCTGGATCGGGTCGAGACGGCCCGTGCCGGTGGCAACTGCAAGGAAATCGAGTTGGCTCATTTAGGTGTCTTCTTCGGATAGAACGGATTGGTAGGCTTGCCGCCATTCCTCGGGCTGGCGACGCGGGCGGCCATCGGGGGCGACGAAACCGACGCGAAGGGTCGCTTCGGTTAGCAGTTCCTCGCCGCGCCAGGCGCGCTGGTGCATCCTGAGGCTGGCTGCGCGCATATCGGTGCAGCGGGTTTCGATCACGACGTCGTCGTCGAGCTTGGCCGGTCGGACATAGCGGATCTGCAAATCGGCGACGGCATAGGCCCCCTCGCCCGCCTCGATCGCGGCGCGCTGGTCGATCTCGAGCACGCGCAGCAGGTCGGAGCGCGCGCGTTCGAACCAGCGCAGGTAGTTCGCGTGATAGACGATGCCGGAAAGGTCGGTATCTTCGTAATAGGCACGCACGGCATAGAGATGCCGTTTGCCGTCGATGATGCCGCCGGGGGGATTGGGACGTGTCGTCATTGCTGACGCGGCCTTAGCGCAGCGCCGAGTCCGGCGGCAATCGAAACCTGCGAATGTACCGGGCTCATCGCCCAACCGTGCAAAATTGCCGATTATCGCCGCATTAACATCGGGCCGAGCGGGTGGCCGCCGAAGATATGGACGTGGAGGTGCGGCACTTCCTGGTGCCCGTGCCCGCCGATGTTCGCAAGCAGGCGGTAGCCGGGTTCGACCAGCCCCTTCTCCCGCGCGACATGGCCGACGGCGCGGATGAATCCGGCGATTTCCTCTGCCGGCGCCTTCGCGGAAAAATCGTCCCAGCTGACGTACTTGCCCTTGGGGATCACAAGCGTGTGGATTTCCGCCTGCGGGTTGATGTCCTCGAAGGCGAAGGCCCATTCGTCCTCGTAAACCTTGTTCGACGGGATTTCGCCGCGAAGGATCTTCGCGAAGATATTGTTGTCGTCATAGGGCTGGGTTGCGTCGATCGGCATCTCAATCCTCCGCTGGGCGGCTCGCCTTTTCCTCGATCCCCGACACGCCTTCGCGCCGGTCGAGTTCGGCGAGCACGCGTTCGAGGGCAATGTCCTTGCCCGATAGCAGGACGAGCAGGTGGAACAGAACATCTGCCGCTTCGCCGACGAGTTCGTCCTCGTCGCCGGAAAGCGCCGCGACAGCCGCCTCGACCGCTTCCTCGCCCAGCTTGCGCGCCATCACGGGCAGGCCGCGATGATGCAGCTTGGCGACATAGGAAGTCGATGGATCGGCACCGCGCCGCTGCGCGATGGTGCTTTCGAGACGGGCCAGTGTGTCCATGCGCGCTCAATGCGCGGCACGGCAGCGCGGGTCAATCCTCGTCGGTCTTGCGCTTGCCGCGGGCAATGAACCGGCCGACGATCAGCCCGGCGAGGCCGAGACCGAAAAGCGCCATGTTGCTCGGCTCGGGGATTTGCGCGCCGATGCGGGCGAAAGCCGGGTCGGCGGCGAAGATGGCGAGCAGGATGGCGGGAGTGGTCCTCATGCCATCACGCTCGCAGAACCACTCATTTTCGCAACTGCAACAAACGCGGCGTCCCGAATTGGAACCTCGTCCGGCCGTAGTATGAAGTCAGACCGCGCGGGCCGGTAGCCCGGCAGCTCGCAGCGCGTCGTGAGCCTCGGCAATCGTGTGCTCGCCGAAATGGAAGATCGAGGCGGCGAGGACGGCGCTTGCATGCCCTTCGGTCACGCCTTCGACGAGGTGCTGCAAATTGCCGACACCACCGCTTGCGATCACCGGAATACCGACCGCATCGGCAACCGTCCGCGTCAGCTCCAGATCGTAGCCCGCCTTTGTCCCATCGCCATCCATCGAGGTAACGAGCAACTCGCCCGCACCGAGGTCTGCAAGGCGCATCGCATGTTCGAGGGCATCGACCCCGGTCGGCTTGCGCCCACCGTGGGTGAAGATTTCCCACTTGCCCTCGCCCGTCCGGCGCGCGTCGACCGAGGCGACGATGCACTGGCTGCCGAATTTCTCGGCGATGTCGCGCACCAGCTCGGGCCGTGCGACTGCCGCGCTGTTGACCGCGACCTTGTCCGCCCCGGCGAGCAGGAGGGCGCGCGTATCCTCGACGCTGCGCACCCCGCCTCCGACGGTCAGCGGCATGAAGCAGACTTCCGCCGTTCGGCGAACCATGTCGAGCAGCGTCCCGCGCCCTTCGTGGCTCGCCGAGATATCGAGGAAACACAGTTCGTCCGCGCCGGCCGCATCATAGGCCTGCGCCTGCTCGACCGGATCGCCCGCATCCTTGAGATCGACGAAATTGACACCCTTCACCACGCGCCCGTCGCGCACGTCGAGACAGGGGATGACGCGGATACGGACGGTCATCCGCGATTGCCCATCGCAATCGCCGCCGCCAGGTCGAGCCGCCCTTCGTAGAGCGCGCGGCCGGTAATCACGCCTTCGATCCCCTCGTGCGCGTGCAGCGAGAGGACGTGGATGTCGTCGAGGCCCTTTACGCCGCCGCTGGCGATCACCGGCATGTCGGTCTGGCGTGCGAGTTCGACCGTCGCGTCGATGTTGCAGCCCTTGAGCAGACCATCGCGGCCGATATCGGTGAAGAGCAGGCTGGCAACGCCCGCGTCCTCGAACCGGCGGGCCATGTCGGCAACAGGAACGTCCGACACCTCAGCCCAGCCTTCGGTCGCGACCACGCCGTCGCGCGCGTCGACGGCTACGACGATGCCGTTTTCCCATTCGCGCGCCATGTCGCGGACGAATTGCGGGTCCTTGAGCGCGGCCGATCCGATGACGATGCGCGCGACGCCGAGGTTGAACCAGCCCTCGACAGCTTTCGCATCGCGGATACCGCCGCCAAGCTGCACATAGCCGGGAAATTCGGCGAGGATCGCCTCGACCGCCTCGCGATTGCGGCTCTCGCCCGCGAAGGCTCCGTCGAGATCGACCACGTGGAGATATTCCGCGCCTGCCTGGGCGAAAATCATTGCCTGCGCGGCAGGGTTGTCGCCATAGACCGTCGCGCGGTCCATGTCCCCTTCGGCGAGGCGGACGACTTCGCCGCCCTTGAGGTCGATGGCAGGAAAGACGATCACGGCATCCACTCCAGGAAACGTTGCAGGGTAGCGAGGCCGTAAGCCTGGCTTTTTTCGGGATGGAATTGCACCCCGATGATGTTGTCGCGCCCGACGGCTGCGACCAGTCCGCCGCCATGGTCGGTCATGGCAAGGATATCGCGGCCCTGTTCGGCGGCGAAGTGGTAGGAGTGGAGGAAGTAGGCCTCCCCCTCCTCGATCACGGCATGACCGCGCGCATGCGGGGTGAGCGCGACATCGTTCCAGCCCATGTGCGGCACCTTGATGGCCGGGTCGGTCCGCTCGATCAGGTGCACCTCGCCCGCGATCCAGTCGAGGCCGCGCGTGGTCCCGTGCTCGAGCCCGCGTGTCGCGAGAAGCTGCATCCCGACGCAAATGCCGAGGAACGGCGCACCGCCCACGAACACCCGCTCGTGCATCGCCTCAATCATGCCGGGAACCGCCTTCAGCCCTTCGGCGCAGGCCTTGAAGCTGCCCACGCCGGGCAGGACGATGCGATCGGCCGCGCGCACGACATCCGGGTCGTCGGTCACGCTGACATTCGCGCCCACTGCCTTCAGCGCGTTCTCGACCGAATGCAGATTGCCCGCGCCGTAGTCGACGAGAGCGAGGACTTCAGCCACCGAGCTGCCCCTTGGTACTCGGAATGGCGCCGCCCTTGCGCGGGTCAGTCTCGACCGCCTGCCGCATGGCGCGCGCGAAGCCCTTGTAGATCGCTTCGCAGATATGGTGGTTGTTGGTCCCGTAGAGCAGCTCGACATGCAGCGTCAGGCCGCAGGTCTGCGCGACCGAGTGGAACCAGTGCTCGATCAACTCGGTATCCCATTCGCCGAGCTTTTCCTGGCTGAAACCGGCACGCCACACGAGATAGGGGCGCCCCGAAATGTCGAGCGCGACGCGGGCAAGTGTTTCGTCCATCGGCGAATAGGCCGTGCCGTAGCGCCCGATACCGCCCTTGTCGCCAAGCGCCTTCGCCAGCGCCTGGCCGAGCGCGAGCGCGCTGTCTTCGGTCGTGTGATGCTGGTCGACATGCAGGTCGCCGTCGATCTTCATGGTGACGTCGATCAGCGAATGCTTCGAGAACTGCTCGACCATGTGATCGAGGAAGCCGATCCCGGTCGAAACGTCGTATTTGCCGGTGCCATCGAGGTTCACCTCGATCGCGATCTTGGTTTCCGCCGTGTCGCGGTTGATGCTGGCCGTACGCATGATGCTGGGCGCTATACGCATGGGCGGGGAAGGCGCAAGCTTAACCGCTTGACCAAGCGCGGAACCCTCGCCACCTAGAGGGCATGAGCGACGATACGCCCGATAGCCTGATCCCCTACGACGAGATCGTGCAGGAAGCGCTGCGCGCCGTGGTCGGACGCGTGCTGGGCGAAATCGAGGCGTCGGGCGGCGAATTGCCCGGAAGCCACCATTTCTACATCACTTTCAAGACCGGTGCACCGGGGGTCGATATCCCGGACAGCCTGCGCGAACGCTTCCCGGACGAGATGACCATCGTCCTGCAGAACAAGTTCTGGGATCTGAACGTTCGCGAAGACGGATTTTCGGTCGGCCTCAGCTTCAACCAGGTGCCTGCAAAGCTCAACGTGCCCTTCTCCGCGATCACGGCATTCGTCGATCCGGCAGTCGATTTCGGCCTGCAATTCCAGGCGAGTGTCGCCGACATGGCGCCCGAAGCGCATGAGGATGCCGAGAACGACGGCTCCGGCAAGTCGGGGGAACAGGGCGGCGCGACGCCCGTTGTCGAAGGCGAGGACGGCAGCAATGTCGTGACGGTCGACTTCGGCCGCAAGAAATAGGCCAGCACCTGCCGGCCTGATGGAAGGACGGATGGCGAAGCGCGCTAAAAACCTGAAAACGCCCGACAAGAGCGAGGAAGTCGCCGGACCGAGCACGGATCCTGCGACCAACCTGCTGCTCGCCGACATGGTCATGCGCGCGGGCTCCTACGTTGTGCGAGACGTCGTCGAACGAACCATGCTGCGCGGGCGCTACGGCAAGAACACCGCGCGCGAGATCGTTGCAAACAAGACCCTCGGCCAGACGGCGGTTTCCTTCGTCCTCGCCAAGGTCGCGACGCGCTCGCTGCCCGGCGCATTGCTCGTCGGCGGGGGATCGGTCGTGAAGATTCTGTTCGACCGCAGCCAGAAGCGCCGTGCGGCCAAGCGCCAGGGCGACCAGCAGCTGCTCGACCAGGCCGACGGGGAATAGGGCAACACGCCCCTTGATTCCGCGCCGCCCATGCGGGCAAAGGCGCATATGGCTCACCACAATACCGACAAGCTCGCCCGCCGCGGCCTGATGTTCATCCTTTCCTCGCCTTCGGGCGCGGGCAAGACGACGATCTCGCACATGCTGCTGACGGCCGATGAAGAGATCAAGCTGTCGGTATCCGTGACGACCCGCCCCAAGCGCCCGGGCGAGATCGACGGGGTCGACTACCACTTCGTGACCGACGCCCAGTTCGACCGGATGGTCGAAGAGGACGATTTCTACGAGTGGGCCGAGGTTTTCGGCAAAAAGTACGGCACGCCCAAAGGCTATATCCGCAAGGGCCTGAAGGAAGGGCAGGACTTCCTCTTCGACATCGACTGGCAGGGCACGCAGCAGCTCAAGCAGAAGGACGACCAGGACGTCGTCACGGTCTTCATCCTGCCGCCGAGCCTCGACGAGCTGCGCAGTCGCCTCGAAGGTCGTGCACAGGACAGCGCAGATGTCATCGACCGCCGCATGGACCGCGCGCGCGGCGAGATCAGCCACTGGGCGGAATACGACTACGTCGTCATCAACGACGACGTCGACCAGTGCTTCGTGAAGGTGCGCGAAATTCTACACGCCGAACGCATGCGCCGCACGCGCCAGACGGGGCTTATCCCCTTCGTGCGCGAACTGACCAGCTGACATAACGAAAGGCCGGAGCTTTCGCCCCGGCCTCTCGAATTCGCATAACTGCGCAGCGATCAGTGGCCCGACGGGTCCACGAAATTGCCCGCGTCGATATTGGCGTTCACCACGCCGCCGTCGATTGCGATCGTCGTCCCCACGACATAGTCGCCCGCGCGGCTGAGCAGGTAGATCGCGCCTGCCGCCATGTCCTCGGTCACGCCGACGCGGCCCGAGGGGATGCCGCGTTTCACCATGTCGGCATTGTCGCGCGCGGCGCGGTTCATCGCGCTCGGGAAAGCGCCCGGGCCGATGCCGTTGACGATGATATTGTCCTTCACCAGCTCGGCAGCCATGCGGCGCGTGAGGTGGATGAGGCCGGCCTTCGACGCCTGGTAGGGATAGGTCGGCCACGGGTTCGACTTCATCCCGTCGATCGAGGCGATCATCAGGACCTTCGCCGGACGTTCCTCGGTCGCCGCGGCCTTGAGCAGGCCGTGCAGCTTCTGGGTGAGGAAGAACGGGGTCTTCACATTGAGGTCCATCGTGCGGTCCCAGCCCGCTTCGGTGAATTCCTCGAACGGTTCGCCCCATGCAGCACCTGCATTGTTCACCAGCAGGTCGAGACGGTCTTCGCGGCTTTCGAGCTCGTCGGCGAGCTGCTGGATGCCGTCAATGTTCGACAGGTCGCCGACCAGGCCGATGACTTTGTCGCCCAGTTCTTCGGCAGTCTCGTCGACCTGCTCCTTCTTGCGCGCGACGATGTAGACTCGCTCGCAGCCCGCTTCGAGCAGGCCTTCGACGATCATCTTGCCGATGCCGCGCGAGCCGCCGGTGACGAGTGCGATCCGGCCCTCGAGACCGAAGAGTTCATTCAATTTCATCATAGGTCAGTTCCTTTTCTCTCCCGGCAAGTCGGCGGGGCCGACTGCCTCCGAGGGGCGGCCTTCCGGCCGGCGGCCGGTCGGCCTTGCTGTCCGGCGAGCCGGACCGAAACCCTCAGTAGCCGCTCAGCGTCGCGACGCGGTTGGCGTGATAATACACATCGCCCAGGAATTCCTGCAGCGCGCGGTCGCGCTTCATGTAGAGGCCGATGTCGTATTCGTCGGTCATGCCGATACCGCCGTGCATCTGCACGCCTTCGCGCACGGCAAGACCGGCGGCCTTGGCGACCTTGGCCTTGGCGGCGGAAATCATCAGTTCGGCCTTTTCGCTGTCGCCATCGAGCAGCTGCTGCGCCTTGATGACGACCGCGCGGGCGATCTCGACTTCGGAATAGAGATGCGATGCACGGTGCTGCAGCGCCTGGAATTCGCCGATCAGCTTGCCGAACTGCTTGCGCTGCTTGATGTAGTCGACCGTCATGTCCATCGCGCCGCGAGCGACGCCGACGCCCTCGGCAGCGGCACCGATACGGCCAGCATTGAGAACCTTGTTGAGGATCTCGCGCCCGCCATCGACTTCGCCGATCACTGCATCACCATCGAGCTCGACGCCGTCGAACTTGGTATGCGTCGCCATCGAGCTGTCGACGAGGCGCACCGCGTCGTGGCTCATGCCTGCCGCATCCTTGGGGACTGCGAAAAGGGTGATGCCGTCTTCGTCATCGTCCGCACCGGAAGTGCGCGCGGCGACCACCAGCATGTCCGCGCTCGCGCCGTGGATCACGAAATCCTTCTGGCCGGAAAGCTTGAAGCCGTTGCCCGACTTTTCCGCCCTGGTCTTGATGCGCGAGGGATTGTGCTTTGCGCCTTCGTCGATCGCGACGGCGTAGACCGCCTTGCCCTCGACGATGCCCGGCAGGTAGCGGCCCTTGATGTCGTCGCTGCCATTGCCGAGCGCGGTCGCGGCGAGGACCGAAGTCGTCAGGAAGGGCGACGGCGTGAGATTGCGCCCGATTTCCTCGAGCACGATGCCGGCCTCGACATGGCCCATGCCGAGCCCGCCGTTGTCTTCATCGATGAGGATGCCGGTGAAGCCGAGTTCGGCCATCTGCTCCCACAGGCCGTGGCCGAAGCCGTCCTTGCAGTCGCGATCGCGCCAGTGGCGTAGCTGTTTCTGGATGCTGCCTTCCTCGGCCATGAACTGGCTGGCAGTTTCGGCGAGCATCGCCTGATCTTCGTCGTGGTAGAGTGGCATGCCTGTCCCCATTCCCTTGTCCGGCCCGCTGTCCTGCGTTGTGCCGGAAATCTGTCTATCGCATGAGAGTATGGCGAAGACCCGGCACGGACCGGGCCGTCGCGAATTCGTGTCGGATCAAGCGCCCGGCAGGTCGAGGATGCGCTTCGAGATTACGTTGAGCATGACCTCGCTGGTGCCGCCCTCGATCGAGTTGGCCTTGGTCCGCAGCCAGTTGCGCGAGGGCTTGCCGCCGCTCGTTTCGTCGCTTTCCCATTCGAGATTGCGCGAACCGCCTGCACTCATCATCAGCTCGTGGCGGCGCTTGTTGAGCTCGGTACCGGCGTATTTCATCATGTTCGGCTGGGCGGGATGCGCCTTGCCGACCTTGATTTCGTCGAGGAACTTCTCGCCCATCGCGCCATAGGCCAGCGCATCGACGTCGAACATCGCGAGTTCTGCGCGAAGCACCGGATCGATTTCGTCCGCGCTGCGGCTCATCGCGGCGCCGATCGTGCCGGTGTTGCCGCCGTCGGCGCCCGAAATCATCTCGCGCTCGTGGCCGAGCAGGTACTTGGCCACGTCCCAGCCGCGATTGACTTCGCCGACATAGGCCGGAACGTCCTCGCCATAGCTCTTGGGCACCTTAACATCGTCGAAGAAGGTCTCGCAGAAAGGCGAGCTGCCGCTGATCAGCAGGATCGGCTTGGTCGACACGCCTTCGCTCGCCATGTCGTAGAGCATGAAGGTGATGCCCTGGTACTTGTTCTCCTTGTCCGTGCGGACGAGGCAGAAAATCCAGTCGGCCTTGTCGGCGTAGGAGGTCCAGATCTTCTGGCCGTTGACGACCCAGTGATCGCCCTTGTCCTCGCCGAAGGTCTGCAAGGACACGAGGTCCGAACCCGAACCAGGCTCCGAATAGCCCTGGCACCAGCGGATTTCGCCGCGCGCGATCTCATTGAGGAAGCGCTTCTTCTGGCCTTCCGTGCCGAAGTGCAGCAGCGCCGGACCGAGCATCCAGATACCGAAGCTCGATAGCGGCGGACGGGCACCGATGCGCGCCATTTCCTCGCGCAGCACCTTGGCTTCCGCAGGCGAGAGGCCGGCACCGCCATATTCCTTCGGCCATGCGGGCACGGTGTAGCCCTTTTCGACCGCCGCTTCGAACCACGCTTTCTGCGCGTCGTTCTTGAAGGTCGCGTTGCGGCCACCCCAGTAAACATCGTCCTCGTCACGCACCGGTTCGCGCATTTCGGCCGGGCAATTCGCCTCCAGCCATTCGCGCGTTTCCATGCGGAAGGTATCGAGATCGGACATGGGAACTCCTCTCATTTTCGAAAATGGCGTATGGTTCGCCTGTTGACGCTTACGTTAAGGGGATTCGGGGCAAGACTGCAAGCGGCTTCGCCCCTGTCCAGCATGCCGTAGCGTCATCTCGTCGCGCGTTGACGGGAGGTCTTGCGCGCCTAAGCTAAGGTCAAAACAAAGGGAGAGGCCAGGTATGCGATTCTCTGGCAAAACGGTGGTTATCACGGGTGCCGCATCGGGCATCGGAGAAGAGGCAGCGAAGCTGTTCGCAAGCGAAGGCGCGATCGTCTACGCGGCCGATATCGACGACAAGGCCGGACAGGCCCTCGCCGACGCATCGGACGGTTCGATCCGCTACCAGCATTGCGATGTCTGCTCTTGCGAGGACATCAAGGCACTGATGGACCGCGCGGGCGAGGAGACCGGCGGGATCGACGTCGTGTTCAACAATGCGGGTGCCGGCGGCACGCGCGCACCGATGCACGAAGTCGAGCCGGACGAGTGGGACCGCACGATGGACCTGCTGCTGCGCTCGGTCGCCTTCGGCATCCGCTATGCCGTCCCGCACATGAAGGGGCGCCCCGGCGCCTCGATCGTCAACACCTCGAGCGTCGCCGCAGTCGGGCCGGGCTATTCGCCGTCGGTCTACGCAGTGGCGAAGGGCGGCCTGCTCCACCTGACGAAGTCCGCTGCGGCCGACCTCGCCCAGTTCGGCATCCGTGTGAACGCAATCCAGCCGGGCTTCATCAACACCAACATCTTCACCTCGACCCTCGAGATTCCCGACGAGATGAAGGGTGCGGCGAAAGACGCGATCCGGCAGATGTCGTCCAACGCCCAGCCGGTGAAACGCCCCGGCATGCCGCGCGATATCGCCGAAGCCTGCGCCTTCCTTGCCAGCGAGGCGGGCAGCTTCGTCAACGGCACTTCGTTGATCGTCGACGGCGGGATCACCATCGGCCCGCGCCATAGCTGGGACGAGGAAGAGCCGACCATGTTCGCCGCGCTCGAAGCGATGGAAGAGGCCGCGAAGGCCGGAGACGCCTCCGCGTGAATTTCATCGAGGGCCCCATCCCCCAGCGCTTCAAGCTGGTACATGGCTTCGGGGCTGTCGCCTTCGGAGTAAAGGACAGCGGGTTCAGTTTCTTCCTGCTGATGTACTACAGCCAGGTGCTGGGCATGGATGCGGGCCTCGTCGGCACGATCCTGCTCGTCGCCTTGCTGGTCGATGCGGTGGTCGACCCGATCCTCGGATACCTGTCCGACCGGACCTACACCCGCTGGGGGCGGCGCCTGCCGTGGCTCTATGTCGCGCCGATCCCGCTCGCCTTTGCCTGGGTAATGCTGTGGTCCCCGCCCGGCGGCGAAGCGCCGAGTGCGCTCGGACTGCTCGCCATAGCGGTCGTCGTGCGGGTGCTGCTGTCGGCCTGCGAGGTGCCGTCGGTCTCGCTCGTGCCCGAGATAACATCGGACTACGACAACCGCACGACGCTGTTTCGCTATCGCTACCTGTCTGGCTGGATGGGCGGGATCCTGATGATGATCCTCGCCTATACGGTCTTCATGCCGGGGGCGGAGGGCCTGTTGCAGCAGGACGGATATCTCGCCTTCGGGACATTCGGCGCGATCCTGATGGTCATCTCGGTGCTCGGCTCGGCCATCGGACAGCATAAGGTCGTCGCCCACCTGCCTGCGACCAAGCCTGCCCCGTTCAGCCTCAAGGCGGCCTTTTCGGAGATCATCGAGGCTTTCAGCGAGAAAGCCTTCGTCATCTTCGCGCTCGGCGGGCTCGCCGCCTACGTCAGCCAGGGCATGACCTTTTCCATCTCGAACTACCTCAACATTTTCGTGTGGCAGTTCGACCGCGCGGCGCTGACCGCCTACCCGCTGATCCTCGGCGTTTCGGTGGTGATGATGTTCTTCATCGTCGGCCCGATGCACAAGCGCCTCGGCAAGCCGAAGAGCGCGGCATTGAGCGCCATCATCGCGCTCGTCATCACGCTGATCCCCTACATGCTGTTCCTCGCCGGCGCATGGCCCGAGGCCGGAACCCTTGCCTCGACCGCGCTGATCTACGGGTTCATCGTCTTTGCGAACCTGTTCGGCATCGTGGTGATGATCTCGGCATCCTCGATGATCGCGGAAATCGTCGAAGCCTTCGAGGAACGCACCGGCCGCCGCGCGGAAGGCAGCTTCTATTCCGGCAACTGGCTGGTCCAGAAATGCGCCACCGGCTTCGGCATTTTCATCACCGGCCAGATCGTGGCGATCTCGCAATTGCCGACCGATGCGCAGCCAGGGACGGTCGACAGCGGCGTTCTGGGCACGATGATCCTCGCCTATGGCGGCGCGGTCGTCGTGCTGGGACTCGTCACCGCATATTGGCTCGGCCGCTTCCCGATCGACCGGGCAGAACACGAACGCAGGCTTGCCGCCCTCGACCTCGTCGCACGCGGGGATGTCGACGGCGGGACCACCGTACCCTAAGAATTTCGCGACTCAGAAAGGACTGACACCATGAACTTCGACCTGACCGACCGGCAAACCCACTGGCGCGACCGTGTGCGTGACTTCATCGAAGAGAACATTCGCCCCAACAACGATGTCTACAAGCAGCAGGATGTCGAGGGCGATCGCTGGAAGGTGATCCCGATCATCGAAGAGATGAAAGCGAAGGCCAAGGAGCAGGGCATCTGGAACCTGTTCATGCCGCCGCAGGGCCAGCTGAGCCATGTCGACGACAGCTTCGAGTTCGAAGGCCCGGGCCTGACCAACCTCGAATATGCGCTTTGCGCCGAGGAAATGGGCCGCATCGGCTGGTCGAGCGAGGTGTTCAACTGCTCCGCCCCCGATACCGGCAACATGGAAGTGTTCCACCGCTACGGCACGCTGGAGCAGAAGGAAGAGTGGCTGCGCCCGCTGATGAACGGCGAAATCCGTTCGGCCTTCCTCATGACCGAGCCCTACACCGCTTCCTCCGACGCGACGAACATCGAGACGCGCATCGAGAAGGACGGCGACGAATACGTCATCAACGGCCGCAAATGGTGGTCCTCGGGCCTCGGCGATCCGCGCTGCAAGGTCGCGATCGTCATGGGCAAGACCGACTTCGGCGCCCAGCGCCACGCCCAGCAGTCGCAGGTCATCGTGCCGATGGACGCGCCGGGCGTGAACATCCTGCGCCACCTGCCGGTCTTCGGCTATGACGATGCGCCGCACGGCCACATGGAAGTCGAGCTGAAGGACGTGCGCGTTCCGGTCAGCAACCTGTTGCTCGGCGAAGGCCGCGGCTTCGAGATCGCGCAGGGCCGCCTCGGCCCGGGCCGTATCCACCACTGCATGCGCACCATCGGCGTTGCCGAGGAAGCACTCGCCAAGATGTGCCGCCGCCTGCAGGAGCGCGAGGCGTTCGGCAAGCCGATCTACAAGCACTCGGTCTGGGAAGAGCGCGTTGCCCGTGCCCGCATCGACATCGAGATGACCCGCCTGCTCTGCCTCAAGGCCGCCGACATGATGGACAAGGTCGGCAACAAGGTTGCCAAGCAGGAAATCGCCATGATCAAGGTGCAGGCGCCGAACATGGCCCTGCGGATCATCGACGATGCGATCCAGGCCCATGGCGGCGGCGGCGTTTCGGAAGACTACGGCCTCGCCAGCGCCTACGCACACCAGCGTACGCTGCGCCTCGCCGACGGTCCGGACGAGGTGCACGCACGCTCGATCGCGCGCATGGAATTCGCCAAGCACTCGCCCAACCAGGGCCCGACTGCGAATGCCCTGCGCGACGGCAAGGGTCCGGCGCCGATGACGCAGGACTTCACCTCCGGTGACCTGGCGGTGACGCGCTAATGGCAAAGGCAGCAATCCTCGAACAGCCCGGCCAGGGCCTCGTCATCGGCGAGGTCGAGATTGCCGATCCCGCTCCGCATGAAGTGCTGATCGACACCAAGGCCTGCGGCCTGTGTCACTCCGATCTGCACTTCATCGACGGCGCCTACCCGCACCCGCTCCCGGCGATCCCGGGCCACGAGGCGGCAGGCGTCGTGCGGGCGGTCGGCAGCGAGGTGAAGACGGTGAAGCCGGGCGACCACGTCGTATCCTGCCTCAGCGCCTTCTGCGGCCACTGCGAGTTCTGCGTGACCGGCCGCATGGCCCTGTGCCTCGGCGGCGACACCCGCCGTGCGCCCGATTCCACCCCGCGCATCCGCCGGGCGGACGGCTCGCCGGTCAACCAGATGCTGAACCTCTCGGCCTTCAGCGAGCAGATGCTGATCCACGAACATGCCTGCGTCGCGATCGACAAGGACATGCCGCTCGACCGTGCCGCCGTGATCGGCTGCGCGGTGACGACGGGTGCCGGGACGATCTTCAATGCGGCTGCCGTGGTTCCGGGCGAAACGGTTCTCGTCGTCGGTTGCGGCGGCGTCGGCCTCGCGGCGATCAACGCGGCGAAGATCGCCGGCGCCGGCAAGGTCATCGCGGCCGATCCGCTGCCGGAGAAGCGCGAGCTCGCCAAGGTGCTCGGCGCAACGCATACCGTCGACGCGCTGGCCGAAGATGCTGCCAAGCAGATCATCGAGATCTCGGGCGGCGGCGTCCATTACGGCATCGAGGCCGTCGGGCGGCAGGCTTCAGCCGACCTCGCCGTGGCTTCGCTGCGCCGTGGCGGCACCGCGATCATCCTCGGGATGATGCCGCTCGACTGCAAGGTCGGGCTGGGTGCGATGGACCTGCTTTCGGGCAAGAAGCTGCAGGGCGCGATCATGGGTGAGAACCACTTCCCGGTGGACCTCCCGCGCCTGGTCGACTTCTACATGCGCGGCCTGCTCGATCTCGACACGATCATCGCCGAGCGGATCCCGCTCGAAGACATCAACAAGGGCTTCGACAAGATGCGTGACGGTCACTCGGCCCGCAGCGTGGTGGTGTTCGACTGATGGCAAGCGAGCAACCGATGGATTTCGACAAGGAAATGGTCGGCACGATCGAAGTGCCGGAAGCCGACCAGCTGGACCTGGACAGCCTTACCGCCTGGTTCGAGGCCAATGTCGACGGCTATGAAGGCCCGATCAGCTATTCGAAGTTCAAGGGTGGCCAGTCGAACCCGACCTACCGGATCGACACGCCGGGCGCGTCCTACGTCCTGCGCCGCCAGCCCTTCGGCAAGCTGTTGCCGAGCGCGCATGCGGTGGACCGCGAATATAAGGCGATGACCGGCCTTTATCCGACCGGCTTCCCGGTCCCGCGCACCTACGGGCTGTGCGAAGATCCGGAGGTCATCGGCTCCAAGTTCTTCGTCATGAGCATGGCCGATGGACGAAGCTTGTGGAACGGCGCGCTGCCCGGCGTCTCGAAAGAGGACCGGCGCGAAATCTACAATTCGATGATCGATACCATGGCCGATCTTCACCTGAAGAAGCCGAACGAGATCGGTCTCGGCGATTTCGGCAAGCCGGACGATTATTGCGCGCGCCAGATCAGCCGCTGGACCAAGCAGTACAAACTGTCGGAAACCGAGCACCAGCCGAAGATGGAGCGCCTCATCGAATGGCTGCCGGAGACCATCCCGCCGCAGCATGAAAGCTCGGTCGTGCATGGCGACTACCGCCTCGACAACATGATCTTCCACAAGACCGAGAACCGCGTGATCGCGGTGCTCGACTGGGAGCTCTCGACGCTCGGCGATCCGATTGCCGACTTCAGCTACCTGATGCTCAACTGGAAGAACGAGAGCGATGGGCGAGCCGGTCTCGCCAGCCTCGACCTGGAAGATCTGGGTATCCCGACGATGCAGGAAGCGGTCGACCGCTATGTCGCGCGGACCGGTTATCCCGTGCCGCCGATGGACTGGTACTTCGGCTACAACCTGTTCCGGCTCGCAGGGATCATGCAGGGCATCAAGAAGCGCGTGATCGACGGCACTGCCTCGTCAGCACATGCCAAGTCGATGAGCGAGCGGGTCACGCCGCTGATCGAGCGGGCCTACGACTTCGCGAAGGCTGCGGGCATGCCGGACTGAGCCGATTGGCTCAGAACTGCGTGCTCCAGCTGATCGCGGCGCCGACATCGGTCGGATTTGCCGCGACGTGACCCGGCTCCCGGCGGACGAACAGGCTCGATGCCGCCTGTCCGCCGAGCAGCCAGCCGCGCCATGACAGCTCGCCCATGATCTCGCGTCCCTCGGGCGTGAATGGGAGGAAGCGTTCGCCGTAGATCTGGCTTTCGCTCGCGTAGTCATACGCCACAGGCAGGTTCAGCGAGAGGCCGCCGCTCTCGATCCGCAAGGGCTGCGAAATGCGCAGGCCGATGCTGTCGCCCTGCTGGAAGATGCGCGAGCGGGTGACGTCGAACGACCAGGCGAGGCTCGAAAGCCGCGAATTGCCGCCCGAGGCGTCTCGCAGCCGTGCGTCGGTCCGCCCTGCCCGCACCGCGCCGCCGAGCCGCCAGTCGTCGGCAACGGGTGCGCCGAGCCGGGCGTCGAGGAACAGGCTGCGTGCGCCCTGCACGCCCAGGCTATCGTGGAAAATGCCGCCGAGCACGGTGTCGCGCTCGTCCAGCATGGTGAGGCCGAACGCCGTCTCGAGATCGCCGAAGCGCCGATCCGCGATGAGCGAGACGCTCTGCATGGGGCGATCCTCGAGCCTGCGGCCCACCCGGTCCGATGCGATGCGCGATGCGCCGATGAAAGCGTCCCCGGTCTCCGCAGTTGCCGTAAGCCCCCAGCCTCCGAGCTGCTGGCGAAGTGCGACGGAACCGTCGGTGCTGCGCAGGAAGCCGAAATCGCCTCCCGCATCGGGCGCAACCATGAAGGCCGGGCGGGAATGGCCCTGTAGCTGCGCGGCAAGCCCGTCGCTGCTTTCCGAAAAGCCGAATGCGATCTGCGTGTCCGGCGCGATCCGGGCCGCGACCCGCGCAGCAAGCACGCGCGATTGTTCTGCATCGCGTTCCGACAGGCCGAGCGGAAGCGCTGCGGCCCGTCCATCGTCGGCGATGGTGAACGCCATCGAGACACCGCCCGCACCGCCACTCACGCGGCGGCCTGACGTCTCGATTGCACCACGAAGGCGCGGACGGACCGAGGCCGAGCGCAACCGATTGCCGAGGTCGATCGAATAGGCGCGGTCGTATTTGTCGGTAATGATCGTAGAAAGCGGGACGTCGGTGAAAGCATCGCCCATCGGCCCCGATGCGACACCCGTGTCGTCCGACAGGGCGACCGCGATGGTCGAACCGGCGAGCGTCGTCGTGCCCGAAGGCTGTAGCGCGCGTGCAATATCGAGGATCCCACGACCGTATATCGGGTCGGTCCCCGCAGCGCCCGCATCGCTGGCACTGTCGAGGAGGATCGCGACGATTTCCTCGCCCGTGAGGTTCGGGAAAGCCTGCTTGAGCAGTGCGACCGCGCCGGCGACCTGCGGGGCGGAAAAGCTCGTGCCGGAAAACAGCGTCACGAAATTGTTGCCGTTTTCGTCGGTCGTAATGCGCAGCGTGCCATTCTCGTAGACGCAGCAAATCCTCTCGCCCCGGGCCGTGATGAAAACGTTGGCGAGGCTACCGGCACGATTGGAGAAATCGGAAAACTGGCCGCTTTCGTCGATCGAGCCGACGATGATCACATTGTCCCCGGCAGCGGAGAAAATCCCTGCAGCGAAGGGGTCCGGCTGGTCCGGGTCGATCTGCGGATCGGTGGTATCGCCATCGTTCCCCGCGCTTACGACGATAACCACGCCCGCAGCCGCCGCCCGCTGGAGCGCGGAACGCAAGGTCGGGCTCGGCAGGCTGCCACCGAGGCTCAGATTGATGACGGTCGCGCCAGAGGCGACCGCCTGGTCGACCCCGCGCGCAATGTCGCTGTCGGAGAAGAGGCATCCGTCGAGCGCCGCTTCGGTCTCCGTCGCGCAGCTGCCCGGCTGGTCGGTCCTGAAGGCGAGGATCATGGCCTCGAACGCGATGCCGATGACACCGGTGTTGTCGCGCGCGGCCGCTGCGACCAGCGCTACATTCGTGCCGTGGTCGTCCTCCGCATCGACCGTCCCATTGCCCGCGACATCGCGCGAGTCCGGGTGGATACGGCCCGCGAATTCCGGGCTGTCGACATCGATACCCGTGTCGATGATCGCGATGGTCGATCCGCTGCCCGTGATGCCGTCCTGCCAGGCGCTGACCGCATTGTGGAACCTCGGCCCGTCGGAGCGGCGCACTTCTGCCGTATCGAAGGAGGATGCCGTCGGCGTGGGGGTCGGGGTAGGCGTGGGTGTCGGCGAAGGCACCGGCGCGGGAGAAGGCGTGGGCAGGGGGCGCGGACCCGAGGTCGCGCCGCCGCCTCCGCCGCCACAAGCCGTGAGGAGGGCAATCGCTGCAAGCGCGCTACCACAGCGCAACCTGCGCAAGGGATGCTTCATCGTCAGTCCTTCCATCGCCCCCGTATGCCCAATAAAGCGTAACGCGGTGTGAATGAAAACTCCGCCATTGCCGCTTGTTCCCCCCGCTCCGGCTCGCTAGCAGCGGCGCGACGAGTTTTGCGGGAGCAGCAAGAATGACCGACAGCCTTCAGACCGCCATCGACGAAGCGTGGGAACGCCGCGCCGAAGTCACCCCGGCAAGCAGCGACGTTCGCGAGCCGGTCGAGGCTGCGCTGCAACTTCTCGACAGCGGCAAGGCCCGCGTGGCCGAACCCGATGGCAATGGCGGCTGGACGGTCAACCAGTGGCTCAAGAAAGCTGTCCTCCTGTCCTTCCGCCTCAACGACAATGTCGTGATGGATGGCGGTGCGGCAGGCGCGCCCGCCTTCGACAAGGTTCCGAGCAAGTTCGACGGCTGGGGCGACAACCGCTTCCGCGATGCCGGCTTCCGCGTGGTGCCGGGCGCCGTTGCGCGTCGCGGCAGCTTCATCGGCAAGGGCGTGGTCCTGATGCCGAGCTTCGTGAATATCGGCGCCTATGTCGATGAAGGCACGATGGTCGATACCTGGGCGACGGTCGGCTCCTGCGCCCAGATCGGCAAGAATGTGCATATCTCGGGCGGCGCAGGAATCGGCGGCGTGCTCGAACCGCTGCAGGCCGATCCGGTCATCATCGGCGACGGTGCATTCATCGGGGCACGCTCGGAAGTGGCCGAAGGTGTACGCGTGGGCGAAGGCGCAGTGCTCTCGATGGGCGTCTACATCGGCGCCTCGACCAAGATCATCGACCGCGCGACCGGCGGAGTGCACCGCGGCGAAGTTCCGCCCTATGCCGTGGTCGTGCCCGGCTCGCTTCCCGGCAAGCCCCTGCCCGACGGCAGCCCGGGTCCGTCGCTCTATTGCGCGGTCATCGTGAAGACCGTCGACGCGCAGACCCGCTCGAAAACCGGGATCAACGAACTCCTGCGCGACTGATTTCCGCAACGCGCGCGAGGAACCGCGCCGGATTTGGGCCGTTTTGCTCTCGAACGGGGTCGTACCCTATTTTTCGGGAGCAAGAGACATGCACAAAGAAGGCGAAGAAGTTCACATCGACGATAACGAAGCAAGTGCCGGCACGAAAACCGGCCATGTCCGGTGGATTCTTGCCATCGGGACGCTGCTCGCAGTCGTCCTCCTCTCGGTAGTCTGGATCACCGGCGCTGCCACCCAGGGCGACGTCGAGGAAGAGGCGACCGTTTCGGGCATCATCGAATCGACCGACGAGGAAGACGGCGACGACACCGACTCGATCGTCGGCGAAAGCATGACCGAAATCGACGGCGCCGATGCCGACACCACCGACGGGATCGAAACGATCGAGAACTGATGGGCGGGAGATCCATCGGAGTATTCAATGAGCAATTCGAACAGCTACCAGACCGACCAGTACGTCCAGTGGGACTGGGGCAACGGCAAGGGCAAGGGCCAGATCAAGGAGCGCTTCGAGCGCGAGGTCACCCGCACCCTGCAAGGCAGCGAAGTCACCAAGAACGGTGACGAGGACAATCCCGCCTACCTGATCAAGCAGGAGGACGGGGACGAAGTGCTCAAGCGCGGCTCCGAACTGGAGGCGCAGGACTGATGGCCAAGGCCAAGTCGAAAGCTCAGCAGCAGGCGGCCGGCGCAGCGCTGGCCGCCAAGCGCGGCGAGCAGGACAAGTCGGACCTGCAGGGCGCCTCGAAGCAGATGTACGACAGCATGTCCGAGGACGAGCTCGAGGATATGGCCTCGACCGACCGCGAGGATTTGCCGGAAACCGTCGACGACTAGTTTCGTCGCGCGGTCAGTCGCGCGGCATCACCGTTTCGATCGGGTCCATCGATGCCATCGAAGCCTTGGTCGCCTCTGCCGCGCGCATGACCCGCATCATGTTGCGGAAGCTGATCTTCTCCAGTTCTTCCTGCGTGTAACCGCGGCGGGCAAGCTCGGTGAAAAGCAGCGGATATCCCGACACGTCCTCCATGCCGACCGGGCCGGTCGGCATACCGTCATAGTCCGCCCCGATCCCGATCGCGTCGATCCCTGCGATGGCACGCACATGGTCAATATGGTCGGCCATGTCGCCGATTGTCGCGAGCGGAAGCGGATTGGCTTCGTCCCACGCGGCAAGGCGGCTCTCGACCTCGGTGGGCTGCCCTGCCCATAGCGCCTCGAGCCGCGCCTTCTCGGCCTGGCGATTGCCGAACCACTGGCGCGCGTCTTCATTGAGGAAGCCCGGCAGCGCGACCACCATCACGATCCCGCCATTCTCGGGCAGGCGCTCGAGAACGCTGTCCGGCACGTTTCGCGCGTGCCCATTGATCGCGCGCACGCCCGAATGACTGAAGATGACCGGCGCCGTGGCGACATCGAGCGCATCGTGCATCGTCGCCTCGCTCACATGGCTCAGGTCGACCAGCATGCCGAGCCGGTTCATCTCGCGGATCACGTCCTTGCCGAAATCAGTGAGGCCGTCATGCGCCGGAGCATCGGTCGCGCTGTCGGCCCAGGGCGTGTTCTTCGAATGCGTCAGCGTCATGTAGCGCGCGCCGAGCGCATAGGTTTGGCGCAGCACGCCGAGGCTCGATCCGATCGAATGGCCGCCCTCCATCCCGAGCAGTGAAGCGATGCGTCCCTCGCCCACGGCGCGCTCGACATCGTCGGCAGTCAGGGCAAGCGCGAGATCGCCCGGGTAGCGGTCGATCAGGCGCTTGGTCACGTCGATCTGCTCGATTACCGCCTGCACCGCCTCGGGTTCGCTCAGCGCTGCCGTCACATAGACCGACCAGAATTGCGCGCCGACCTTCCCTTCGCGCAGGCGCGCTAGGTCGGTGTGCATGGTGCGGCCTTCGGAATGTTCGGGGCCGGTCTCCATCGTGTTCTCGAAGTCAAATTCGGAAATGCGGTTCTCGAAGCGTCCGCGCAGCTGGATCGGCACGTCGTTGTGCCCGTCCCACACCGGCGCGGCCTCGAGCGCGGCTTCGGCCACTTCCTCGGGCGTGTCGGCCAGCGCGGGGCCGGAATACAGTGCAATGGCGGCGGTGGCGGCGGCGAACAGCGACAGGCGTTTCATTGTGGAGCTCTCCTCGAACTTGTAGGCGGGCTTTTAGCAAGCGAGGGGAGACATGGAAGTGCCGCAGGAAACAGCGCGCGCGATCATCGACAGGCTGGGGCTCGAACCGCACCCGGAAGGCGGCTGGTATCGCGAGACATGGCGCGCACCTACTGAAGGCGGGGCGCGGGCAAGCTCGACGGCGATCCATTTCCTGCTCGAGGCAGGCCAGCGCTCGCACTGGCACCGGGTCGATGCGGCAGAGGTCTGGCTGTGGCACGCGGGCGATCCACTGCGCCTCGGCATCGCGCCCGGGGATAGCGGGCCGGTCAGCTGGCACCTGCTCGGCGGCGATGTGCTGGGCGAACAGCAGGTCCAGTGCGTCGTGCCGGAAGGCCATTGGCAGGCTGCCGAGCCATCGCCTGTCCCTGTGCACGGCTACACGCTCGCTTCCTGCGTCGTTGCGCCGGGTTTCGAGTTTTCGGGATTCGAACTGGCTGCTCCGGGCTGGGAACCGGGTGAAGGGAGCGGCTCGTGATCCGCGCCGGGCTCCGCATCCTGCTCGCCATATTCTACGCCGCGGCCGGCTATTTCCACCTCGCCGCGCCCGAGCCGTTCCTGCAGATCATGCCGGACTGGGTGCCGATGCCCGAAGCGGTCGTGTTCTGGACGGGGATCGCCGAATTGCTCGGCGCGGTCGGCCTGCTCCAGCCCTGGTCGCAGCCCTTGAGGCGCGCGGCGGGCGTGGGCCTTGCGCTTTACGCGCTGTGCGTGTGGCCGGCCAATATCAACCACTTCACGATGGACATGGCGCGAGAGGACGGCGGGCTAGGCCTCGCCTATCACGTGCCTCGCATGATGGCGCAGCCGGTCATCATCTGGCTGGCGCTGTGGGTGGGCGGAACGACCGACTGGCCGTTCCGCCACCGCAATTAGGAGCCGATCAGCTCAGGTGCTTCGAGACCGCAGCGGTCATCTTGAACATCGAGATCTGGTCCTTGCCGATGACAGCGCCGAGCTTCGCGTCGGGATTGATCTGACGCTTGTCCTTGCTGTCCTGCAGGTTGTTGGCCTTGATGTATTCCCAGACCTTCGACGTCACCTGAGCGCGGGTCATCGGACCCTTGCCGACGACGTTCTCGAGGTCCGACGAAAGATTCACCGGCTTCTGGAGAGCGTTGTTCTTAGCCATGATAATTTCCTTTCCTTCTGGCTATTCGATCACTCGAATTCTTCATCCTCGTCCCAACCGTCTTCCTCGTCCGCACGTTTGTACGTGGCGGTGAGGACGGCTGCGGCCATTACATGCCCTTCCATCGCGGCGACCACTTCAGCCCGTTCGGCGCCGGGCATCAGCGTCATGGGCAGGTCGAGCGCGAAGATCTGGAATACGTAGGTGTGCGCAGGGTCGTCATGCGGCGGCTCGGGCAGGAGCCATTCCGAATTGCGATGCGCGTTCTTGCCGACCCGCGGCGGGGCTTCGCCTTCGAGGATCATGCCCTTCTGGCCGGGCAGGCCCCAGACGAGCCAGTGAACGGGCGCTTCATCGCCATCCGCGCTCGCATCTTCGACGATGACGACGATTTCCTGCGCGCCGGGCGGCGGGGCCGTCCATTCGAGCGGCGGCGCAACGGCATCTTCCTCGTCAGCGGTAAAGCACGGGTCGAGCCCCTCGCCTGCACGGAACGCCGGGCTGGACAGCGAGAACCCGCCGCGCCCGAACGCTTTTTCGTCGGCGATCCTGGCAATTGTCAGGCGCGATCCATCGACGCCGTTACCCAGCGCGCGCGCAAGCCAATCAGGTGCATTTCCTGCCATAGACCCTTTTCTTCCCTCGATTTGTAACACTAGGCCCGTTGGCGGGGAGCGACGAGTGGTAACACCGCCTGCGAGGGGGTTTTCCACCGCTTCCATGCGTATCGGGCCGAAAAAGCGCCGATCGGTTGCTCGAAGCAATGGAAATTGGCCCGATTTCACCTTGCTCAGCCCGTATTCAGACGGCATCGTCTTGTCCGCTTGTACTGCCGTCACGTCGCATCGGCAGGCTATCGGGAGCGTTTATTTCATGAAATTGGGTCGTACCAGCGTATCGATTGCCCTTGCCATTTCCCTTGCCGCCTGCGGCGGTAGCGGGGCTCCGACAGGAGGCGGCGGCGGAGGCGCCATCGGCGGCGGTGGCGGCGGCGGCGGAACGCCTGCGCCCTCCCCCTGCTCGCTCTCGGCCCGCCAGGACTTCGTCAAGGCCGTGATCGACGAATGGTACCTGTTCCCCAACCTGGTCGACAATACGGTCAACAAGGCGAACTACAGCGACGTCCAGAGCTATATCGACGCGCTCGTTGCCCCGGCGCGCGCGCAGTCGAAGGACCGCTTCTTCACCTACATCACCTCGATCGAGGAAGAGAACGCCTTCTTCAATTCCGGCTCGAGCGCCGGCTTCGGCATCCGGCTCGGTTACGACACGGCCAACAATCGCGTTTTCGTGATCGAGGTCTTCGAGACCGGACCGGCGTTCCAGCAGGGCTTCGACCGCGGGGTCGAGCTGATTTCGGTCGGCACCTCCGCCGGCAATCTCGAGAGCATCGCCACCATCATGGCGAACGAAGGGCCGCAGGGCGTCATCAACCGCCTCGGCAGTTCCGATCCGGGCGTCACGCGCGTGTTCGTGATCAACATCCCGGGCACGGGCAATACGCAGGTCACGGTTAGCAAGGCGGACTTCTCGCTCGATCCGGTGTCGGACCGCTACGGCGCGAAGATCATCGACGATAACGGCAAGAAGGTCGGCTACATCAACCTTCGCACCTTCATCGACAGCGCCGACCCGGACCTGCGCGCCGGTTTCGACCAGTTCCGCCAGCAGGGCGTGAACGAGGTTATCATCGACTTCCGCTACAATGGCGGCGGGCTCGTTCGCATCGCCGAGCTGATGGGCGACCTGATGGGCCGCAACTACGTCGGCCAGGTGTTCAGCCGCACCACCCTGCGCGACAGCAAGTCGAGCGAGAACGAAACCGACCTGTTCGGCGCGCAGCCCGAAGCCATCACCGCGACCAAGATCGCCTTCATCGGCCGCGGCGGCACCGCTTCGGCGAGCGAGCTCGTGACCAATGCCTTCATTCCCTATGTCGGCAACAACATGGCGCTGGTGGGCACCAATACCTTCGGCAAGCCGGTCGGCCAGTTCGGCTTCGACAAGAGCGAATGCGACGATCGCCTCCGCGCGGTGACCTTCAAGACCGAGAATGCCGATGGCCAGGGCGAATATTTCACCGGCCTCGCCTCGGTCGTGCCCAACACCTGCCGCGCGGACGACGACATCTCGGCCCAGCTGGGCGATCCGAACGAGGCTTCGGTCGCACAGGCGCTCAACTTCCTGCGCAACGGCGCAGCGGTCTGTACGCCGATCTCCGGAGCTGCGCAGGGCACCCAGCGCGCAGGCGTATCGGACCGGCGCGAACTGCTGCAGCCGCGCTATCCCAGCGCCGCGCAGCGCGAGGTGCCGGGGCTGTTCTAGCCTTTAGCCGGGGTTACGCTCGACCTGCGGCGCATCGCCCAGGTCGAGCCACTCCTGCTTGCTCTTGGTCCAGATATGGACCGCCGGTGCGATACCGCTGGTGTCGTCAAGCGTGCCAGCCTTGATGAAGACCATGTTGGGGGCGCTCGGAACGAGGGTGAACAGGGGCGAGCCGCATTTGCCGCAGAACTGGCGCTGCAACGTGTTCCCGCTTTCGCCTTGGTCCTCGTAGGTCTGCACCTCGCCGGTGATCTCGATATCACTCTCTGGAACGGCGACGATTAGCGAGAACGAAGTCCCGCTCTGCTTCTGGCAATGGGTGCAATGGCACGCCATCGACATCGCCGGTTCGCTCGCCAGCGTGTAGCGCACCGCGCCGCACAGGCATCCGCCTTCTCTCGCCATCTTCTCCTCCCTCGAATAGCTGGCGGCAGGATAGCACCCCATCCAGGGACTCGCCAAAGGGAAAGCCGGAATGGAAAGGGCGCCGCCTGCCGTAGCAAGCGACGCCCCCGGGTCGACTGGTTGTCGCCTATCAGGACGGCATGACGACCGTATCGATGACGTGGATCACGCCGTTCGATGCGTCGATGTCCGTCGCGGTGACGGTTGCCTTGTTGCCTGCAGCATCGGTCAGGACGACGTTCTCGCCTTCGAGCGCGGCCGTCAGCTTGGTGCCGTTGACGGTGGTCAGCTCGGTCGAGCCGCCCGCTTCGTTGATCGCGGCGATCAGCGCTTCGGCATTCGTTTCGCCTGCCACCACGTGGTAGGTGAGGACGCCGGTCAGCTGCGCGCGATTTTCTTCCTTCAGCAGGTCTTCGACAGCGCCTTCCGGCAGCTTGGCGAACGCGTCATTGGTCGGCGCGAAAACGGTGAACGGACCTTCGCCCGACAGCGTGTCTGCCAGCTGTGCAGTGGTCACGGCGGTGACGAGGGTCGAGAAATCTTCGTTGCCCTGCGCGACTTCGACGACGGTGCCCGGGCCTTCGGCGACGGTTTCGGTCGTGGTGTCGGTCGGCTCGGCCGTTTCGGTGGTGTCACCGCAAGCGGCAAGGGCCAGCGAGGATGCAAGCATCGGAATGGCGAGCATCTTGATCGGGGTCTTCATTGGGGGGGGGGATCCTTCTCTCTGCTTCATAGAAAAGGCTGCCAAAGCGGCAGCCGGTTCAGCAGGGGGAACGGGCTTCCCAAAAGAAGGTTCCGGCGATTATCAGGGGTTTTGCGGGCCAGTGAAAGGACGCGCATCGGTCCACGCGCAGCCGATGCGCATTTCCTCGCCCAGCTGCAACGTCGCATTGAACGGATAGGTCCGGTCGGACATCGCATCGCTGCATTCGCCCTCGGTGATCGTCAGGTCGAAAGTCGCGCCATCCATCGTGCCGCTGAGCCCGATACCGCTGTTGCCGGTGAAGCGCTCGACCGGGAAGGTCTCGCCCTCGATGTTTTCCGGCGTGGTGTAGGTCAGCTGGCCGCCGGCCGCCTGTCCGCCCCAGAACGGCTCGGTGCCTGTGAAATGGACCGTCTCGCCATCCGAGATGCCGTCATAGGTCGCGACGCGTTCGGGGGCATTACCGCCACAGGATGCGAGGAGGAGGACGGCGATCGGAAGGGCTGAGCGGATCATGTTCCCTCGCTAGGCCAGCATGGCATTCGCGGCAAGCGAGGAACCAAGAACCCGTCTTTCCCGTTGGAAGGAAAACGAATTCTCAGAGGTCGATATGAAAACCCGCTATGCAATCGGCGCAGCCGCGGTCGTCGCCATCTTCGCCGGAGCCGCAACCGGAACCGCGATCAGCACCGAGCCGGTCAGCCGCTATTCCGACACGCTCGACGACGTTGTCGAGCGCAAGGCCCAGGCCTCGCACCAGCTCGCCGATTTCGACCGGTCCCGCTACACGCCGCCGGCAGGGGAACGCCCCGAGATGCTGGTGGACGGCAAGCCCTATTCGCAGTGGCAGCAGGAGCGTTACGAAGCCAGGCTCGCCGCCGCCTATCCGGCCTATTCCGATGCCGCCTACGAGGAGGCACCGGTCGAACTGGAAGTGCATCCGATGACCGGCGAACCGATCCGCGAAAGCGCGATCAATGGCATCCCGGTGCGCGGCCAGCCGCTCGAACCGCAGAAAGTATCCGTTCGCGAAATCCCGCGCCTGTCGCGATCGGCGGAGCGCCTGATCGCCTCGTCATCCGAGGTATCGAGTTCACGCGATACCGCGAAAGCGCAGGCCAGGGCGCAGGGCGAACCCGTCGCCGATGCGCAGCCCCAGCCGGTAGTGCGTGTGGGCTATTCCGACGCGGGTCGCTGAGCGGGCCAGACGAGGATCGCCAGGAAGGCGACCATGAACAGGATGTCGCCCAGCAGCACCAGGCCGACATAGCCCGGCAGCAGACCAGCCTGCACCTGCGACCAGACGAGTAGAACCACTCCGGCCTTTCCGACGACGCCGGCCCAGAGGATCGGCTTGAATCTCTCCGCATCGGTAGCGACGATCGCGTAGACCATGCCGAAGCAGGCGACGAGCAGGCCGACGATGCGCCCCTCGTTGGTCGAATGCGATCCGACCAGAGCAGTCCCCCCGATCAGCAGGTTGTAGAGCGCCGCTGCGGCGAGAATGAATTTCGCACCCTTCATCTGGTCCTCCCCTTGCGCCGCATGGCGACGCCGATGCGACTATATGGCCCGACAGGTGGCCATTCGCCAAATTCATCCATATCATCCTTCGCACAACCAGAGGGAGACTCGCCATGCGTACCGTGATCCTGCCGACCCTGCTCCTTTGTGCAGCATGCAGTGGAGCCGACGAAGGCGCCGCCGCTCCGGACGACGCGGCGACAGGGACTCCCGGTGTCGAATTTCCCGAAACGCTCGCTGCATTCGGCGACGGCTATCCCAATGCAGGCGATCCGTGCCGCAGGCTCGGTGAAAGCGCGGCGACTTCCAACTGGCTCGACGACAGCGCAGATCTCGTCGGTTGCCCCAGTGCCAGCGATGCCGCGGCGCTCGGCGGCACGGTCGTCGATACGGTCGATGGGATCACCATCGTCTCTGTCCCGCGCGGGGACGCGAATGCCGGCATGGGCGAGAACGGCCCGATGGCTGGGGGAGATGTCGACGTCAAAGTCGCCGGTACGGACTACAACGCGACCTCGATTATCGATTGCGGGACGAGCGGCTCGTTCTCCGGCTCATGCGATGTCGGTGTGAAGCGCAAATGGGACGATGAAGGCGGCCATTTGGTCGAGGTCACCAAGCCCAACGGCACGAAGCGCGCGATCTTCTTCGATGCCAATGGCAAGGCTTTCGGCGCGGACAGCGCGCAGGCCGATGGCTCCGCCGGCTGGACCTTCAAAGCGACGCGCGAGGACGACTGGACGATCATCAGCTACGGCCCGGAACGCTATCGCATTCCCGACGCGCTGATTTTCGGCGGCTAGGCAGCCCTCTGGTCAGCTCTTCGGGGTCCAGTTGTGGCTCAGCAACTTGACCGTCACGCGTCCGGTAGCGGCTAGCTGCCCGTCTGCGTCATACATCGGCACATCGGCGGTGTAGCCCGCGCTACCCTTGCGCTCGAGATCGGCGAGCAGCGCGTCGATCTCCTCGTCGCTCAGTCCGTATTCGGCCGTCACGTCGCTCGCCACCATGCGGTGGAAGTCGACCGCGATATCCTTGATGATCGGGAAGTACTTCTCCGTGTCGAGGATCGAGATGCCCGGACCCGCCGCAACCGCTTCGGCAAGCACGCAGAAAGCGCCGAGGTACATGACGTCGACATGGTTCGCATTGGGCTCGAGCGGCATCAGCAGCTTCGAATACCCGCGCCGTTCCTCGATGCGCGTCATCCCCGTGCGCTCGACGAAGGGGACGCGGTATTTCTTCTTGGGTTCGGACATATCCTGCCTGCTCCTAGCCAATGACGACATTTTCGCGCGTGATGAACATGCGCGAGCGGGTGAAATCGATGAACTTCGCCTCGTCCTCTAGAAGGATGCGGGCGTGCTCCGCGGCTTCCGCCGTCGGCTCGCCCGAGACATCGTCTTCGGCGAGCCAGATTTCCGCCACGCCGTCGAATTCCTCGCCCTCGCCGTGCGGCATCCCGCGCCCTTCGGCCGTCGGCGCGAGGATCGGGTGATCCTCCGTGTGGCACTGGATGTAACGCACGATGCCGAGATGCGGTGCAGCCGCCTTGACCAGCGGCGCATGCGTCTCGCGCCAGTAGCGCTGGAATTCCTCGCGGGTGAGCGAGGGGAGGCGGTGAAGGCAATAGGTCAGTTTCATCATCGCCTCTTGGACCATATCCGCGGGCGCAAGGGAAGCGTCCGGAAACTCCTCCTCAGCCGGTGGCAGGTTCGGCCTTGCGCACCAGCACTCCCAGCACCACCGCGACCAGCAGCAATGCAGGCACATCGCCGAGCAGGTGACCGCCGTGCATCGGCTGCTGGACAGCCTGCACAGCCATGACCAGTGCGTGGATGACGCTCGACCACACGGTGAACCAGATCAGCGAGACATGCGCCGACGGGTTGCTCGCCGCGCGGATCAGGAAAATGCCGAGCGTCGCGTAAACGCCCAGGATCATCGCGTAGTAATTGTTCGAAAGCGGCGCACCTTCATGCCACACCCAGCCCGCCGGCCACACCAGTGCGAGCGGATAGACGAGGCAGAATATCACCCCGAACACGAACAGCGCGACCTGCAGGTATGTGTATTTGCCAATCATGGTCAGCCCCTCCTTTCCCAAGAGGGCGACCCGTGTCTCGAATATGTCCCGGATGGCCTAAAGGCGCAATTTCCGGCCGCCGCCTGGCGGATTACATCACCTTGTCGGGCCGCTGGTCGTGCGAGTGGCGCGACTGCTTGCCGAAGTGCCGGTCGAGCCGCTGGGCGAGCGTCATCGCCGCCTTGCGCGCGGCATCGTCGACGGTGGAGCCGGTCTCCGTCACCCCGATCGGCTTGCCCGAACGCGGCCGCGCCTCGATGGTGCAGGCCTTGTCGTCATGTCCGTGGGTGTGGCGATGCTCGTCATGCACATGGATCTCGAGGCGGGTCAGCCGATCCTCGAACCGCCCGAGCTTCTCGCGCACCTTGCCCTCGATCCGCTCCGCGACGTTTTCCGTACCCATGACGGTGTGATCGGAATTGAACTGGACCTGCATGATGCGCTCTCCTCTTTTGTTGTCTCACCTACCGACATGGGGAGTGTCGGGCCGGATGGAAGGGTAATTCTGTATGCCCTTGAAGCGATGCTCAAGCTCCGCCCCGCTCACGTCCGAACCGCTTGGCCCAATCCACCCGTGCCAGCAGCACCAGCCCGACCAGCATCGCCACTTGCAGCGCGATGCCGAGCGGGCTGCTGAACTGTTCGCGGAACGCTTCGCCAAGGCTCGTCGAGGCGAGGCCCGCAGCGGTCAGGCCGTAGATCGTGTAGCTGACGATGCGCCCTGCGAAGAAGGCGGCGGTGAAGGGCAGCAGCGGTAGCCGCGCCAGCCCCGCGGCCTCGAACAGCTGGGCCGAGGGAACCGGCGAGAGCGCGAACAGGCCGAGCGCGAGCACCGTATTGCGCCTGCGTTGCTCCAGCGCCTCGCGCGCAGCCTCGAGGTTCGCCTGTATCCGCTCGGTCAGGAAGCGCTCGCCGAACAGCCGCGTCGCATGGCCGAGCAGGAACCTCCCCAGCGCCGCCGCCAGCGCTCCGACGATTACCAGCAACGCCAGCTTGAGATCGCCATTCAGCGCATAGAGCGCGATGATCGACCACGTCGGCGGTCCGAATGCCGGCATCAGGTTGATACCCAGCACGAGCGCAAAGAAGATCAGGTAGTCTGCCATCTCGCCCCTGCCGTCGGCCCCCTCACCCGGTGCCGAGCGCCTTGTCGGCGAGGATCGTGTCCATGTACTCGCGCACTTCGACGATCTTGCCGTCCTTCATCCGGAACACGAAGCAATAGTCGTTGTCGTAGCGCTCGCCCTCGACCGTCTCGGCATCGCCTTTCGCCAGCACGACGACATGGTCGCCATCGGCAAGGATTAGCTCGGGAATATTGAGGTATGGCCCCGCAAAGCGGGCAAACAGCGGCCCGACGAGATCGCGCTCGACATTGGCGAGGCCCTTCGCGTGCTTCGACCAGGCGGACGAGCCCATCACCCACCATTCGATATCCTCGTCGAACAGCGGCATGAAATGCGAGGGATCGCCATGGCGCAGCCCCTCGAAGGCCTTGGTGATGAGCGAGCGGTTGGTCTCGGTCCGGGTCACGGGGCGCAATTCCTCCTGTCCGTTGGGACAGTGAAGCTGAGCCGCAATTTGCGCAAGGGCGAGCACGGTGGTGCGAGACAGCCGGGCGCGCTAGGCCCGGGTCCATGAAGGAACCCGTCACCATCCTCGTCGACGCCGATGCCTGCCCGGTGAAGGAGGAAATCTACCGCGTGGCCGACCGCCACAAGGCGCATGTCCGCGTGGTCAGCAACAGCCCCTTCCGCGTGCCGGTGAGCGAGCGGGTAAAGCGCGTGGTGGTCTCGGACGGCTTCGACGCGGCGGACGACTGGATTGCGGAGAACGCGGGGCCGCGCAGCGTAGTCATCACCGCCGACATCCTGCTGGCCGAACGCTGCCTCAAGGCGGGCGCGACGGTACTGCGCCACGACGGCAAGCCCTTCGATGCCGCCAGCATCGGCAGCGCCATAGCCACCCGCGCGATCATGGAAGACCTGCGCGCCGGGATGGACGGGCTCGGTGGAGGCCCGCCGCCGTTCAGCAAGGCGGACCGGTCGAACTTCCTGCAGGCGCTGGACCGGGTGCTTGTTGGGTTCACCAGATGATAGTCGTTTTGGAGCAATGTGCTTTGCTTTGACTTCGCCCAAATTTGCCAACGTAGCCTGACGAATGTCCCAACCCTTAGGTCCGGCTAGGCGTATCGTTCTTCGAGTATTTGTCCTAAATCTCGATGCTCATATTGAGCAACGTGATCCATTTCGTGAAAGCAAACCAAGAGGCGATGTCCTTGCATATCGCCGAACCCCATCGGTCCACCCTCAACAATAGAATTTGTCAAAGCTTCAGCGACAAGCGCACCATTATCATGTTGCTGCGCATCGCGCCGAGCTCGGAGGACAATCTCCAGAACATACGCGATGAATCGATCACTAATCTTGTCGGAACTCAATAGCTCACGAATGCAAATGCCAACGGAGAGGATTGCCGATTTGATGATGTGGCCATTCTCATGTGTGGCTGCTGGACTATCAATGATAAGCGCGGGACTGTCCGCCTGTAGGCATTCGAAAAGCCGGATCCAATCCCTAAGATTACTAACAATTTTATATATCAGGAAATGCGCGAAATTAGGGAATTCTGAATTTTCATCATAGTCTGGGTGATCAGTGTCGATAATTTCGACCAGCCTTCGAGTTAGAATATTCATGTAGTAAAGCCACATGTGCCATTCTATTCCATCTCTAGCCGAAGATCTGATCATTATGTCAAAGAATTGTATAACAAGGAATAGGTCGTCGGACCTTTTCATTTTGTCGAAATCTCTCGGCTTGGAATTCAGCAGCCTAAGGTATTTTTCGTCTTCGAGACTGTCGAAAGCAAACTCGCCAATCGGCCGATAAACTTCTCGCTCCTCCGCTTTCTTCGAGTCTGTAAAAAGGTATGCGATTATCTGATTGTCTGAATCGATGTCGTAAAAACACAGCCCTAGACTGTCGTTCTCCCAAATCTCTTGGCGGAGTGGAGCATCGATTCCACTGATGAAGAAAGTGAATGCTCTATCGGAGAACTCATAGGAATCGGACAAATCCGATTCCAGAATTCTCAGGGCGAACCTCGTTCTCTCCTGCGCGACAAAACGCACAAACTCATCATTCGACATCAATCGCCTTATGATCTGACGTGCATTCTTCTGCTTAATATCCTCGTCTGGAAATGCAGTTATGAACGGCTGTGCGCATGACAGCATCGCTCCCTTTATCGCCTCCCACACCCTGCCTCGCAGCTTGGCACTCGTGACCGAACTCTCATGCTGTGCGAAGAGGTATTCGAGCTCCGGACTGCGCTTTCCGTGGTGACGAACCGCATCGATGGTTCGCTGCATCCAATGCCCGCGGTTCGCGCGAAGTGCGATTGCGTCGAAATGAGGCTCAATTAGCTCGACAACTTCCCCATATTTTCTGTCACTGATCAACCGTTCAACCAAGTCGCGGAATAGGCGATAGTTGCGGATAGAAATTTTTCTAGAACTATAGAGTGCGCCGAGAAACGATAGCCAAAGCATTGTGAGCCCGAAGGCAATTTCGTTGGACAACCGAGAGCTTGGTTTGATCTCAAAGCCTGAGCAAACGCTGCTGTTGCAATTCGGCGCCACCCTATCGAACAGGAGAAAGTACGTAATTGCGCCCAAGAACACTGCTGATGGAGCCCACAGCTTCCATCCCAGCAATCGGAACCGCAGCTTCGCTACAGGCGAAGCGATCGTATAAAGTCCAACCAAAAGGGTAAGGCAGGTGATGAAGCCATCTATACTCATAGACCAGAGGCTTTAGCGCCGGTGATTCATTAAGTCATTCCGGCAAATACAGTTTCTCGCCCTTCTCGCGGTAAACCTCGCTCATCTCCTCCATCCCCTTCTCCGCTTCCTCGGCCTCTTCGGCTGAGGTCTCGCGCTTGATGTTTTCGCTCGCAAGATAGCTGTCCGAGTTCTGCTTCGCGGCAAAATCGCGCACTTCCTGCGTGATCTTCATCGAGCAGAATTTCGGGCCGCACATGGAGCAGAAGTGGGCGGTCTTGGCGCCTTCCGCCGGGAGGGTCTGGTCGTGATATTGCTCGGCCGTGTCGGGGTCGAGGCTGAGGTTGAACTGGTCGCGCCAGCGGAATTCGAAGCGGGCCTTGCTCAATGCGTCGTCGCGGACCTTGGCGGCCGGGTGGCCCTTGGCGAGGTCGGCGGCGTGGGCGGCGAGCTTGTAGGTCACCACGCCCACTTTCACATCGTCCCGGTCGGGCAGGCCGAGGTGTTCCTTGGGCGTGACGTAACAGAGCATGGCGGTGCCGTACCAGCCGATCTGCGCCGCGCCGATGCCGCTGGTGATGTGGTCGTATCCCGGCGCGATATCGGTGACGAGCGGGCCGAGCGTGTAGAAGGGCGCTTCGCCGCAAGCCTCCAGCTGCTTGTCCATGTTCTCCTTGATCTTGTGCATCGGCACGTGGCCGGGGCCTTCGATCATCACCTGCACGTCCTGCTCCCAGGCGCGCTTGGTCAGTTCGCCCAGCGTGTAGAGCTCGGCGAACTGGGCTTCGTCGTTTGCGTCGGCGATAGAGCCGGGGCGCAGGCCGTCGCCCAGCGAATAGGCGATGTCGTATGCCTTCATGATCTCGGTGATCTCGTCGAAGCGCTCGTAGAGGAAGCTCTCCTTGTGATGCGCGAGGCACCATTTCGCCATGATCGAGCCGCCGCGGCTGACGATGCCGGTAACGCGCTTGGCGGTCATCGGGACGTAGGGCAGGCGCACGCCGGCGTGAATGGTGAAATAGTCGACGCCCTGTTCGGCCTGCTCGATCAGCGTGTCGCGGAAGATTTCCCAGGTCAGGTCCTCGGCAATGCCGCCGACCTTCTCCAGCGCCTGGTAGATCGGCACGGTGCCGATGGGGACGGGCGAGTTGCGGATGATCCATTCGCGCGTGTCGTGGATGTTGCGGCCCGTGGAGAGGTCCATGACGGTGTCCGCGCCCCAGCGGATCGACCAGACCATCTTGTCTACCTCGCTCGCCACGTCCGATGCCACGGCGGAGTTGCCGATATTGGCGTTGATCTTGACGAGGAAGTTGCGCCCGATCGCCATCGGCTCGCTTTCCGGGTGGTTGATGTTGTTCGGGATGATCGCGCGGCCGCGAGCGACCTCGTCGCGCACGAATTCCGGCGTGATGATGTCGGGGATGGCAGCGCCCCAGTCCTGCGCGCCCTCGCGGTTGGCGGCAATCAGCTCGGCGGCCATTTCGCGGCCGAGGTTCTCGCGCTCGGCGACATATTCCATCTCGCACGTAATGATGCCGCGGCGGGCATAGTGCATCTGGGTGACGTTCTGCCCGGCATTCGCGCGCAGCGGGCGCTTGACGACATTGGGGAACGCCGGGACGCCGCCCGAACGGTCCGGGCCGAGCTGGCCGTTGTCTTCCGGCTTCACTTCGCGCGCGTCGTATTCCTCGACATCGCCGCGCGCCATGATCCATTCGCGGCGCAGCGGGGCGAGTCCCTTGTCGATGTCGATCGCCACGTCCGGGTCGGTGTAGGGGCCGGAGGTGTCGTAGACCCGCACGCTCGGCTCGTCGCCTTCCAGGTCGATCTCGCGCATGGCGACACGGATGCCGCTGCCGGTGCGCGCGCCGACGTGGATCTTGCGGCTGCCGCGAATGGGGCCGGTGGTCACGCCGATTTCGATGGGCGAATTGATGTCTGCCATGGGGAGGTTTGTCCTTCGTGCTGGGAAGTCGATGTCAGATGGTCTGGAGGCGCGAGAGCGCGACGAAAAGCAGGGCTGCGCCGAGTACGGCGTCGATGCCCGCGATCGCCCGCGTCCGGCCCTTGAACATTCGGTTGTAGATGGAAAGGAACCTGTCGCCCGCCGCGATGATCAGCAGGCCCTTGGCAACCGCGAGGCCACCGATGACGGAGACGAGGATGCTCAGCCAGTCGCCCGGTCGCCACGGAGAGACGAGATAGATCGCCGCGCCGAGGGTCAGCGCGATCACGCCTGCCATCAGGCGCAGGAGGAAAGACCGCTCGAGCTCCTCGACCATGCTATCCCACCCGCCGGGCGAGCGCAGTTCGGCCACGCATGCCGCAAGCACGTAGAGCCCGAGGAACAGGGCGATCCAGGCAGGTATATCGGCTGCAGTGGCCACGGCTTCGTCCTCTCCTCGCATCGGAAAAGGCGGAGCGGTTCTCGCATTGGCCGCCCACTCCCTCCGCCGATGCTAGTCGGTTCAGGTTCAACGGGTCGGGCGGCGCTTATCCCGCCCCTCTCAGCCACAAGCTGGCTCCCCGGGGATGGCCCAAGCGATAGACCCTCGCCGCTCGCGCGTCTAGGCCGCACGGCGTGACGCTGCTCTATCGCCTCGATGCCAATGCCGCCGATGTGGCGCGGCGCTTCGGCGCGCGGGTCGGGGACGATCCATGGGCCGGGGGTTATTGCACGCCGGCAAAGTTCGCGCCGGTCATTACTGCGGGCCGCGAATTCGTTGCAGGGCCGCGGCCAGCGGGAAAGCCGCTTGCGCCGCGCATGGTGCCGCGCCTGTGGGGCGTGATGCCTCCGCCGTCCGCAGGCGACCAGACACGCTTGGTCGCGACAGTGCGGAACCCCGACAGCCCGTTCTGGATCGGCAATTTGCGCAACAGCGAGTTTCGCTGCCTCGTCCCTGCGACCGCCTTCATGGAATGGGGCGACGGGACCGATTACGAGGGGCGGAGGCTGAAGCATCGGTTCGCGCCGGAAGGCGTCGGTGTTTTCGCCATGGCCGGCGTGTGGAAGGACGACGAGGTGCCGGGCTTCGCCCTGCTCACCGTCGAGGCGCGCGGGTTGGCGAGACAGCTGGGCTGCAAGTCGATGCCGGTGGTGCTGCCCGACAGCGAAGATGCACGGCAAGCATGGTTGCACGGCGACTGGGCACGCGCCCGGCAGATCATCGAGAAACCAGCGGCCCTTTCACAGTGCGAAGAGCCGCAGGCGCGTTAGGCGAATTCCAGCCCCTCGAACTTGCCCGATTTGCGCCACGCGTCGATGTGGCTGAAGAACGCCAGCGCGCCGCCCGGGTGGCCGAGGTTGTACTTGTCCCGCTCGCGCAGGCCCTTGCCTTCGTTGTTGTAATAGCCGGGCGTGCACTCGGTATTGCTCAAGGCATTGCCGCGACCGGTGAGCAGGAAGTCGAGCCATTTCTGCTCGGCTTCGGCGCTCGGTTCGGCCGTGCTCAGTCCTTCGCTTTCCATGTGCGAGACGATCGCCGCGATGGTGTCGGCGTGGTCGACGAGGTTGTGCGGATAGTTTGCAATGAACGCCGCTCCCTGCGTCGCCTGGACGAGGAAGAGGTTCGGGAAACCGTGCATCTGGAGCCCGTGCAGCGTGCGCATCGCCTCGCCCCAGTGATCGGACAGCTTCTTGCCGCCGCGTCCGACCGGGTCGAAGCCGGTGCGGCTTTCGAAGTCGGTCCACACCTCGAAGCCCGAAGCGTAGATGATGCAGTCGACCTCGTATTCCTTGCCGTTTGCGACCACGCCCTTTTCGGTGATGCGTTCGACGCCCTGCCCGTCGGTATGGACCAGCTTCACGCCGGGGCGGTTGAAGGCCTGCAAATATTCGTCGTGGAAGCACGGGCGCTTGCACAGCTGGCGATACCACGCCTTGAGTGCCTCGCCCGTTTCAGGATCGTCGACCAGGGCGGCGGCCCGCTGGCGGATTTCCTCCATCTTTTCGAAGTCCGCATCCTCGAAGGCGGCCATCATCTTTTCCGGCGTCCACTGGTCCATCGGGACCTTGGTCATGTTCTTGCGGATGCGCTTGGCGAGATCGGTCCAGCCGTCGTTGACGAGGTCTTCCGCTGGCATGCCCATGCCGAAAT
Organism: Erythrobacter sp. HKB08; assembly: GCF_004114695.1. Lineage (NCBI taxonomy): Bacteria > Pseudomonadati > Pseudomonadota > Alphaproteobacteria > Sphingomonadales > Erythrobacteraceae > Erythrobacter > Erythrobacter sp. HKB08. Next base: position 2,705,438 of record NZ_CP035310.1, read on the forward strand.
GGGCAGTGAAGTTTTCCTGCCACTTCTTCTGCCAGCCTTCTTCGGCGACACCGGCGAACCAGTCCTCGTCGATCGGCTCGTTGGCGCGCACATCGACCGATGACGGGGTGCGCTGGAAGACGGTCAGTTCCTTGGCGTATTTCGCCGTCTCGGGCACGCACTGGACGGCGGTTGCGCCGGTGCCGATGATGGCGACGCGCTTGTCGGCCAGTCTGTCCATCGGGGCGCCTTCGGGCGTGCCGCCGGTGTAGGCGTAGTCCCATCGGCTGGTGTGGAAGCTCTTGCCCTTGAAGCGCTCGATCCCTTCGAGGCCCGGCAGCTTGGCGACGTGCAGTGGTCCGGTGCCCATGCCGACATATTTCGCGGTGAAGCGATCGCCGCGATCGGTCTCGATCACCCATAGCTTGGCGTCCTCGTCCCATTCGAGGCCGGTGACCTGCGTGTGGAACAGCGCGTGTTCGTAGAGCCCGAACTGCTTGCCGATGCGCGCGCAATGTTCGCGGATTTCGGGCGCGTGGGCGTATTTCTCGCTCGGCATGTGGCCGGTTTCTTCGAGCAGCGGCATGTAGATCATGCTCGCCGTGTCGCACTGCGCACCGGGATAGCGGTTCCAGTACCAGGTTCCGCCGAAGTCGCCGCCCTTGTCGATCAATCGCACGCTGTCGTAGCCCGCCTGCTTCAGCCGCGCACCGACGCACAGGCCTGCAAAGCCGCCGCCGACGAAGGCGAAGGTGACATGGTCGGTGACCGGGTCGCGCTGCTGGACCGGCAGGTAGGGGTCGGTGGCGAGGTCGGAGAATTCGCTTTCGAGCCGGATGTACTGCTCCGACGCATCGTCGCGCAGGCGCTTGTCGCGTTCTTCCGCGTATTTCCTTTTCAGCGCATCTTTGTCGATCACGAGTGCTTCGCTCGCCACATCATCTCTCCCTACGACTGGCCCGATTCAACGTGACAGATTCGTCCTCCTATGCAACCTTTCTTGTCGGAGAGAGGAGAAGGCGATGGCCACAGCCGCAAAGGAAGGGCGCGCGATCGCGCCGGTCGATGTCAGCCGCGAAGCGCTATACGTGGAGGACAGCTGGCGAGAGCCATTCAAGCTCCTGCGCCGCGAGATGCCGGTCAGCTATTGCCCGGAAAGCCCCTATGGCCCCTACTGGTCGGTCGTCACGCATGACCTGGTGAGTGCAGTCGAGCTCGATCACGAGACTTTCTCCTCGAGCTGGAAGAACGGCAACATCACCATCACCGACCCGCCGCCCGAGAGCAATCTGCCCAATTTCATCGCCTCGGACCCGCCGGTTCACACGGCACAGCGCAAGGTCATCCAGCCGGCCTTCGCGCCGAGCCAGATGAAGATGCGCGAGCTGCAGGTGCGCGAACGCTGCTCCTACTTGCTCGACAAGCTGCCGCTGGGCGAAACTTTCGATTGGGTCTCGCAGGTCTCGATTCCGCAGACCATGGGCATGCTCTGCATCCTGTTCGGGATGGACCCGGACGAGGAAGCTGCCGACCTCAAACGCTGGTCGGACTATGCCGGGGGCGTGAGCGAGAGCAGCAATACCGACGAATTCCGCGCCGAGTGGATGGTCCAGATGCAGGCCATGCTCGCCCGCTTCGACGAGCTTCTGGAAGAACGCCGCCAGGCACCGCCGACCGACGACCTGCTGAGCCGCATGGTCCATTCCGATGCCATGGGGAACCTCACCCCGATGGAACGGCTCGCCAATATCGCCCTGCTGATCGTCGGCGGAAACGACACGACGCGCAATTCGATCAGCGGGCTGGTCGAGGCGCTCGACACCTATCCCGACCAGCTCGATGCGCTGCACGGCGATGCCGCGCTCATTCCCAATGCCGCGCAGGAAATCATTCGCTGGCAGTCGCCCGTACTCCACATGCGCCGCACGACGACGCGCGACACCGAACTAGGCGGCCAGCACATCCCGGCGGGCGAGAAGGTCGTCATGTGGTACATCTCCGCCAATCGCGACGAGAGCGTTTTCCCGGACGCGGAGAAGTTCGATGTCGCGCGCAGCAATGCGCGCCGCCATCTCGCCTTCGGCCATGGCATCCACCGCTGCGTCGGTGCGCGGCTCGCGGAAATCCAGATCGCCACGATCATCGAGGAGATCGTGGCGCGCGGCTGGAGGATCGTGCCGCAGGGCAAGCCGACCCGCCTAGCGAGCCCGTTCCTCAGGGCCTTCACCGAAATGCCGGTGAAGCTGGAGAAGCGCGGCTAGCTCAGGCGATCCGCAGCATGGCAGCGCCCGCGAGCGCGAGGCCGCACAGGAACGTCACGCCGGTCCAGAAACGATGGATCGCGGCGAGGTTCTTGAGCCAGACCTGCATGTAGAGATCGCAGATCGCCATCACGACGAGCGCCTCGGCCATCATCAGCGCGCCGATCACCTTCATCACCTGCGCCAGCAGGTCGCCGCTGGTCCATGGGGCCGCGAGGTAGATCGCGGCACCGACGAACAGCTCCATGAAGCCGCTGAGCAATTGCAGCGCGGGCGAGCGGTCGACCTCGTCGATCATCTTGCGCCACAGGCCCGGCTGGCGGAATGCGCCGATGGACACGGATATCGCGAACAGGCCGAGCAGCAGCGCGCTCCAGCCGACGAGATCGAGCGGTTCGGTCATTTTGGTCCTCCGGCGCGGTCAGTCGGCATGCGCCATGTCGGCTTCGGCGGATTGCGGAGTCGCCGTGTAGGCGAATTCTGGACCGTCGAGGTCGATCGCGGGAATCTCGACCCGCTCGGTCCAGTAGTCCTGGTTGTGCCGCCACTCGGGCTTGTCCCCGCGGCGCGGCATCTTGTCGAGCCCGCGCATCAGGTAGCCCGGATTGAAGTTGTCCGCCTCGATCCAGGGCAAGAGCTCCATGTCCTTGTCCTCCGGCCGGAACTGCACTTCGACGCGGCGCGCGCCCTGCTCGTCCATGTGGTTGAGCAGCGAGCACACGAAATCGCCGAGCATGTCGACGCGCAGCGTCCAGCTGGCGCGGAAATAACCCATGACCCACACCATGTTCGGCACGCCGGTGAACATCATCCCGCGATAGGTCACGGTGTCGTGCCAATCGACCTGCTTTTCATCGACGAAGAAGGGGATGTCACCCATCACGGACAGCTGGAAACCGGTCGCCGCAACGATCAGGTCGGCCTCGATCTCCTCGCCCGAGGAGGTCATGACACCCTTCTCGGTGAAGCGGTCGATGGTGTCGGTTACGACTGTAAGCTTGCCCTCGACCGCGCACCGAAACACGTCGCCCTCCGGACAGAAGGCGAGGCGCTGCTGCCACACGCGATATTTCGGGGTGAAGTGCGGTTCGAACTCGAAGTCCGGCTTGCCGGTGAAGGCGCGCACGAGTTCCTTCAGCTCCTCGAAGACCGCCTCGGGCTCCTCGAGGCAGCGCTTGGTCAGCATGTCCTGGTCGTACATGATCTGCTGGCGCACCACGCGGTGCACGGTCGGTTCGTCGACGCCGACCTCGCGCAGTCGGTCGGCCAGCTCGTTCTTGTTCTCGCTGCAGAAGAAATAGGTCGGCGAGCGCTGGAGCATGGTGACGTGCTCCGCCTTCTCGGCAAAGGCCGGGACGACCGTCGCCGCCGTTGCGCCCGATCCGATGACCAGCACGCGCTTGCCGGCATAGTCGTAATCGGGGTCCCACTTCTGTGCATGGACGAAGTCGCCCTTGAAATCCGACAGGCCCTTATCCTGCCATTCCGGCGGGATGTAGGGCGTCTTGTGGTCGTAATAGCCCTGGCACATCCACAGGAAGTTGCAGGTGAAGACCATCCGCTCCCCGTCCGACAGGCGGGTCGCCTCGACGGTCCACAGGTCGGTCTCGCGCGAGAAGCTGCAGCGATCGATCCGGTGGCCGTAGCGGATGTGATCGCCGATGCCGTTCTCGTCGATCACCTCGCCCATGTATTTGAGAATTTCCTCCGCGCTCGCGATCGGCGCGCCGACCCACGGCTTGAAGCGGTATCCGAAAGTGTAGAGGTCGCTGTCCGAGCGCACGCCGGGATATTTGTGCGTCTCCCACGTGCCGCCGAAAGTGTCCTTCATCTCGAGGATCACATAGCTCTTGTCCGGGCACTGGTCCTGCAGGTGGTAGGCCGAGCCGATGCCGGAAATACCCGCCCCGACGATCAGCACGTCGACATGGCCGCCGGACTGCTTGCCGATAATCTCTTCCATCGCGTTCATTGCGCGCTCCTCTCTCACTTTCGCAATCATGCGCGCCCCCGCGCCACTATACATTGATCGAGGTCAAACTTCGCATGGCCTGTTGCTCGTCCCGGCGCGTTCGTTAAACCCTTGGTCCAAAGGGAGAGAAATTATGCCGTTCCGGATGACCGAGATGGTGGGATGCGAATTCCCGCTGTTCGCCTTTTCGCATTGCCGCGACGTGGTCGCCGCCGTGAGTCGCGCAGGCGGCTTCGGAGTGCTGGGCGCGGTGAGCTTCACGCCCGAACAGCTCGAACAGGAACTTGCCTGGATCGACGATCACGTGGATGGCAAGCCCTACGGCGTCGACGTGCTCATCCCCGAAGTGCAGGCGGTCGAAAAGCAGGTCACCTCCGACGAGATCGTCGCCCTGATCCCGAGCGAATATCGCGACTTCACGCGCCAGATCCTGAGCGAAGCGGGGATCAGCGACGACGGAACTTCGCCGCTCGGCGGATCGCAGCGCCCCAATACCTCGCTCGGGCAGGAATTGCTCGAAGTCAGCTTCAACCACCCGGTCCGGCTGATCGCCAATGCACTCGGGACCGCACCGCCGGAAATGATCGCTGCAGGCAAGAAGCACGGCATCCCCGTCGCGGCGCTCGTCGGTGCGAAGGAGCATGCGATGAAGCAGATCGAGGCCGGGGTCGACATCATCGTCGCACAAGGCGGCGAAGGCGGCGGGCACTGCGGCGAGGTCTCGACCATCGTGCTGATCCCCGAAGTACTCGAAGCGATCGAGGAAGCGGGCAAGGACATTCCCGTCCTCGCGGCAGGCGGCATCATGAATGGCCGGCAGATGGCCGGGATGATGGCGATGGGCGCGGCGGGCGCATGGTGCGGAAGCGTGTGGCTCGCCACCAGCGAATCCGAGACCAACGAAGTCTTCCGCGAGAAGATGGTCGAGGCGACCAGCCGCGACACCATCCGCTCCAAGCACCGTACCGGCAAGTACAGCCGCCAGCTGCGTTCCGGCTGGCATGCGCGGTGGGAGGAACAGGGCATGCCCGCCCTCCCCATGCCGCTGATGATGCTGCTGTCCGAACCGGTGCTGCGCGCGATCGACAAGGCAGCGGTCAACGGGAACCCGCAGGCGCAGGCGCTGTGCACCTATTTCGTCGGCCAGGGCGTCGGCCTCGTGCGCGAAGTGCGCGGCGCGGGCGCGGTCGTGCAGGACTTCAAGGAAGACTTCCTGCGCGGCTTCGAGAACCTGTCCGAGGCGCTGGCATGAGCGCCCTTCCGCGCGTCTGCATAATCGGCGCGGGCTGTTCGGGCTTTACCACGGCCAAGCGGCTGCAGGACTTCGGCATCCCCTTCGACATTTTCGAAGCCTCGGACGACATCGGCGGCAACTGGTATTTCGACAATCCGAACGGCATGTCCGCCTGCTACAAGAGCCTGCATATCGACACCTCGAAATGGCGCTTCGCGTTCGAGGACTATCCGGTTCCCGACGACTGGCCCGACTACCCGCATCATTCGCAGCTGCTGCAGTATTTTCACGACTACGTGGATCACTTCGGCCTGCGCGAACACATCACCTTCAACACGCGGGTCGAGAAAGCGAAACGGCGCGAAGGCGGCGGGTGGGACATCACCCTCTCGAGCGGCGAGACGCGCAGCTACGATGCGCTCGCGGTCGCCAACGGGCACCACTGGGCCGCGCGCATCCCGGATTACCCGGGCGAGTTCACCGGCGAACAGCTGCATTCCCACAGCTACCGCAGCCCGTTCGAGCCTGTCGATTGCGTTGGCAAGCGCGTACTGGTCGTCGGCATGGGCAATTCTGCGATGGATATCGCAAGCGAGCTTTCGCAGCGGCCCATGGCGGACAAGCTGTTCGTATCGACTCGGCGCGGCGTGTGGATCTTCCCGAAATACTTTCGCGGCCAGCCGCTCGACAAGAACCCGGCGCCTGCATGGATGCCCAAGAAGGTGCGCCAGTGGCTCGGCGCGCGCATGGTCAAGAACCTCGTCGGCAAGATGAGCGATTACGGCCTGCCCGAACCGGAAATCGGCCCGTTCGAAAGCCACGGCACCGTGTCGGGCGAGTTCCTGCTTCGGGCCGGATCGGGCGACCTGACGGTCAAGCCCGCGATCGAGAAGCTCGACGGCGACGGGGTCGTCTTCACCGACGGCACGCGCGAGCAGATCGATGTGATCGTCTGGGCGACAGGCTACGACATCAGCTTCCCCTTCTTCGACGAACCTTCGTTCAAGGCGGATGCCGACAACCGCCCGCCGCCGCTGTTCAAGCGGATCATGAAGCCGGAGGTGCCGGACCTGTTCTACATGGGGTTAGCCCAGCCTCTGCCGACGCTGGTCAATTTCGCCGAGCAGCAGTCCAAGCTGGTCGCGGCCTATCTCGCAGGGGAATATGCCCCGCCACCGCCTGAGACGATGCACGCGATCATCGCGGCGGACGAGGAATATCACACCGGCCAGTACTACAAGGCGCGCCGGCACACGATCCAGCTCGACTTCGACGACTACGTCCGCGACCTGAAGAAAGAGATCGAGCGCGGCCGGAAGCGGGCGGAGAAACAGGGCAAGGCAATGCCCGTCCCGGCTGCCGCCTAGCGGCGCTCCTGCGGGATGACCGCCATGGTCAGGCGCGAAATGCAAACAAGCTTTCCGGTATCGTCGGTGATGCGGATCGACCAGATCTGCGTCGTGCGACCGATGTTCACCGCCTCCGCCTTCGCGGTGACGTAGCCCGAATAGGCCGGGCGCACGTGGTTGGCGTTGATCTCCATGCCGACCGCTACGAATTTTTCGCGGTCGATGCAGAAACTCGCCGCGACCGAGCCGATGGTTTCGGCAAGCACGACCGAGGCTCCGCCATGCAGGCGCTTGAACGGCTGCTGCGTGCGCTCGTTCACCGGCATGCGGGCGGTAACCCAGTCATTGCCGGCTTCGAGGAATTCGATGCCGAGGAAACCCGGCATGCAGCCCTCGCCCAGCGAGGTCATCGGTTCGAGGGGCGGGAGCTTGCCGCCCCACCAGATCATGTCGTCGCTCATCGGCGCAGCTTGTGGCGGGAGGCAGGCACGCTGTCCATGCCTCCCGCCTAAAGCTTTACTTCGAGGCCTCAATCCAGCGGTTGATCTTCTGTTCGAGCACCGCGAGCGGAAGCGCACCGGTGCCGAGCACCTGGTTGTGGAATTCCTTGATATCGAAATCCTCGCCCAGTTCGGCTTCGGCCTTCTGGCGCAGTTCCTGGATCTTGAGCGCGCCGACCTTGTAGGCGAGCGCCTGGCTCGGGATCGCAATGTAGCGCTCGACTTCCGAGACCACTTCGGTCCGGGTCATGCCCGAATTTTCGAGCATGAATTCGATTGCCTGGTCGCGGCTCCAGCCCTTGGAATGCAGGCCCGTGTCGACGACGAGGCGCATGGCGCGAAGCTGCTCGTCCTGCAGCGTGCCATAGCGGTTCCACGGATCATCGAAGAAGCCCATTTCGTAGCCGAGCGTCTCGGAATAGAGCGCCCAGCCCTCGATGAAGGCGGTGGTGCCACCGAAGCGCATGAAAGCAGGCAGCGCCTCGTTTTCCTGCGCGAGGCTGATCTGGAAGTGGTGGCCCGGCGCGCCTTCGTGCAGGTAGAGCGTGACGTTGCCGGTCGTAAGGCGGCTCGGCAGGTCGTAGGCGTTGAAGTAGAAAGTGCCGGGGCGCGAACCGTCGGGGGCGCCCTGCTGGTAGGAACCGCCCGCGCTGAACTGCTCGATCGCCGGATCGTAGGGCTTGATCTCGAGCGGGGTGACCGGGAGCACGGAGAAGTACTCGCCGATCTTCTCGTCGACTTCGCGCCCGATGCGATAATAGTCCTCGGTCAGCCACTCGCGGCTTTCCGGCTTGAACTGCTCGTCGGTGCGGACGTAGTCGAAGAACTCGTTGAGCGTGCCCTCGAAGCCGACTTCCGCTTTCACCTTCTCGATCTCGCCCTTGATGCGGGCGACTTCGCTGAGGCCAAGGTCGTGGAGGTAATCGGCAGTCAGCGGCAGCGTGGTCGTCTGCTCGATCAGCTGGGCATAGAGCTTGTCGCCGCCCTTCATCTGGCTGAGGCCGACTTCCTCGCGTGCGACCGCGAGATATTCGTCGCGCAGGAAGTCGCGCATGCGCTCGTGCGCGGCGTAGATTTCCGCCGTCTTGGCTTCATAGGCTGCGGTCAGGCGCGCCTTGTCTTCCTCGGAGAAGTCTTCCGGGAACATGGTGGTCGGCTTCATGAACTGCGATTCCGCGATCGGGATCGCGAGCTGCGTGTCGAACTGCTTGATGACATTGCCGATGGTCAGCTTGGTCTCGACCACGCCGCTGTCCATGCCTTCGCGGAATTTCGCAATCGCGCGGTCGTTGATGGCGATGTAGTCGTCGTGACGGCTGAGGTTGTCCTCGTAATTCTCGACGGTCTTGAACGGCGCCGCGCTCTGCCCGCTGGCGAAGGTCGGGTAGAAGGTGTGGAAGCCGGAGAAGTGGTTCACCGGGCGCACTTCGGTCAGTGCGCGGATTTCATCCGTGCTGGCTTGGAGCGCCTGTTCCTGGTCGTATTTGAAAACGTCGTAGGCGAGCTGGCCGGTCGCATCGAGCTTGGAGCGGTCGATCTGTGCGAGCAGCGCGAGGTTGAGCTGCGTGTCGAGCTTGCCCGCGATCCACATCGCATCGGTCAGGTAATCGCCCAGACGGTCGGCATTGGTGGTGTCGCCGCGGAACAGGCGGCCGATGGGGTTCAGCTCGAGGCTGCGCTTGTCGGCATCCTCGAACAGCATGAAGAGCGCTTCGCTTTCGGCCTCGGGCGAGGCTTCGACGAACTCGGTCTCGGCATGGTCGTCGGCAAGCGCAGGGGCTGCCGGAAGGGCGAACGCAGCGGTTGCGAGAAGGGCAAGGCGGATAGTCTTCATGATGGTCCCCGAGGATTGATGTGTGTTGCCCAGTTAATACACCGAGCTAACCGATGCAAGCGGGCTACGAACGGACCTCGGGACGGGCGAGCGGGGGTCGACCAACGGCATCGCCGCCTCGACCGACCGTTTCAGTCGAGGCAGAAGCGCATGCCTTCGCGCGCGACCCTGAAGCCGCGTTCGCGCACCTCAGCGCTTTCCGCACTGTCGGGATCGCGGATCGGATTGGTGTGGTTGTAATGGATAAAATGCACCTTCGCGCGCTCGTGAGGCGGCAGGTGCTGGAGCCGGTCCATCGTCTCGGTTACGCGCGGATGCGGGATCTCCGACATGTCGCGCCCCACCCCGTTTTCGTCGAGCAGTTCGTTGTCGTCCCAGAAGGTCGCATCGATGAAGGCATATTGCACTCTCGCGATCTGGGTTTCGAGCGAATATAAGGCCGACTTCTCCTCCCATTCCTCCCAGCTATCGATGTCGGGCAGGTAGAGGAAACTGAAGGTGTCGGGATTGAACGCGACCCAGCCGACCGTTTCCGAATATTCATCCCGGTGCGGAACAGGAAATGCCGTGGCTGCGATGCCGGTGGACAGGAACTGCGGTTCGGCGGGCCTCCACGCTTCTTCTGCGGGCAAAAACCAACGCGACTTCCGCGTCTCCCTGATCTCGATATTGCCGAGTTCGACCAGCTGGCTCCACGGCCCGTTGCTGCGCAGGAACTCGGCCATGCGCGGCATGGCATGCACCGGCACGGCCTTCGCGCCAGCCGCCTCGCGCCCGAGATAGGCGAGGCCGAGGTAATGGCCGATATGCGCATGGGTCAGGAAGACACCGTCGATCCCCAGCCCTTCGCTTGGCGGCTCGATCCGGTCGAGCGCGGCCAGCTGCTCGGTGATCGCGGGCGTCGCGTCAAACAGGTATCGCTTGCCTTCCGCCCGGTCGATCAGCGCGAGCGACGAGGGAAGCAGGCGCGGCCCATCGTCATCCGCGTTGCCGATCTGCGGCGCGCCGGCATCCTGCCCGGCTCCAAGGACGACGAGCTCGCTGGAGCATGTCGGCACCCGGTCGGCGAGGGCGGGCGAGGAAACGAGCGCAGCTGCAAGCGCCACGCCGGCGAGACGCATCACTCGATGACCCGGCCGCGCACCATCACCCAGTCGACTTCCTCGAGCACGGTGACATCGGTCAGCGGATTGCCTTTCACCGCGATGATATCCGCCGAATAGCCCGGAGCGAGCTTGCCGATCTCGTTCTCCATCCCGATCACCTCGGCAGCGACGCTCGTCGCACTGGCGAGCACCTGCCGGTCGCTCATCCCGCCGGCCTTCATAAGCGCAAGCTCGCCTGCGTTCTCGCCGTGCGGGAAGACCCCGGCGTCGGTCCCGAAGGCGACTTTTACGCCGAACTCGTTGGCGCGCTGGACAATGCTTTCGGCATATGGGCCGACTGCGCGCACCTTCTCTTCCACCACCGGGGTGTAGAAACCGGTCCCGAGGTTTTCCTTGATCCCCTGGAAGGCCATCAAAGTAGGCACCAGGATCGTACCGTTCTCGCGCATGACCTTGCCCGCCTGCGCGTCGATATAGGTGCCGTGCTCGATCGTGTGGACGCCCGCGCGCGCCGCGGCTTCGATCCCGCGTGCGCCATGTGCGTGCGCAGCGACCTTGAGGCCGAGCGAATTGGCGGTGTCGACAATCGCCTTCATCTCCGCATCGGAGAAATGCGCTTCGAGCCCGCGGCCCTGCTGGCTGAGCACGCCGCCGGTGGCCGTGATCTTGATCAGGTCGGCACCGTATTTCGAAGCGGTCCGCACCATTTCCGCGCATTGCACCGTCCCGGTGCAGGCGAAGCTCGTGCCGAGCGCGTCGTTGACTTCGCGGCGGAACCCGTTGGTGTCCCCGTGCCCGCCGACGATCGCGATAGTGCGGCCGGAGGTCACAATCCTCGGCCCCGGCAACATCCCGTCGGCTGTCGCAGCGCGCAGCGATTGCGTGACCTGGTCGCTGCGCGAGCCGAGATCGCGCACGGTGGTGAAGCCCGCTTTTGCAGTGATATGCGCATTCTTCGCCGCGACCAGCGTGTACCATTCGGGCGGACTGGTCGCCGCGCGCCAGAACTCGCCACTGGGGTCCCCGGAAAGGTGCGTATGCAGGTCGATCAGGCCCGGCAGTACTGTGTGGTCGGGCAGGTGGACCATGGTCGCGCCTTCGGGCGTCGGCTGGAAGCCGTCGACAATGCTGACGATGCGCCCGTCGGTCACGGTGATAGTAGCGGGTCCGGTCGCCGTGCCGGAAGCATCGGTAATCACCGAGCCAGCATGAATGACCGTCGTGTCGGCCAGCGCCGGTGTCGCGATGAGAGCCGCACCTGCGGCGAGAATGGTTTTGAAATGCATGACGTCCTCTCCTGTTGCCTGAAGTGATGCAGCCATGCGGCGCGCGGCACAAGCTTGATTGTGACACACCCGAAGTACTTCGAACCTTCCCCGATCCGGTTGCGCGTGAAACCACTTTCGGTATGACGCATTCCAGAAACAGTTCGTCACGAGAGGAAATCCCCTACCTATGACTCGCAAGCTTGTGCTCGCCGCTACCCTGCTCGGCTCGGTTTCGATTGCCGCCACCGCCGCAGCCCGCCCGATGACCCCGGAAGATGTCGCCAAGCTGGAAAGCGTCGGCGCCATGGCCGTCTCCCCCGATGGCAGCCGCGTCGCCTACACGACCGCCAGCCTGCCCGACGTGACCGAGGGTGAGGACAATGGCAGCTTCCGCCAGGAACTGAAGATCGCCACTGCACCGAACACCGCGGCGGCCTACCTCCCGGCCGACATCAGCCCGTCGGGCGTGACCTTCTCGCCCGATGGCAGCATGGTCAGCTTCGTCTGGGCCAAGGACGATGATAAGCGCGCCGTTTGGGGCGTGCCGGTCTATGGCGGCGCGCAGCGCAAGCTCGCCGAAGTCGCCGACACCAACGTTCGCTCCTACGCCTGGGCGCCGGACGGCAGCGCGATCTACATGCTCGCCAGTGCCGAGGCGGACAAGCAGCGCGACACGCAGAGCAAGGGCGGCTTCAACGCCGTCGTCTACGAGGAAGAAGACCGCCTCAACCGCCTGTTCCGCGCCACCGTCGGCGAGAATGTCGATGGCGAGCCGCAGGAAATCGTCATCCCGGGATATGTCAGCAGCTTCGATATCGCATCCGATGGTCGCACCGGTGTCGTGCAGAGCGCGCCGACCCCGAATGTCGACGACAGCTACACCGCCAAACGCGCTCATGTGATCGACCTGACGAGCGGCCGCGTGACCGCGCTGGTCGAGACCCCGGGCAAGCTCGGCGATGTCGAGATTTCGCCCGACGGCGCGCAGCTCTCGATGATCGCAGGCGTCGATATCAACGATCCGGCGGACACCACGCTGCACCTCGTCGATGTGTCGACCGGTAACTACCGCGCGCTCAACGCCGGCGCTGCCGAAGCCGCGGTCGATGCCGAATGGCTACCCGACGGACGCCTCGCCGCCGTCATCCATGTCGGCGCGCAGAGCCGCCTTCGCATCTACAACGCCGATGGCTCGGTCGCCGAGGAAATCGATCCGGGCGCGCTGATCCTGACCGGCGTCGAGGCGGCAGGCAACACCATCGCGGTTTCGGCCAACAGCCCGACCCACCCGACCGAGCTGTTCGTGTGGAACAACGGCGCGTTCCAGCGCTGGACGACGCACAACCCGTGGCTCTCGGAAATCGACTTCGCCACCCAGCGCACGCTGACCTACACCGCGCGCGACGGGCAGGAAGTCGAGGGCATCCTGATCGAACCGCTCGGCGGCGCACCGGCTGGCGGCGCACCGACCATCATGATGGTCCATGGCGGTCCGGAAGCGCATTATTCGAACGGCTGGCTGACGGCCTATTCGATGCCCGGCCAGGTCGGCGCAGGCGAAGGCTATGCCGTGTTCCACCCGAACTACCGCGGCTCGACCGCCTATGGCACGGCCTTCTCGAAAGCCCACCAGAACGACTATGCGGGCAAGGAGTTCAACGACATCGTCGATGCCAAGCGCCATCTCGTGGCCGAAGGTATTGCCGATGGCGACCGCACCGGCATCACCGGCGGTTCCTACGGCGGCTACGCCAGCGCATGGGGCGCGACCGCGCTGAGCGAGGAATATGCCGCAGCCGTCATGTTCGTCGGCATTTCGAACCAGATCAGCAAGTTCGGCACGACCGACATCCCGGTCGAGATGTTCAACGTCCACAGCCGCAAGTGGCCGTGGGAGAACTGGATGGGCATGCTCGAAGTCTCGCCGATCTACCACGTCGACAAGGCCGAGACGCCGATCCTGATCATGCACGGTGCGGAAGACACCCGCGTTGCGCCGAGCCAGAGCTACGAGCTTTACCGCAACATCAAGGTGCGCAAGCCCGACACTCCGGTTCGCCTCGTGCTCTATCCGGGCGAGGGTCACGGCAACCGTCTCGCGGCAAGCCGCTACGACTACAACCTGCGCATGATGCGCTGGTTCGACACTTATCTGAAGACCGGCGACCGCGACGCGCCGCTGCCTGCACCGCGTCCGCAGCTTGCCGAAGGTGCCAAGGGCGCGAAGGCCAGCGAAGAATAATCGCAAGGCTTCGCTAGGCTCTTTGCTATAAGGCCGCCTTCCGAGAGTATCGGGAGGCGGCCTTCTTGCGTGGATTGCTGGCCATTGTCGTCGGGTTTGGATTCCTCGCGCTCGCGGCGGGGATGTTTCCGCTCGGCAAGGATCAGCCGCCGTTGGCGATCAACATATTCGTCGGGATTTTGGGAGGGATCGCGGTCCTGGCTGGGTTCGCGCATCTCCGGCTTCGCTGGAAGCGCTACCATGCCTATCGCGGCGGGATCGAGCGGCACGGAACTGTCCGGCTCGAGCGGCAGCCGAGCAGCGAGGGGCTGGCCTACCTGACATTCTCCACGAGCTATCAGGAGTGGATCATGTCGGTCGACCCGGCGAGCATCGATCGCCTCCTCGACCAGCTGGAGGACGGGCTCGAAGGCAAGGCCTATCTCGGCACCGACGATCGCATCTACGGCCTCGACATCGGCAATGTGAAGAGCCTGCCGATCTCGGCCGGAGTGCCTCTCAGCCGCAAGATGCGCGAGAAGATCGACCGGGTGGAACGCCGGATGCGCGAAATGGCGGGCGATGACGCCGACCGAAAGGGCGATCAGAAGGTATAGGCGATCCCGACCGCAGTGAAGAACTGGTCCCTGTCGCCAACGAGGCTGGTGTAGGGGCTGTCCGCCGCATCGTTGATCAGCCGCGAATAGCCGCCGATAAGAACCGCGCCGAAGCCTCCGTTGGTCAGGTCGCCATCGAAGTCGACCACGCCGAGCGCGCTCACGCTGACCGAATTGAAACCGCCATCTGCCTGGAAGGTCGGCAATCCGCTCGCGACCGACTGGGCGGGGCTGACCGAGTAATAATAGTCCGCGAAATCGTCGCTCCCATATTCCGCGCCGAGCGAGAGAGAGACGGCAGCACCGCGGCTGACCGGCGTGAAGTAGGAAATGCTCGGGTCGATCACCATGCCGCCATGTGCACCGGCAACATCCCAGCGCGCATCGACATCGACGCTGAGGCTGTCGAACGGGTTGAGCACGCCGGGAAAGCTGAGCCCGGCACTCGGGCCGATCTCGAACGCACGGTCGAGTTCGCCGGCGGCGATGACTACCGGGTCCTCGATCTGGTCGGCCCGGTCGGTGCGCAGCCGCATTGCCGGGCCGAAGCTGACCGTCGGGCCGCCGTCCACGCTCCTGTCACGGATGAGGTCGATCATCAGGCCAGCCGGACGCGGGCGGATCGAAAAGCCTTCGATGCTGCCCTGCACCACCGGCAAGACGGAGATCACATAGTCGTCCGAACCGTCGTAGGACGGCCCGTAGGATGCACCGATGCCGATGCTCACCCAGGTGTCGTCGAACACGCTCTCGCCTTCGGCCGGCGGGCCGGGCGGCACGGGCGGTCCGTCCTGTGCCAGCGCGGGCGAAGCTGAAAAGGCGGCGAGCGCCGCGGCAATCGGTACGAAACGCATGAAAATCCCCTTTGGTTAGAGGGAGAACCGTGCTGCGACCGACCGGTTCCTGCGGCTCAGCCCATGCCTTGCCATTGGCGGATCGCCTCGATCGGCCAGAACAGCATTATCACATTCAGCGTCAGATTGTCGCGAATGGCCCACAAGGCGACCGCTTCGAGCACCACCGAGAGCGCAGCGCTCGCCTTCCACGAGATGCGCGCAGCGAGCATGAAACCTGCGATCATCCAGCCGATATCGCTCATCGAATTGACGATGCTGTCGCCGGAATAGCCCCAGCTGATCGTCACTTCGCGGTAGCGATCGATGACGGCGGGTGTGTTCTCCGAGATTTCCCAGGCGGCCTCGACCAGCACCGCGATCGGCAGGGCCCAGGGGGCGACCTTGCCGCCGAAAAGCGCCCACTTGTCCCACAGCAGCCATGCAAGGCCGTACATGATGATGCCGTGGATGAAATGGCTCGGGCTGTACCAGTCCGTGATGTGCTGGCTGTTGCCCGAAGATTGCACCACGCCGTGCCACAGCTTGACCTCGCCGCAAGTGCAGATTGGAGGGCGATCCATCGCGAACAGCACCGCGAGCGAAACGGCCAACAGCACGAGTGTGGCCACAATGGCGCGCCGGTGCGGATAAAGCGTTTCGCCCATGCGAAGCATGCTTGCCTGCACGGCGGTGTGTGGCAAAGCAGCCGCTGGACTTTTATCGGGGATTATCATGCGTATTCTGATCGCTGCATCGCTACTTCTCGCCACGCTTTCGAGCACTGCTTTCGCGCAGGAGGGCAGGCCTCCCAAAGCGCCGGTGGTGCCGCCGCCGGCTCCCGCCCAGTACACCGCGCGCACCCAGGCGCTGCCTTCAAATGTCGAACTGGTCATCCCGGCCGACAAGAAACAGGTCGATGCCTATGCCGACATTTACGCGGCGATGATGGAAGGCATCGACCACGACCAGATATTCGAGCAGACGCTCGAATCCGTCCGGCAGAGCTATGCCTCGAGCCCGGGGCTCGCCTATCTCGATGCGCGCAATCCGGGCGTGATCGACGAGGCAATCGAAGCCATGCGCCCCTCCATGCGCTCCTATTCCGACCGCGTTCGCGCGGAATATACGCCCAAGATGATTGACACCATGCGCCCGCTCTTCACCGAAGAGGAAGCGCGCATCATCGCGGCATTCTATCGCCATCCGGTCGGCCGCAAGGTTCTGAGCGGCGTGTCGGCGAACTATACCGCCAACAATGCGATGTCCTCCGCCGTCAACGAACGGGACGTGACCGAAGATGACCTGCGCCGCGATTCGAACCAGACGACCGCGAAGGTCATGAAGGGGATGACGCAGGATGATTTCGCGACGCTCGGCCTGCTCGCGATGAAATATCCGGTGCTGATGCGTGTGGGCGAGCTGTCGGGCGCGATGCTTCCGGTGCGGATGCAGATGGAAAACGCGCCGCTCCTTCCTTCCGAGGAAAAGGCGATCCAGGCGGCAATCGAAGGCGTGCTCTCGAAGTACGACAACTGATTGCCGCGGCCCGGCATGGTTGCGCCCGGCGCGGTCTCGGCTAAAGCCGGGGGTGCATGAGTTCTTCGGGCACGCCAAACAGAACGGAAATCGCGATTGTCGGCGGCGGCCTTGCCGGCGGGCTGATCGCGCTCGCGCTGCGCCAACATCGCCCGGAAATGCACGTCACGCTGATCGAGGCGGGCGAGACGCTCGGCGGCAACCATCGCTGGAGCTGGTTCGACAGCGATGTGAGCGGCGATGCAGCGCGGCTGCTCGAACCTTTTCGCACGACAGACTGGCACGGCTACACGGTCCGCTTTCCGGCTTACCGCCGCAAGCTGTCCTCGCGCTACAACTCGCTCGCCTCGCAGGACTTCGATGCGGGATTGCGGCGCGCGCTGTCTCAGGAGACGATCTGGACGAAGCGCGAAGTCACCTCGCTCTCCTCCGGCGGCGTCACCTTCGCCGACGGCTCCGAACTCTCTGCACGCACCGTAATCGATTGCCGCGGCGCAGTGCCGAGCGCCCACCTGCAGGGCGGCTGGCAGGTCTTCATGGGCCGCCACCTGCGCACGCGCGAAGCGCACGGGATGGAGCAGCCGGTCATCATGGATGCGAGCGTCGAACAGCTTGCGCCCGAGGGCGATGGCGGCGCCTATCGCTTCGTCTACGTCCTCCCGCTCGGCGCGAACGACCTCTTCGTCGAGGACACCTATTACGCCGACCGTCCAGCTTTCGACCGTTCCGCCCTGTCAGGCCGGATCGACCGCTATCTCGACGAGCACGGGTTGCAGGGTGACATAATCGGCGGCGAGACCGGCATCCTCCCCGTGGTCACCGGCGGGAACTTCGCCGCCTACCAGGCCGAAACGCGCATCGAGGGTGTCGCCATGGCCGGCGCGCGCGGCGGGTTCGTCCATCCGCTAACGAGCTACACGCTGCCCTTTGCTGTCGAGACCGCGCTGGCGATCGCGCAGGATGCGCAACTGCCCGGAGAGCAGCTCTCCGCCCTTCTTGAGGCAAGGGCACGCAGGCACTGGAAGCGCACCGGCTATTACCGCATGCTCGGACGGATGCTGATGGGCGCCGCGCGGCCAGGGGAACGTTACCGCGTGTTCGAGCGCTTCTATCGCTTGAACGAGGGCTTGATCGAGCGCTTCTACGCGGGTCGGTCGCGATTTGCAGACAAGGCGCGCATCCTGACCGGCAAGCCGCCCGTAGCTATTGGCCGGGCAATCGGCGCATTGATGACAAAAGGCGGCCCGCTGGTCGCCGAGAAGGAGAAAATTGGATGAGCGCAGAAGGCAAGACTGCCTGCGTTATCGGGTCCGGCTTCGGCGGCATGGCGCTCGCCATCCGCCTGCAATCGGCCGGGATCAGCACGACTGTCATCGAAGCGCGCGACAAGCCGGGCGGCCGCGCATACTACTGGGAAAAGGACGGCTTCATCTTCGACGGCGGTCCGACCGTGGTCACCGACCCGCCGTGCCTCAAGGAGCTTTGGCAGCTTTCCGGCCACGACATGGCCGAGGACGTCGAGCTGATGCGGGTCCACCCGTTCTACCGGCTCAACTGGCCCGACGGGACCAACTTTGACTATTCGAACATCGACGAGCAGCTCCACGCCGAGATCGCCAAGCTCAACCCGGAAGATGTCGCGGGCTACCAACAGTTCCTCGAATATTCCGCAGGGGTTTACGAAGAAGGCTATCTCAAGCTCGGCACCGTGCCGTTCCTCGACTTCAAGTCGATGATCAAGGCCGCTCCCGCGCTCGCCAAGAAGCAGGCCTTCCGTTCGGTCTATTCGATGGTTTCGAGCTTCGTGAATAACGAGAAGCTGCGCGAGGCGCTGTCGTTCCACACGCTCCTCGTCGGGGGCAACCCGATGAAGACGAGCGCGATCTACGCCCTGATCCACAAGCTGGAGAAGGACGGCGGCGTGTGGTGGACGCGCGGGGGCACCAACCGCCTGATCGCCGGCATGGTTCGCCATTTCGAGCGGCTCGGCGGTCGCATGATCGTCGGCGACCCGGTGGTGCAGGTCCACACCATCGGAAACCGCGCGACCGAGGTCGAGACGAAGAGCGGTTACCGCGAGAAATTCCATGCCGTCGCCAGCAATGCCGACATCATGCATTCCTACCGCGACCTGCTTTCGGGCAGCGCGCGCGGGCGCGACTATGCCGCCAAGCTCAAGAAGAAGAGCTTCAGCCCCGGCCTGTTTGTGGTGCATTTCGGCCTCGAAGGTACGTGGCCGGGCATCGCGCATCACATGATCCTGTTCGGGCCGCGCTACAAAGGCCTGCTCGAGGACATTTACGACAACGGCGTGCTGCCGCAGGATTTCTCGATCTACCTGCACCACCCGACCGTGACCGACCCGAGCATGGCACCTCCGGGCAAGAGCACCTTTTATGCGCTCGTTCCCGTCGCCCACATGGGCAAGCTCGCGGTCGACTGGGACGAAGTCGCCCCGGTGCTGGAAAAACGCATTCTCGACGAGGTCGGTCGCCGCCTGATCCCCGACATCCACGACCGGATCGTCACCAAGTTCAGCTATGCGCCGAAGGACTTCGCGCATGACCTCAACGCCCATCTCGGCAGCGCATTCAGCCTCGAGCCGGTGCTGACGCAAAGCGCGTGGTTCCGCGGTCACAACCGCGACGACGTGATCGGCAATTTTTATCTCGTCGGGGCTGGCACTCATCCCGGCGCCGGGATACCGGGCGTCGTCGGCAGCGCGAAGGCGACTGCCGGCCTGATGATCGACGACCTGATGGACAACGCAGCATGAAACGTATCGCCGTCTATTGCGGCTCCGCTACGCCGGAAGACCAGCGCTATATCGAACTCGCCCACGAAGTCGGGCGCACGCTCGCGCTGCGCGAAATCGGCGTCGTCTATGGCGGCGGACGCCTTGGCCTGATGGGCGCGGTGGCTAGCGGCGCGCTCGAAGCGGGCGGCGAGGTGATCGGCTTCATTCCCGAAGCGCTTGCCAACAGCGAAGTCGCGAACCACGACTGCACCGAGCTCCACACCGTAACCGGCATGCACGAGCGCAAGCAGAAGTTCACCGACTATTCCGATGGCTTCATCACCATCCCCGGCGGCGTCGGCACGATGGACGAGCTGTGGGAAGCGATGAGCTGGGCACAGCTCGGCTACCACCAGAAGCCCGTCGGCCTGCTCAACGCCTTCGGCTTCTACGACCACCTGATCGCCTTCAACGAAAAGATGGCCGAAGTCGGCTTCGTGCGCCCGGCCCACCAAAACATCCTGATCCACTCGGACACGATGGGCGACCTGCTCGACAAGATGCTGGCCTACGAACCGCACACCCCGATCTTCCGCATGAAGGCCGAGGAACTCTGACCCGCATGGCGTCGGCCCGTCCCCCTCGCAAGATCGGCCCTCGCCTGCTCGCACCTTCGCGCATCCTGCGCCCGACGATCCGCCGTGCGGGCGGCGGGCGCGACCGTCATGCCCTCGTCGTCAAATCCTGGGACATGATCGCGGCGGGATCGAAGAGCTTTGCCGCGGCCAGCCTGCTGTTCGATGCCAAGACGCGCGAGCGGGTATGGATGCTCTACGCCTGGTGCCGCCGGTGCGACGACATCGCCGACGGGCAGGAACTGGGCGGCGAGCTTGGCGAAGCGGCGGATCTCAACCGCATCAAGGCGATCCGCGTTCTCACCAAGCGCGCGCTCGATGGCGAACCGACCGCCGATGTCGCATTCGACGCCTTCGGGCAGGTCGCTGCCGAGTGCAGGCTGACGATGGAGATGGCGGAAGACGTCATCGCCGGTTTCGAGCTCGACGCGGTCGGATGGCGCCCGCGCAGCGAACGCGACCTGGCACGCTACTGCTACCATGTCGCAGGCGCAGTCGGGGTGATGATGGCGATCGTCATGGGCGTGCCGAAAGACGACAGCGAGACGCTCGACCGGGCGTGCGACCTCGGGATCGCCTTCCAGCTGGCGAATATCGCGCGCGATCTCGATGAAGACGACCGGGCCGACCGCTGCTACCTGCCGCTCGAATGGCTGGCGGAAGAGGATATCGAGCCGGGCCAGCTGATGAAGCCGCACCACCAGTGGGAGCGGACCGAGCTTGCAGAACGCCTCGTCCTGCGGATGGAGCGCCATGCCGCCGCCGCCCGCCTCGGCGCGAAGAAACTGCCGTTCCGCAGCCGCTGGGCGATCCTTGCCGCGACGAACATCTACACCGAGATCGGGCAGGAAGTTCGCCGCCGTTCCGTCCATGCATGGGACCACCGCGTCGTCATTTCGACCGGGCGCAAACTCCGGCTCATCACCCGTGCTTTCTTCGAGGCGATCCGCAACGATCCGGACCAGCCCGAACAGATGCCCGAATGGACGCGCGGCGACATACTGATCGACGTGCGCATGGCTGGACCGATCGCGCCGCCTCCGATGGAGCCGCTCCCCGACGAGGATTGAGCGCCGCGACGCTTGCGATGCGCGCCGCCAGCGCCTAGCCAGCGAGCCATGAGAGGAATCCCAATTTTCACGGGCCTTGCGCTCGCTGCCGCCGCGTCGCCTGCCGCCGCCGATGTCGTCGTGACCGAAGAGATGGCCGTCATCGCCGGGGCCAATCGCTTCATGGACGCGATCGCCAATTCCGACCGCAGTGTGCTGAGCCAGCACATGGTCGAAGGCGCGGTCATCTTCGTGCACAACCGCTTCGACCCGGCAAAGCCGCGCGTCGATATCATCCCGGTCGAAAAGCACTTCGAAAACTGGGCCAAGCGCACCGCCGACTACAAGGAATCGATGCGCTACGACCACGTCCTGATCGATGGCGACATGGCGCAGGTCTGGGGGCCCTATTCCTTCACCGCCGACGGCACGCTGACCCATTGCGGCATCAATTCGATGAGCATGGTCAGGATGGAAGACGGCGGCTGGAAGGTCGGCAATGTCAGCTTCACCATGGTCGCGCCGGACCAGTGCCACGCGGTCGGCGCGCATTGGGTGGACGGCGAATGATCGGCAAGCTCCTCATCGCCAATCGCGGCGAGATCGCCTGCCGCATCGTGCGCACCGCGCGCGAGATGGGTATCGAGACGGTCGCGGTCTATTCCGACGCCGACGCGAAAGCGCTCCACGTGCGCACGGCGGACGAAGCCGTCCATATCGGCCCCTCGCCTGCCGCCGAAAGCTATCTCGTCGGCGAGAAGATCATCTCCGCTGCCAAGCAGACCGGGGCCGAGGCGATCCACCCGGGTTACGGCTTCCTGTCCGAGAACGCCGCTTTCGCGCAGGCGGTGATCGATGCCGGGCTGCTCTGGGTCGGTCCCAAACCGTCGAGCATCGATGCGATGGGCCTCAAGGATGCCGCGAAGAAGCTGATGCGCGAAGCGGGCGTGCCCGTAACTCCCGGCTACGAAGGCGAGGACCAGTCGGTCGAGCGATTGAAGAAGGAAGCCGACGCGATCGGCTATCCCGTGCTAATCAAGGCCGTCGCAGGCGGTGGCGGCAAGGGCATGCGCAAGGTCGATGCGGCAGCCGACTTCGAAGCCGCGCTCGAAAGCTGTCGCCGCGAGGCGAAGGCCAGCTTCTCCAACGACGAGGTGCTACTGGAAAAGTGGATCACCTCGCCCCGCCATATCGAGGTGCAGGTCTTCGGCGACAGCCACGGCAATGTCGTCCACCTGTTCGAGCGCGACTGCTCGCTCCAGCGCCGTCACCAGAAGGTGATCGAGGAAGCCCCCGCCCCCGGCATGGACGAGGCGACGCGCGAGGAAATCTGCGCTGCCGCCGTTCGCGCTGCCAAGGCGGTCGATTACGAGGGCGCGGGCACGATCGAATTCATCGCCGACGCCAGCGAGGGTCTGCGCGCCGACCGCATCTTCTTCATGGAGATGAACACCCGCCTGCAGGTCGAACACCCGGTGACCGAGGAGATCACCGGCGTCGACCTGGTCGAATGGCAGCTGCGCGTCGCCAGCGGCGAGCCGATCCCCTGCAAGCAGGAAGACCTCGAAATCAACGGCTGGGCGATGGAAGCGCGCCTTTATGCGGAAGACCCGGCCAAGGGCTTCCTGCCCAGCACCGGGCGCCTCGACCATCTCGATCTCGGCGAGATCGGCCGTGTCGAAACCGGGGTCGAGGAAGGCGATGCAATCTCGCCCTTCTACGACCCGATGGTCGCGAAACTCGTAGCATGGGGTGAAACCCGCGACGCGGCGATAGACGAGCTCGACGAGATGACGGCGGGGGTCGAAATCTGGCCGGTGCGAACCAATGCCGGTTTCCTCAACCGCGCGATCAACGATCCCGATTTCGTGCTCGCCAATCTCGACACGAGCTTCATCGGCGAGCGGCTCGACAGCCTGATCCCGGAAGACGATGCGGACGAGGAGCTCTGGCGCACCGCTGCCGCTTTCACCCTGATGGCGAATGACGAGGGCGAGGAGCAGGTCGGCGCGTTCCGCCTCAATGCCGAGCCGCAGCACAGCGTCGCACTCGCACATGGCGGGGAAACCCAGCGCGTCGCGCCCGATGGCTCACTCGCCGATGCGACCGGCTTCGTCGACCAGGAACGCGTCGTCGTCTTCGAGGATGGCTCGGCCTATGAATTCGCGCTCACCTCGCGCGGTACCGGTCATCATTCGGCAGCCGACGGCGCGATCCTTGCGCCCATGCCGGGCAAGGTCATCGCGGTCGATGTCAGCGAAGGCCAGGCCGTCACGGCAGGCCAGCGCCTGATGGTGCTTGAAGCGATGAAGATGGAACACGCCCTCACCGCGCCGTTCGATGGAACAGTGACCGAACTGTCCGCCGAAACAGGCGCGCAGGTGCAGGTCGAGGCCGTGCTCGCCGTGGTGGAGCCGGACGAAGAGTGAGCTGGGAAAAGGAACTCGAGGAGCTTCGCCACCGCGAGGCACTAGCCGAGCAGATGGGCGGCGAAGAAAAGGTCGCCCGCCAGCATGGCCGCGGCAAGATGGACGCGCGCGCCCGGCTTGCTGCGCTGTGCGACGACGGCTCCTTCCGCGAAATCGGCAAGATCGCGGGCAAGGGTTCCTACGACGCGGAAGGCAATCTGGCCGGTGTCCTCCCCGCCCCTTTCCTGTTCGGCAAGGCCACGATCAACGGCCGCCCGGTCGTCGCCACGGCGGACGATTTCACCATTCGCGGCGGCGCGGCAGATGCCGGGATCAGCCGCAAGATGGTCCAGGCGGAGAAGATGGCGCATGAGCTGCGCCTTCCCATCATCCGCATGATCGACGGCACCGGCGGCGGCGGGAGCGTGAAGACGCTCGAACAGATCGGGGCAACCTACATTCCCGCCGTGCCCGGCTGGGGCGACGTGGTCGAGAACCTGGATACGGTGCCCGTCGTCGCCCTCGCCCTCGGCCCTACCGCGGGGCTTGGCGCTGCGCGCGTGGTGGCAAGCCATTACTCGGTCATGGTCAAGGGCCTAAGCCAGCTGTTCGCCGCCGGTCCTGCGGTCGTCGATGGCCTCGGCGAAAGCTACAAGGGCTCGACCGATCACCAGCAGGCCAAGGAGGACCTCGGCGGCAGCGGCATCCACACGCGCAACGGCGTGGTCGACGACGAGGTTTCGAGCGAGGCCGAGGCCTTCGCCCGCGCGCGTCACTTCCTGTCCTTCATGCCCGAGCATGTCGGCCAGCTGGCGCGCCGCTCGAACTGCACCGACCCGGTTCATCGCCGCGAGGAGGAACTGCTCGGTCTCGTCCCGCGCGATCCGAAGCAGGTGTATTCGATGCGCCGCTGCCTCGACATGGTGTTCGACACCGGCACCGTGTTCGAAATCGGCCGCATGTGGGGCCGCGCGTGCATCACCGCGCTCGCCCGCCTGAACGGCTGGCCGGTCGCGGTGCTGGCAAGCGATCCGAGCTATCTCGGCGGCTCGTGGGAAGCCAAGACCAGCGAAAAGGTCGAGCGCTTCGTGAAACTCGCCGACCAATTCCGCCTGCCGATCGTCCACATGGTCGACAACCCGGGCTTCATGATCGGGCGCGAGGCGGAAATGGCAGGCACGATCCGCTACGGCGTGCAGGCGATGAACGCGGTCTACAAGGCCAGCGTCCCGCTCGCCTCTATCGTCATGCGCCGCGCATACGGCATTGCGGGCAGCGCGATGAGCAATGCCGAGCGCTACCAGTATCGCTACTGCTGGCCGAGCGGCGACTGGGGCTCGCTCCCCATCGCGGGCGGGCTGGAGGTCGCCTACAAGTCCGAACTCGAAGCATCGGAAGACCCTGCGGCGGTGCTCGCCGCAATTCGCGAGCGGCTCGACAAGGTGACCTCGCCCTTCCGCAGCGCCGAACGCTTCAATGTCGAGGAAATCATCGACCCGCGTGATACGCGGCCGCTGCTATGCGAATTCGCCGACCTCGCCTGGCGCAGGCTTGCCAGCGAAAGCTAGCTGGGAACGCGCCGGGCGAACAGCTTACCGCGCTCGCTGTAGAGCACGATCGCGAGCGCCAGTAGCGCACAGCTGAGCATCGAGGTCGCAAGCGGGATCGAAGTCCCGTCGTAAAGCCCGCCGATGACCGCGCCGAGGATCGCCCCGGTGCTCATTCGAACGGCGGTCTGCGCGCTGCTCGCCGCGCCCGCGATATGGAAGAAGGGCTGCATCGCAATGCTGCCGAAATTCGCCCCGATGAAGCCGAGCATCGCCATCGACAGGCTCATCAGAACGATGAATTCGGCAAGGCTCTGCGGCTGCTGGCTGGCGCTCCACAGCTGGATGATCGCGATGACGATGAAGACGAGGAGTGCCGCGTGGCTCACCCGGCGCGCGCCGAAGCGCTCGACGATGCGCGAATTGGTGAAATTCGCCAGCACCATGCCGACCACCGCTCCGCCGAAGATCAGCGCGAAATATTCGCCCATGCCGAAGGTCTCGGAAATGAGCTGCTGCGAGGAATTGAGGAAGCCGAAGAGCGATCCGAAGACCAGCGCGCTGCCGACGACGTAGCCGATCGACCCGCGGTTGGTCAGCGCCACGCCCATGTTGCGCAGGATGGTGCGCGGATCGATTTCCTGCCGGTTGTCGTCCTTCAGCGTCTCGGGAAGGCGCAGCCAGACCCACAGGCCGACGCCGGTTCCCATCACCGCCATCGCGCCGAAAATCGCGCGCCAGCCGGCGACATACATGATCCCCTGCCCGATTGCCGGGGCAAGGATCGGGACGAGCAGGAAGATCATCATGATCAGGCTCATCAGCCGCGCCATGCGGTCGCCGCCGACATGATCGCGCACGATCGCCGCCGGAACGACGCTCAGGCCGGCACAGCACAGCCCCTGCAGCAGGCGCATGACGATCAGCAGCGTGTAGTCCGTCACCAGCGCGCAGGCGAGCGAGAAGCCGATATAGGCGAGCAGCCCGAGCGCCAGGATCGGGCGACGCCCGAAGCGGTCGGCGAAGGCACCGGGGAAGAAGGCCCCGAAGCCCGAGCCGAGGAAGTAGGCTCCGATCACCAGTTGCCGCTCGTTGCCGTCAGCGCCCATCTCGCGCGCCATTTCGCCGAGGGCAGGCAGCATGGAATCGATGCCGAAGGCCTGCAGGCTCATCAGCAGCGCCATCAGCACGATCAGTTCGCGCTCGCCCAGGGGACGGTGGAGAGGTTGGGCGGCGGCAGTCATGCGCGTGTCCTTGGGCGCTGTTATCGGAAAAGGGAAGCGCGCATTGCGCAATGCAGCAATTCCTCCGCGCGCCCGTGGTTCCGGTTTGCGCCCGTTGCGCCTATCTAGCTCGGCATGAGCGATGCGGGCGAGATGGACGAGGATGGCGAGGCCGACGGCCTGCGCAAGATCATCCATGTCGACATGGACGCCTTCTTCGCCAGCGTCGAACAGCGCGACAATCCCGCGCTGCAGGGCAAGCCTGTCGCGGTCGGCGGTTCGGGCGGACGCGGGGTGGTCGCGGCGGCGAGCTACGAGGCGCGCAAGTTCGGCGTGCGCAGCGCCATGCCCTCGGTGACAGCGCGCCGGCTGTGCCCCGACCTCATCTTCGTGCGCCACCGGTTCGACGTCTACAAGGAGGTCAGCCAGCAGATCCGCGCGATCTTCCGCCACCACACTGATCTCGTCGAACCGCTGAGCCTCGACGAGGCCTATCTCGACGTGACCGAAGACCGGCTCGGCATCGGCTCGGCGACGCGCATCGCGCAGCTCATCCGGCAGGAAATCAAGGCCAAGACCCGCCTCACCGCGAGCGCGGGGGTGAGCTACAACAAGTTCCTCGCCAAGCTCGCAAGCGACCAGAACAAGCCCGACGGGATCTGCGTCATAAAGCCGGGACAGGGTGCGCGATTCGTCCAATCGCTCCCGATCCGCCGCTTCCACGGCGTTGGGCCCAAGGGCGCAGAGAAAATGGCGAAGCTAGGCATCGAAACCGGCGCGGACCTCGCGGAGAAGGATATCGCGTTCCTGCGTGCCAATTTCGGCAGCTTTGCAGACTATCTCTACCGCGCAGCGCGCGGCATCGACCTGCGCCCGGTGCGCCCCAACCGCATCCGCAAGTCGGTCGGCGGCGAGCGCACTTTCAGCGAGGATATTTCGAGCGGCCCGGCGCTGCGCGAAACGCTGGGCAATATCGTCGACATCGTCTGGGAGCGGATCGAGCGGGCCGAGGCGAAGGGGCGCACGGTCACCCTCAAGATGAAATACACCGACTTCCAGATCGTCACCCGCGCACGCTCGCTGTCGCACAACGTCGCGGACAAGGCGGAATTCGCAGCGATCGGGCATGCGCTGCTCGAAGAGCTCCTGCCCCTCCCGCTGCCGATCCGCCTGATGGGGCTGACCCTGTCGAACCTCGATCGCGGCGAGCAGGAAGAACGGCCCCGCAACGATGCCCAGCTATCGCTGCTGTGAGCCTACTTCTGCGCCTCGCGCCATAGCGCAAGCCGCCGCCGGGTTGCAGGAAGAAGTGGCTCGGGCAGCGAATGGGTCGGGAAGAAGCGCGCCTCGATCGTCTCGCGCCCGTCGGGTCGCGGTTGTCCGGACACCCGCCCCGAAAAGACGTGCACGCTATTGGTCGCACCGGAAAGGTTTTCGACCTGCACGCCGAGCTCGGTCAGGTTCCCGGCTTCGCAGCCCGTCTCTTCGAGCAATTCGCGCCGCGCTGTCGCAAGCACGTCCTCGCCGGATTTCACCCCACCGCTCGGCACTGCCCAGCCTTCCGGTCCGTAGCTGTGCCGTACAAGCAGCAGCTGGTTCGACAGGTCGAGCGCGATGACGGCGACACCGGTCAGTTCCGGCTTGGTGATCTGCCAGATAATCTGCCGGACCCGATGCGCCAGCGGCATCAGAGCCCGCTGCACGGGAGCAGGGATCAGGCGAAGCATGTGACGGGCTGGCTCGCCGCACCGAGAAAGCGCGTGATCGGCAGGTCGTGCTCGCCGCGCGCCGCCTTGTCGAACACCGCGCGCTTGTCGTTGCCGCGAATGACGAACAGCACCTCATCGCTGTCGAGCAGCGAGGGCATGGTCAGTGTCACGCGGTCGAACGGCGCTTCGGGCGGCAGCGGATCGGGCGTCAGCCGTTTGATCGGTGCCGGATCGTCGACCTGCGGGTCGGTATTCGGGAAGAGCGAGGCGATGTGCCCGTCCCCGCCCATGCCGAGCCATGCGAGCGCGAAATGCGGCACCTGCTCCATGATGGTGAGCGTCACGACCTCTGCCCCGACCGGTTCGAACAGGGCGCGGATCTTGCCGGTATTGCTCGCCGAGTGGTCCTCGGGGACGATCCGGTCGTCGCCCGGCCAGACGAGCAGGCGCGCAAAGTCGAGATCGTGTTTCACCAGTTCTTCGAAGATCGGGAACGGGGTCGAGCCGCCGGGCACGGTGATCGCCACCGGCCCTTCGGTTTCGCCGAGCGCCTTGGCCAGCCGCTGCGCAATCCAGCCGGCGATTGCAGCCGCGTCGGCGCCCTCGTGTATCGTGAGATTTTCCATCGCACGCAGCCATAACAAAAAACCCGCCGGGGCAAAGGCCGCCGGCGGGTTTTTCGCTGATTGCTGTGCAACTTACTTGAGCGTCTGGTTGAGGAACCAGACACGCTCCTCGGCCATGTCGGTCCAGTCGTCGAGCAGGCCGTCGGTGGCATTGTCGCCCGCCTGCTCGGCGAGTTCCTTCATGCCCTTCAGGCGCTTCACCATGGCTGCGTTGTCGTCACGCAGCTCGCGGACCATGTCTTCCGCCGTCAGCGTCACATCGTCCTGGTCCTTGACCTGGGTGTGCTTGGCGACCGAACCGATCGAGGTCAGCGTGTAATCGTCGAGCTTGCGAACACGCTCGCCAATCACGTCGATCTGGTCGCGGATTTCGATCGCCTGCTCGTCGAACATCAGGTGAAGGTCGCGAAAGCGCGGACCTGCCACGTGCCAGTGGAAGTTCTTCGTCTTGAAGAACAGCGCGAGATGGTCGGCCAGCAGGCCGTTGAGTTCGCCCACGAGAGCGGTTTTTGCATTATCGCCGGAATTGGCCATTTCGTTTCCCCTTTTTCGGATATCTGTCTTGCCCAACCAACGGTCGGACAGGCCTCCGGTTTCAGGGACAATGGCGGTCGGCTTAATCGGCTTTATCGATTATTATAGCAATCCTCTGACGGACAAACCGATTATTGCGCCCGCAATCGCCAGAACGACAGCGAGCGCGATGCGGACTGCACGCCATGGCCGTTCCGCCAGATTTCCTGCCATGCGCCAGCCAAGGAGTATCGCCAGGCACCCGCCCAAAGCCCCGCCTGCGCCGGTCAGTTCGAAGTGGGGGTAGAGTGCTGCCAGCGCAAAGACCACAAAGCGCCCGGCATCGGCGATTTGCGCGACGAACAATATGATCGTCATCGCCCCGAGCGAGCGGGTCGGCTCTGCCGGAACGCGGATACGCACCGGCAGGAGTAGCTCGAAAGCCGATGCGATAAGCGCGAAGGCCACCAGCATCTGCTTGCCCGCAGGCGGCAATATCTCCGCGATACCAGCACCAGCGAAGGCCATGATCGCCGCCGTCGCGATGGCTGTCAGGCATCCGGCTACGAGTAGTCCCCACGAGCGCCCCAGCCGGTCGGCGAGAATCGCGACGCGCATCTGGTCGCGCCCGCCCAGCGACAGGGCGAAAACCGCGACCATTGCGAACAGGAATGCGGACATGTGCTGGCCCCTCGCCCCTCGATAGCGCCATGTGCCGAACGCAATGACAACGCCCGAGCTTTGCGCTAGCAGTCACGGCAAAACAAGTGAGGAGAGGACGATGGATTTCTCGCAAGGGCATGCAGCGGTAATAACCGGCGGCGCTTCGGGGCTGGGTCAGGCGAGTGCGCGCGCACTGGCCGAAGCGGGCTTCAAGGTTGCGATCTTCGATATCAACGACGAAGCGGGCGAGGAAACCGCGGCGGAGATCGGCGGCACGTTCCATCACGTGAACATCATGGACGAGCAGTCGGTGCAGGACGGCTTCGCCGCCGCCCGCGCCGCGAACGGGCAGGAACGCCTCACCCTGCACTGCGCCATGGCGAGCAAGCGCGGCAAGACGCTCGGGTGGGACAAGGAAAACAACTGCTACAAGCGGCTTGCGACCGAGGATTACGCGTTCGGCGCGGAAGGCATCCTCATTGCCAGCTACCGCGTCGCCTCGATCTCGGCGCTCGGCATGGCGAACAGCGACCCGATTACCGAGGACGGCGAGCGCGGGGCGATCATCCTGACCGCCAGCGTCGCGGCGCAGGACGGGCAGATCGGCCAAGTCATCTACGGCAGCTGCAAGTCGGGGGTGAACGGCCTCGTCCTGCCGATGGCCCGCGACCTGATGGATATCGGCATAAGGGTGAACTCGATCATGCCCGGTATTTTCGCGACCCCTCTGATGCTCGGGATGAAGGATCGCAACCCGCAGATGTGGGACCAGCTCAACGCCAGCGTCCCTTTCCCGAAACGCCTCGGCCATCCGGAGGAGTTCGCTTCGCTCGTCCTCGAAGTGGCGCGCAACGGCTATATCAACGGGCACCAGTTCCGCCTCGACGGCGCAATTCGCATGCCGCCGAAGTAGGAACCCGGATATGACGACCCAGACAAACGAATACCCGACCAAGGGTTATGCCGCGACCTCGCCCGAGAGCGGCCTTGCTCCATTCGATTTCACGCGCCGGGGCCTGCGCGACGACGATGTCCTGATCGACATTACCCATTGCGGCATCTGCCACTCGGACCTCCATACCGCGCGCAACGACTGGGGGAGGACTACTTACCCGATCGTGCCCGGACACGAGATTACCGGAGTGGTCGCGGCAGTCGGCGATGGCGTCACCCGGCACAAGGTCGGCGACCGCGTGGCGATCGGCTGCATGGTCGATGCCTGCAAGCAGTGCGACAATTGCAAGCAGGGGCTCGAGCAATACTGCCAGCGCGGCATGGTCGGCACCTATGGCGGGATCGACAAGCACGACGGCAGCAAGACGCAGGGCGGCTATTCCGACCGCATCGTGTGCCGCGACGAATTCGTCCTCAAAGTGCCCGAGGCGCTGAGCATGGCCGATGCCGCACCGTTGCTGTGCGCCGGTATCACCTCCTACTCCCCTTTGCGCAACTGGGACGTCGGCCCGGGTAGCAAGGTCGCGGTCGCAGGGCTTGGCGGGCTCGGCCACATGGGCGTTAAGTTCGCCGTCGCCATGGGCGCGGAAGTAACGGTGCTCAGCCGCAGCGAAAGCAAGCGCGAGGACGCAAAAGCGCTGGGCGCGCACGACTTCCTCATCACCACCGACAAGGAGGCGATGAAGGCGAAAACCGGCTATTTCGACCTCGTGCTCAACACCATTCCCGTGCGGCACAATGTCGCGCCCTACCTGCACCTTTTGAAGGTCGATGGGGCGCAGGTGCTGGTCGGCATGATCGACATGATGCCCGAATTGCACACCGGCCTGCTGCTCGGCCGCAAGATCCTGACCGGGAGCGGCATCGGCGGTATCGCGGAAACGCAGGAAATGCTCGATTTCTGCGCCGAGAAAGGCATCACCCCCGATATCGAGATGATCCGGATGGAAGAGGTCAACGAAGCCTACGACCGGATGGAGGCGAGCGACGTCAAATACCGCTTCGTCATCGACATGGAGAGCCTGCGCGAAGCGGCTGACTGAGAGGACCAGCAATGAATATCGAATTCGGCCCCGAGCTGGAGGCCTTCCGCGCGGAAGTGTGCGCGTTTCTCGACACCGCACCCAGTCCCGCGATCCGCGAGGCGGGCCGCAAGCTGACGAGCGTCTTCGCGCCCTTCGACCAGGTGATGGAATGGCACCGCATCCTCTACGAAAAGGGCTGGGCCGCACCGCACTGGCCGGTCGAACATGGCGGCACCGGCTGGTCGGTCGAGCAGAAGTACATCTTCGCCGAAGAGTACCGCAAGCGCGACCTCCCGCCGCTGCTGCCGCAGGGCATCGGGATGGTCGGCCCGCTCCTGATCGATATCGGCACCGACGAACAGAAAGCGAAGTACCTGCCCGGCATCCTCAAGGGCGAAGATTTCTGGGCGCAGGGTTATTCGGAACCGAATTCCGGCTCCGACCTCGCCTCGCTCCAGTGCCGCGCCGAGCCGGATGGCGACGACTACATCATCAACGGCTCGAAGATCTGGACCACCTACGCGCATCACGCGAACCGCATGTTCATGCTCGTGCGCACCGACAATTCGGGCAAGAAGCAGCAGGGCATCACTTTCCTCCTGCTCGACCGGATGGACTATCCCGGCATGACCGTGCGGCCGATCATCGGTCTCGACGGTTTCCCGGAGCAATGCGAGGTCTTCTTCGAGGACGTGCGCGTGCCGCAATCGGGCCGCGTGGGTGCGGAGAACGACGGCTGGTCGGTCGCCAAGCACCTGCTCAAGCACGAACGCGGCGGCGGGGCGCAGAGCCCGACGTTGAAACGCGGCCTCGAACGCATCCGCGACGCGGCAAAGACGACGCCGAGCGGTTTCGGCACCATGCTCGCCGAAGACCCGGTGTTCCTGCGCGACATGGGCGAGCTGGAGGCCGACATCGCGAGCTTCGAGCATTTCGAAAAGCTCGCGGTCAGCGGCCACCCGATCGCGGCGGACCCATCCTACCCCTCGATGAACAAGACGCTCAATTCAGAGCTGACCCAGCGCGTCAGCGTCATGATGACGCAGGTCTCTGGCACGGAAGGCCTGCCGGTCCAGAAGGAGGCATTGCGCGTCGGGGCCAATGTCGAGCCGCTGGCGAGCGACCTCGATCTCGTCGCCATGCCCTATTACCTCAACAGCCGCGCGACCACGATCTACGCCGGCAGCAACGAAGTGCAGCGCGACCTGATCGCCCGCACCGTCGGACGGGAGGGCTAAGGATATGGATTTCACCTTCTCCGACGAACAGCAGATGCTGCGCGACAGCGTCTCGGCCTATCTCCTCAAGAACTACGACTTCGACAAACGCCGCGCGATCGTCGGCTCGGACGATGGCTGGTCGCGCGAAGCCTGGGCGCAGTTCGCCGAGCTCGGCCTGCTCGCCCTGCCTTTCGACGAGGACAGCGGCGGCCTCGGCGGCGGCATGGCGGAACTGGTCGCCATCGCCGAACCATTCGGCGCGCACCTTCTTGCCGAGCCCTATCTCGCGAGCGTGATGCTCGGCGGCGCGGCACTGGCTACGG
Source organism: Erythrobacter sp. HKB08 (assembly GCF_004114695.1). Lineage (NCBI taxonomy): Bacteria > Pseudomonadati > Pseudomonadota > Alphaproteobacteria > Sphingomonadales > Erythrobacteraceae > Erythrobacter > Erythrobacter sp. HKB08. The sequence goes on from NZ_CP035310.1 coordinate 2,738,783, forward strand.
GCGAGAGCGACGTGTCTTCGCAATGGCTCGAAAAAGTCATGGGCGGCGAGGCGATCGCTGCCCTCGCCTACGAGGAAGGCAATGGGACGCCCGATCCGTCGCTGGTCGCAATGCGCGCCGAGCGTGCGGATGGCGGATTCAGCCTGAGCGGTGAGAAGCGCATGGTGCTCGCAGGCGGCGATGCCGACGTGCTCGTCGTCGTGGCGCGAACCTCGGGCGAAGCTGGCGACGACGATGGCCTTGCGCTCCTGCTCGTCGATCCGGCCGCGCAGGGCGTTTCCATCACCGGCTACACCACGATCGACGGTCGCCGGGCGGCCAACGTCGCCTTCGACAATGTGCAGCTTGGCGAAGACGCGCTGGTGCTCGAAAACGCTGCATCGGCCCTTCGCCCGATCCTCGACCGCGCAATCCTCGCGCTATGCGCAGAAAGCGTCGGCGCGATGGGCGCGCTGCTCTCGCAGACCGGCGAATACGCAATGACCCGCAAGCAGTTCGGCGTGCCGATCGGCAGTTTCCAGTCGATCGCCCACCGCCTTGCCGACATGAAGATGGCTTACACCAAGGCGCGCGCGACGCTGCTCTACACGACCGCCCTGCTCGATGCCGGACAGGCAGGGGCAAAGGACATCGCGATCCTCAAAGGGCAGGTCGGTAAGCTCGGCAGGCTGGTCGGCGAAAGCGCGATCCAGACCCACGGCGGCGTCGGCATGACCGACGAGTTAAGCATCAGCCACCTGCACAAGCGTGTGCTGGCAAACGATGCCCTGCTGGGCAATTCGGAGTATCATTTGCGAAAGGTCGGGACGCTCTAACCACGGGCGCGAAGGCCTGGAGCGGGTGATGGGAATCGAACCCTCGTCGTCAGCTTGGGAAGCTGCTGCTCTACCATTGAGCTACACCCGCAGCGCAGACGCGCCTTTGCCGGATCGCCGCCATACGGTCAATCGCGATTGCGTGGCGGCTCGCCCGCCGGCGTTGCGACTATCGGTTGGCGCGGCGGGGACAAAGGCCTAGGGTGGCCCGAACAAGATTCGCATAGCGGAGAGGAATATTCATGCGCCAGGTTGATCACTTCATTGTCGGCGGCGCCGGCGGTTCGGCTGCTCGCACTCACAAGATTTGGAACCCCTCGACCGGCGAGGTTCAGGCGGAAGTCGGCCTCGGCGATGCCGCGCTGCTCGAAAAGGCGGTGGCCGAAGCGAAGAAGGTCCAGCCCAAATGGGCGGCGACCAATCCGCAAAAGCGTGCGCGCGTGATGTTCGAATTCAAGCGCCTCGTCGAAGAGCACAAGCAGGAGCTCGCCGAACTGCTGTCGAGCGAGCACGGCAAGGTCGTCGAAGACGCGCATGGCGACGTGCAGCGCGGCCTTGAAGTGATCGAGTTCGCCTGCGGCATCCCGCAGGCACTGAAGGGCGAATACACGCAGGGCGCAGGCCCGGGCATCGATGTCTATTCGATGCGCCAGCCGCTCGGCATCGGGGCTGGCATCACCCCGTTCAACTTCCCCGCCATGATCCCGATGTGGATGTTCGGCATGGCAATTGCCGCCGGCAATGCCTTCATCCTCAAGCCGTCCGAGCGCGACCCGAGCGTGCCGGTGCGCCTTGCGGAACTGTTCGTCGAAGCCGGCGCGCCCGAGGGGCTGCTGCAGGTCGTCCACGGCGACAAAGAAATGGTCGATGCCATCCTCGACCACCCCGATATCCCGGCGATCAGCTTCGTCGGTTCGTCCGATATCGCGCAGTACATCTACTCGCGCGGCACGGCGAATGCGAAGCGCGTGCAGGCTTTCGGCGGCGCGAAGAACCACGGCATCGTCATGCCCGACGCCGATCTAGACCAGGTGGTCAACGACCTCGCCGGTGCTGCATTCGGCTCTGCCGGCGAGCGCTGCATGGCATTGCCGGTCGTCGTGCCGGTCGGCGAGGAAACCGCCGACAAGCTGCGAGAAAAGCTGATCCCGGCGATCAACGCCCTGCGCGTCGGCGTCTCCAACGACCCCGAAGCGCACTATGGCCCGGTCGTCACGCCCGAGCACAAGGCGCGCGTCGAAGGCTGGATCGACACCGCCGAAAAGGAAGGCGCCGAAGTCGTGATCGACGGTCGCGGTTTCACGCTGCAGGGCTACGAGAAGGGCTTCTTCGTCGGCCCGACCCTGCTCGACCGCGTCACCACCAAGATGGAAAGCTACCAAGAAGAAATCTTCGGCCCGGTCCTGCAGATCGTGCGCGCGAAGGATTTCGAGGAAGCCGTGCGCCTGCCGAGCGAGCACCAGTACGGCAACGGCGTCGCGATCTTCACCCGCAACGGCCACGCCGCACGCGAATTCGCCAACCGTGTGAACGTCGGCATGGTCGGCATCAACGTGCCGATCCCGGTGCCGGTGAGCTACCACAGCTTCGGCGGCTGGAAGCGTTCGGGCTTCGGCGACATCGACCAGTACGGCATGGAAGGCCTGCGCTTCTGGACCAAGACCAAGAAGGTCACCCAGCGCTGGCCCGATGGCGGCGGCGACGGCTCCAACGCCTTCGTCATTCCGACGATGGGGTGATATTTTCCGGGGCGTGCACCTGGCGCTCGGTGTATCGGGAGCGAGCCCCGGCACGCCGTGGCTTTGCTATCGGAGAAAATCATAATAGCCTGACGCTGGTAGGTCCCGGCCATAGCGGGATCGCGATGAAACGCTGCTCGAGGTGATCTGATGCGCGCATTCCTGCTGTTCCTTCCCGCCGTGGCCCTTGCCGCCTGCTCGCCCGATGCCGAGGCTCCGGTCGAAACCGAAGTCGTCGAGGATGGCGCTGGCGATGCGGCGACCACCGATGCCGGCGACCAGTCGCTTGCCGATCCCGCGCCGGACAGTGTCACCGCCGTTGCGATCCCGACGCGCTACCAGGGCGTATGGGACTACGAGAAAGGCACCTGCGATCCGGCATCCGACATGCGGATGGAGATCGAGGGCCAGCGGATCGCATTCTATGAATCCCTCGGCACCGTCACCGGTACGAGCATCGAGAACGGCGATGCGATCGTCGCGCTCGACATGGAAGGCGAAGGGGAAACCTGGACCCAGGCCCTGCGGCTCTCGCTGGTCGACAATGGCGAGCGGCTGCATGTTACCGACGGTTCGGCGCCGAAGTCGCCCGACGAATATCCGCGCAAACGGTGTGACGGTTAGACCCTGAAGGAGAGCGAAATGCGTATCCCCGCGATCATTGCGACCCCGATCCTGCTCGCAGCCTGTGCCGGTAACGGCGGAGGGGCTGAGCCTGTCGCGCCGCCGGCCAGCGCCGGAACCTGCAATGCGGACAACACCGCGGAGTTCGTCGGCCAGAAAGCGACCGCAGCGCTCGGAGCAGCCATCCAGGCCCGCACCGGCGCAAGCATCTTCCAGTGGGTCGGCCCCGACCAGGCAGTGACGATGGACTACCGGCCGGAGCGGGTTCGTGTCACCTACGACATGGGTTTCGTGATCGAGCGGATCACCTGCGGGTGAGCGAACGCCGCCACGCGACATCCGGCTCGCCGTTCGAGAAGGAATTCGGCTTCAGCCGGGCGGTTCGCGTCGGGAACCGGATAACGGTCGCCGGGACCGGCCCGATCGAGGATGACGGCACTACCACGCCGGGCGATGCCGCGGCGCAGGCGGCACGTTGCTGCACGCTGATAGTCCGCGCGATCGAGCAGCTCGGCGGCACCGCGGCGGATGTGGTGCGCACCCGCATGTTCCTGACCGACTTCGAGGACCAGCAAGCCGTGGGCGCGGTCCACGCCCGCTTCTTCGGCGACGCGGCGCCTGCTGCGACCATGGTCGGCGCCGCGTGGCTGTGCCGCCGCGAATGGAAGGTCGAGATCGAGGCGGAAGCGGTCCTGCCCGACTAGCGGGCGAAGCGGCGTGCGCCCCCTTCCCTCGACGATTTTGCGGCGCTAGAGCGCTGCGCATGACAGGACAATTCCAGCTTACCGAAGACCAGCTCGCCATCCAGGAGATGGCGCAGCGTTTCACTGCCGACAACATCACGCCTTTCGCAGGCGAATGGGACGAGACGCACCACTTCCCCAAGGATGTGATCAAGCGCACCGCCGAACTCGGTTTCGGCGCGATCTACGTGTCCGAAGAAAGCGGCGGCATCGGCCTTGGCCGGCTCGAGGCGGCGCTCATCATGGAAGCCATGGCCTATGGCTGCCCGACGACCAGCGCCTTCATCTCGATCCACAACATGGCCGCATGGATGATCGACACCTTCGGCGGCAAGGAAGTGAAGGAGAAATACCTTCCCGGCCTCGTGACGATGGACGAGATCGCGAGCTACTGCCTCACCGAACCGGGCAGCGGCTCGGACGCGGCGGGCCTCAAGACCAGCGCGAAACGGGACGGCGACCACTACGTCCTCAACGGCACCAAGCAGTTCATCTCGGGCGGCGGCGTGAACGACGTCTATGTCACCATGGTCCGCACCGGCGAGCACAAGACCAAGGGCATCACCTGCCTCGTCATCGACAAGGACACGCCCGGCGTCAGCTTCGGCGCGCCGGAGAAGAAGCTCGGCTGGAATGCCAGCCCGACTGCGCAGGTCATTTTCGAGGATGCGCGCGTGCCGGTAGAGAACCGCGTGGGCGATGAAGGCGAAGGCTTCCGCTTTGCCATGATGGGCCTCGACGGCGGGCGTCTCAACATCGGTGCCTGCTCGCTCGGCGGTGCGCAGCGCTGCCTCGACGAGGCGATCGCCTACTCCAAGGATCGCAAGCAGTTCGATACGCCGGTGGCCGATTTCCAGAACACCCAGTTCATGCTCGCCGACATGGCGACCGATCTGGAGGCGGCGCGCGCGCTGCTCTATCTCGCCGCCGCCAAGGTGACCGACAACGCGCCAGACAAGTCGCGCTTCTCCGCCATGGCCAAGCGGCTCGCGACCGACAACGGCAGCAAGGTCGTCAACGACGCGCTGCAGCTGTTCGGCGGTTACGGCTATCTCAAGGACTACCCGATCGAACGTTTCTGGCGCGATTTGCGCGTGCATTCGATCCTCGAAGGGACCAACCAGGTTATGCGCATGATCGTCGGACGCGATCTGCTGCGACAGGGATAAGCGCAATGACGAGTGAAGACGTTCTGATCCACAAGCATGGCCGCGTGGGTCACATCTCGCTGAACCGCCCCAAGGCGCTGCACGCGCTGACGCTCGACATGTGCCACGCGATGAGCGCCGCGCTCACCGAATGGGCCGACGATGACGAAGTCGAAGCCGTGATCCTCGACCATGCCGAAGGGCGCGGCTTCTGCGCCGGCGGCGACATCGCCTTCCTGCGCAATTCGGCGCTCAACGACGGCGGCACGAGCGGCCGGAAATTCTTCCATGACGAGTACCAGCTGAACCACCAGATGTTCACCTATGAAAAGCCGATCGTGGCTTTCATGGACGGCATCACCATGGGCGGCGGCGTGGGCATCGCCCTGCCGTGCAAGTACCGCGTCGCGACCGAGAACACGCGTTTCGCCATGCCGGAAACGGGCATCGGCCTGTTTCCCGACGTGGGCGGTGGCTGGTACCTGTCGCGCCTCGGCGGGCGGCTCGGCCAGTTTCTTGCGCTGACGGGCGCGCGGCTCGACGGGGCGGAATGCCTCTGGGCAGGGATCGCGACGCACTACCTACCGGCCGAAATGGTCGCCGAAGCGAAGTCGCGCATTATCGAAAAGCCCGACCGTATCTCCGGCGTGCTGTCGGAAATGCCAGGCTCTCCGCCCAAGGCGCGGATCGAGGAAAACGCCGACAAGATCATCAAGCACTTCGCCTCCGACAGCTACGAGGACATCCTCGCATCGCTCGAAGCCGATGCCGAGAACAACGGAAGCGACTGGGCTACCAAGGAGCGCGATACGCTCGGCACCAAGAGCCCGCAGACCTGCAAGGTCGCGCTGCGCCAGCTCGCGGAAAGCGCGAAGCTCGACGATTTCGCCGATAACATGCGCATGGAATACCGCATCGCCAGCCGCGTGTTGACCCGCCCCGATTTCGCCGAGGGCGTGCGCGCGGTGATCGTCGACAAGACCAACGACCCGAAATGGGACCCGGCCACCCCCGAAGGCGTGACCGACGAATTGCTCGACGCAATCTTCGCGCCCCTGCCGGACAATGAGGAATGGAAGCCGCTCGGAGGCTAGATACCGTCATCCCCGCAAAGGCGGGGATCCAGAGCGGCGGAGCAATATGTTACCCTAGATTCCCGCTTCCGCGGGAATGACGAAGGAAGGTTCATGACCGACTACGAAACCATCACCGTCGAACAGCGCGACGCTGTCACCCTGATCACCCTCAACCGCCCGCAGGCGCTCAATGCGCTCAATTCCAAAGTGCTCGAGGAACTGATCGACGCTTTCGCTGCCTACCAAGCCGACAGCAGCCAGCTGTGCGCGGTGCTGACCGGTTCGGGCGACAAGGCCTTCGCCGCCGGCGCGGATATCAAGGAGATGAGCGAGAAGGCGGCCGCCGACTTCTATCTCGACGATTTCTTCGCGCCCTGGACGAGCGAGATCGTCAAGAAGACCCGCAAGCCGTGGATCGCCGCGGTCAACGGCTTTGCACTGGGCGGCGGGTGCGAGCTCGCGATGATGGCGGACTTCATCATCGCCAGCGAGAACGCGAAGTTCGGCCAGCCCGAGATCAAGCTCGGCGTAGCCCCTGGCATGGGCGGCAGCCAGCGCCTCACCCGCGCGATCGGCAAGTCGAAGGCGATGGAGATGTGCCTCACCGGCCGGATGATGGGCGCGGAGGAAGCCGAGCGCAGCAATCTCGTCGCGCGCGTCGTGCCGCATGAGCAGCTCCTCGACGAAGCTCTCAAGACCGCCGCCACCATCGCCGCGATGCCGCCGATGGCCGCGATCGCGAACAAGGAAATGGTCAACGCCGCTTTCGAAAGCTCGCTCGACCAGGGCCTTATCATGGAGCGCCGCATCTTCCAGATCCTCACCGCGAGCGAGGACAAGAAGGAAGGCATGGAAGCCTTCATCGAAAAGCGCGAAGGCAACTGGAAGGGCCGCTAAGGCCTGCCGGGAGAGGAAAAGACCATGAAAATCGCATTCATCGGCCTCGGCAACATGGGCGGCGGCATGGCCGCCAATCTCGTGAAGGCCGGCCACTCGGTGCGCGCCTTCGACCTCAGCGAAGACGCGCTTGCCGCGGCCCGGGACAACGGCTGCGAAACCTTCACCAGCGCGGCCGAGGCTTGCGACGGCGTGGAAGCGGTCGTCTCGATGCTGCCGAACGGCCAGATCGTGAAGTCGGTCTACACCAGCGACGTCATCGGCAAGGCGCCTGAAGGTACCATCCTCCTAGACTGCTCGACCATCGACGTCGCAACCGCGCGCGAGGTTATCTCGGCAGCCAAGAGTTCGGGCTACGAAATGGTCGACGCGCCGGTTTCGGGCGGTATCGCAGCGGCCAACGCGGGCACGCTGACCTTTATGGTCGGCGGGACGGACAGCGCGTTCTCGCGCGCGAAGCCGATCCTCGAAGCGATGGGCAAGGCCGTGATCCATGCAGGCGACGCGGGCAATGGCCAGGCGGCGAAAATCTGCAACAACATGCTCCTCGCGATCCACATGATTGGTACCTGCGAGGCATTCAAAATGGCGGAGAAGCTCGGCCTCGATGCGCAGACCTTCTACGACATTTCGTCAGTGAGCTCGGGCCAGAACTGGTCGATGACGAGCTATTGCCCCGTCCCGGGCGTCGGCCCGCAGAGCCCGTCGGACAACGACTACCAGGGCGGTTTCGCCACCGCGCTGATGCTGAAGGACCTTCGCCTCGCGATGGAAGCGGCGGACAATGCCGATGCAGCCGTTCCCATGGGTGCGCGCGCAGCCTCGATTTACGAGGACTTCAACGGCGCAGGCAACGGACAGCTCGATTTCTCGGCCATCATCAAGACGTTCTGATTTCTTGGGGGGGGGGGGGGGGGGGGCACCGCGACAGCCGAGCCGGATTGTTTTTTTGACCCAAAGGGCTTGAACCAGCCCCGATGCAGGGGTGCCGTGGCGGCAGTTGGGAGGGTTACCAACCCCCCCGG